>DATHAL010000028.1:0-14054 GCA_035296705.1 Solirubrobacterales bacterium
CGACCTTCGCCTTCTCGCTGTCGGGCTTCGCCTTGGCGAGCTCGAAGCGGAACGTGTCCGGGCCCGCGCTGATGACGCTGATCTTCCTGATCATGCCGTCCTTCGGCGCGATTTCGCCGCCGTCCGGGCGGCCGTAGGCCTCCATCGAGACGCGCGTGCAGAGCGTCGTGTCGTTGAGCTCGCACGGGCTCCCCTGCACGGACGAGTTCGAGGGCTGCGTGTCCTGGGTCAGCTCGGCGCCGAACTTCGTCGCGCCCAGGCTGGAGGCGGGGACCGCCGCCAGGGCGACGAGCGCGGTGGCGATCGTGGCCTTCAGTGTCTTGGTCTTCATCTGAGGTTCTCCTTGTGCGTCTGAGTGGTCTGCGCGGCCGGTTCGGCCGCTGCAAGGAGATTCGTCGCGATCCGGCCCCGCGGCCAGGGGCCCCAAGGAGGGCCGCGCAACCCCCGGGGTGTGGCCGTGTTCACACCCAGGTGACCGATATCCTCGGCGCGCGGAGCCCCCACCGAAGGAGAGAGATGATCAAGGGCAGGAAGCTGTTGGCGATTGGTGTCGTTCTTGGCGCGTTCGCCGCGCCTCAAGCTGCCGGTGCCGCTCCGCCCGCGACCGTCCTCGGCGGCGCCGTGCCCTGTGCGCCCCAGGGCAACATCACCTTCTGCGGCTCGAGCTCGCCGCGCAGCACCGCTCCCACCTTCGACAACGTCCCGATCGACGTCAACGTCGCCCTCCCGAACGAGGCGCAGTTCGGCGCCGGCCCCTATCCGCTGATGATGATGTTCCACGGCTACGGCGGCGGCAAGTTCGGCCTCTCGGCGATGCGGCGCTTCGTCGACCGCGGCTACGCGACCTTCTCGATGACCGATCGCGGCTTCCGCGAATCGTGCGGCTCGGATGCCTCCCGCGCGGCCGATCCGGCGGGCTGCGCGAAGGGATACGTGCGCCTGATGGACAACCGCTACGAGGTCCGCGATGCACAGCTCTTCGCCGGCGAGCTCGCCGACGCCGGGTTGGTCGATCCGCAGCGGGTCGGTGCGATCGGCGGCTCGTACGGCGGCGGGTTGTCGATGGCGCTCGGCGCCCTCAAGGACCGGATGGCGATGCCGGACGGTTCACTGGTCCCGTGGACGAGTCCATCCGGAACGCCGATGCAGCTCGCGGCCGCGGCGCCGAACATCCCGTGGACGGACCTCGCCTACTCGCTGCTGCCGAACGGAGGGACGCTGGATTACATCCGCCATTCCCCGTACAGGGGCCGGCTGGGGGTCGAGAAGGAGTCGCTGGTCAGCGGCCTCTACGTCAGCGGTCTCGCCGCTCCGGGCTTCTACGCCCCGGAGGGGAGCGACCCGAGCGCCGATCTGACCGGATGGCGCAACCTGTTCAACGCGGGTGAGCCGTACGGCGATGCTGCCGAGGCGATCGTCGACGAGTTCACGACGAACCACTCCTCGTACTACGTCAAGCCCTCGGTCGAGCCCGCACCGATGCTGATGTCGAGCGGGTTCACCGACGACCTCTTCCCCGCCGACGAGACGATCCGCTACTACAACCGGCTGATCGCCAAGCACCCCGACGCCGACCTGGCCCTCCTCTTCGGCGATTTCGGCCACCCGCGCGCCCAGGGCAAGGCGGACGTCGAGGCGGCCCTGCGGGAGGCCGAGAATGCCTGGTTCGACCACTTCATCAGGGGCGAGGGCGATCAGCCGACCGAGGGTGCGACGGCGTTCACGCAGACGTGCCCCGGCTCGGCGCCCTCAGGGGGGCCCTACCACGCGAAGAGCTGGGCGCGGATCGCGCCGGGCGAGCTCAGGATGCGCTCGAAGCCGGCGACCGTGATCGCCGCGGGGGCCGGAGATCCGGCGATCGCGACCAGGTTCGACCCGGTGGCGGGCGGCGGGGCCTGCGCCGAGGCGAGCGGCGCCGATCAGCCGGGCGTCGCCACCTACAAGCTCGCTCCGGCACCCCCGGGCGGCTTCACGCTGCTCGGTGCGCCGACGGTGATCGCGAACTTCACGCTTGCCGGCGACACCTCGCAGGTCGCGGCGCGCCTCCTCGACCTGGCCCCTGGCGGCACCGAGCGCCTCATCGCGCGTGGGCTCTGGCGGCCGCGCCCGGGCGGGCCGAAGCGGCAGGTCTTCCAGCTTCACCCGAACGGCTGGCACTTCGACGAGGGCCACGTTGCGAAGCTCGAGCTGCTTCCCGCCGACGCAGGTGGCACCGCACTCAGCAACTACGGCCGGCCCTCGAACGGGCAGCAGGAGGTCAAGGTCGCGAAGCTCGACCTGCGGCTGCCTGTGCGCGAGAGGCCGGGCGCGCTCGACGGGGTCGTGCGGGCGCCGGCGCCCAAGTTCGTGCCGAAGGGCAAGAGGCTCGCGCCGGACTGGGTCGGCCGCGACCCGCGCGCCAAGCTTGCGCGGCACGGCCTCGAGCTGCGCGGCGGGCGCCTCGTCGCGCGGGTGAAGTGCCCGCGCGAGTTCCTCTCCTGCAGCGATGGGCGGATCGAGGTGCGGGCGCGGTTCGATGTCGCGCAGGGCAGGTTCGAGCTCGACGGCGGCGAGCGCGCGGCGGTCGCGATGAGGCTGAGCGCCCAGGCGCGCGCCTGGCTTCGCGATCACGGCGCGCTCCGAGTCCGAACCAAGATCACGAGCGCCGAGACGCGCGGCGCCAGCCGCGCCAAGCGCTTGCTCCGGCCTTAGCCGAAGTCGAGCCCGACCGCCACCGCGCGGGCCACGTCAGCCGCGACCTGGTCGATCGGTCGCGGCGGCCGGGGACGCTTCGGTTCCGGCGGCTTAGTCGGGGTCGGCTCGGGCTCGAGCGCCGGTTCGGTGTGGTCGCGTCCCCCGGCAGGCGCCGGCGCCGGCGCCGCATCCCCGATCGCCCCGAACGCGAGACAGGACTCGATCACCTCCGCGAACAGCCCGGCGCGCAGCGCATAGCCCTCGGCGGTGGCGTGGATCCCGTCGGTGAGGAGGCCGGGCTGGCGGCTCGCGACCTCGCGCCAGTCAACCACCTCGGAGTTCGGGTCGCGGGCCGCGAAACGGCTGATCACCCGGTTGAGCGGCTCGACGGGAGCTCCGTTCAGTGGCGGACGGTTCAGGGTCGCCACGACGAGGCAGCGGTCGCCGGCGATCCCGCGGGACGCGGCGAGAGAGTCCGCCAGTACCGCCGGATCCGTGTCGTTCGTGCCGAGGTCGAAGACGACCACGTCGTCCTCCGGGCCGATCAGCGATCCGAGGACGTCGACGCCGCTCGAGCTCGGGCGCCCGGTCTCGGCGTCGACGTCGATCGCCTCGTCGAGCTGCTCGCGGAGGTACGGCGCCGTGCCGACGCCGAGGCTGTCGCCGACGTAGACGACCTTCGCCGCAGCGCTCGCCGGCGCGAGCATGACGAGGGCGGCGACCAGCGAGAGCAGGCGTGCGGCCATGGCCTGATTCTGCCTTGCGCGCGAGCTCAGGCGGTCCGGGCGCCGGCTGCGGCGGCGAGGCGCTCGGCCAGCCACAGGTCACGCATCCAGTTCTCGCCTCCGCTGCGCTTGCGCCCGACGGCGATCCCGTCCGGCCCGCCGCTCGCGGCGACGCCCTTCCAGTACGCGGACGGGGGCAGCGCATCGACCGCGGCCGCAACCGCGGGCGGCGCGCCGTTCGCAGCGTGGAGCCGATCGCCGTCCGCGCGCACGCGGAACGGCTCGAAGGAGCCCGAGAGGGTCGTCTGCGAGCCGCCCTCGATCCGGACCGAGACCTGCCGGCCGTGGCGCTCCCCGGCGTACGCGACGCCGCCCACGACCTCGTGCCGGGGAAGCGGGGAGTCGAACCGCTTGCGCATCTCGACACGCGGCCGCTCGATCAGTCGCAACCCGAGCGGCTCGAGCGCCGCGGCGGAGTCGTCGTAGGCGCGGTCAAGCTCGCCGCCGGTGCGGAGCATGCGGAACGTGAGGAAGACCGCGTAGCCCACGATCAGCGGGACGAAGACGACCAGCGACCAGTAGGCCTGATAGAGCTGCCACGGAACGACGGCGCAGAAGATCAGGACCATGATCACGGCGCCGGAGTTGATCGAGCGGCGCCCGAACGCCCACACGTGCGCGCTGGCGCCGGCGACGGCCGCCGGGTCCACCGGCTTGATCGCGAGCGTGCCGAGGAGGGCGGTCTGGTCCTCCGTCGTGGGGTCGTCGACCGGGTTGCCGGACGCGCCGGCACCGAGCGCGGGGCCGCGCGCCGCGGTGTCGAGGTCGCGGCGCTGGAGTGTGAGCAGGATCGCGACATAGCCGAAGACGAGCGCAAGGATCACCGCCATAACGATCGTCGGATCGCCGCTCTGGCCGAACGTGAGGCCGATCACCGCCGCGAGCACGGCCACGACGATCACTCCGGCGATTCCGAAGCGCGTGGAGCGCTTGAACGCCTCGCCCACGATGCCCGCGCTAGTCGTCGAGCCGCCGGTACGCGGAGACCGAGTAGGCCTTCGGGCGAGCATGGAGGATCGGGTCGTCGGAGGCCTCGATGCCGTCCGGCAACCGCGTCGGGTCGAAGACCTCGATGTGGCCGTCGCCCTCGGGGTCGTCGACCTGACTCGCGAGCTCGAGCCTTCCGGCCGAGACGAACTCGCGATCGTCCGGCCAAAGGGCGGTGGCGTCGTCGAGCGGGTCGTCGGCGATGGGCAGCTGAAAGCGCAGCTCGAAGGCGATGCGCCCCGCTGCGAGCCGGCGACCGAGGTCCTCGTAGAGGTAGTCCGGGCCGCGCTCGCGCGCCTCGTCGTCCGGAATCCGGTGTTCGCCGGCCTCCGAGACCCACCTGAACCGGACCGCCCGGCGCTCCCCGTCGCCGTCGACGAGCCAGAACGTGTGCGGTGAGTAGTAGGTCGCCGTCGCAAGGCTCTCGAGGGGCTCGACGTTGAGCGTCCCCTGGACGGCGACCGTTGCCTCGGGGTGCTGGACGAGGAACGCGCCGAGCTTCTCGAAGTCGGGCTGCCCCGTCTCGGGGTCGGGCCGGCGCAGACGCATCAGCTCGAGGAAGTCCTCGGGGGTGCGCACGACGAAGGCCGGGGCGGTCGTGCCGAGCAAGTCGATCTCCTCGCCCTCCGACCCGCGCAGCTTGACCGCGAGCCCGCGCGCCTCACGTTCCGCGTCATGCGCGTGCGGGTGGCCGCCCGCGTTCGAGAACCTCGCCAGCGCCGTCACGGGGTCGCCGCGCAGGTGGAACGCCCGCGACAGCGACGCCGCCTCCGGGGTCGGGGTGAACATGCCCTCACACCAGGCACCCTTGGTATGGAGAGCTCGCTGTCCGTCCCTGGCGCCGCCATAGAGCTGATCCACCGCCGCGATGATCTGCTCGTAGAGGTCCGTCTCCGCCAACTCGGGCTGACCCTACTGCCCCGAAGGCGTCATCGCTAGGTTGCGAGATGTGGATCTCGGCATCGAAGCTCGCGTGGCGCTCGTCCTCGGTGCGAGCAAGGGGATCGGCCGCGGCGTCGCCTCCGCGCTCGCGCGCGAGGGCGCTCGCGTGGCGATGGCGAGTCGCTCACTGGAGAACCTCGCCGAGGCGGCCGGCGAGATCGGTGGCGAGACGGCCACCTTCCAGGCGGACACCGCCGACCTCGAGCGGATGGCCGCGCTCCCTGCGGACGTCGAGGCGACCCTCGGACCGGTCGAGATCCTGGTCACGAACACCGGCGGCCCCCCGCCCGGCGAGGCGCTCGAGGACGACCTCGAGACCTGGCGCGCCGCGTATGAGCACCTAGTGCTCGCGCCGCGGGTGCTGATCGAGGCCGTGCTGCCGGGGATGCGCGGCCGCGGCTGGGGGCGGATCGTGAACGTCGGGTCGAGCGCGACGCGGGAGCCGATCCTGGGGCTCGCGCTCTCGAACTCCCACCGCCCGGGCCTGCGGGGATTCCTGAAGACGCTCTCGCGCGAGGTCGCCGCCGACGGGGTGACGGTCAACGACATCACGACCGGGCGCTTCGCGACCGACCGGCTTGCCGCGAACTGGGGCGGCTGGGAGGAGATGCACCGCGGCGCGGCGGCCGAGGTGCCCGCCGGTCGGCTCGGCGATCCGGGCGAGTTCGGCGACCTGGTTGCGTTCCTCTGCTCTGACCGCGCCGCCTACATCACCGGTTCGTCAATCCCGATCGACGGCGGGCTTTTGCGCTCGGTCTGAGGTTCAGGCGCGCGCCGGCGCCGGCGCCTGCCGCGGATCCGGGGCGCGCAGCTCGCCGCGACGTGCCTTGACGGCGAGCCAGACCCCGCCGCCGAGGATCATCGCGACGCTGATGAGCTGCGCCTGCGTGAGCCCGAGGGCGACATCGTCGTTGCGGCGGATGAACTCGATCAGGAAGCGCTCGATGCCGGCCAGCAGGAGATAGAGCGCGAACAGGAGCCCCGGCCGGAAGGAGAAGCGAAGCCGCCACAGGACGTAGGTGACGAGGCCCATGGCCAGCGTCTCGTAGATCGGCGTCGGGTGGACCGTGGCGTCGGTGGGGACTGTGCCTTCCGGATACGCCATCGCCCACGGCCCATCCCACGCGATGCCATAGTCGCCGTCGCCCGAAAGCTGGCAGCCGATCCGCCCGACGCCGTACCCAATCGCGAGGGCGGGCGCGCAGATGTCGAGCAGCCCCAGATTCAGGATCCCGCGCCAGCGAGCCCACAGGATCACGGCGAGGGCGCCGCCGATCGCGCCGCCGTACCAGACCAGCCCGGCGCCCGAGAAGATGTTGCCGAGCAGGTCGTCGGAGACCTCGTCCCAGTTCTCGAGCACGAAGTCGAGCCGCGCCCCGACGATTCCGCCGATCAAGGCGGCGAAGACCATCTCGTAGGCCCAGTCGACCGGCCTGCCGAGCTCCTTCAGCCGCCGCGCGACCAGCAGCCCGGAGGCGATGAACGCGAGCGCGAACATGATCCCGAACGTCTGGAGCGTGAGCGGGCCGAGGTGGATCTCTGGCTGCATCGGTGAGTAGCCCCGACGAGGATCGAACTCGCTCTTCTGCCTTGAAAGGGCAGCGTGCTGACCAGTACACCACGGGGCCGGGGTTCGGAAGTCTAGGCCCCGCTCTGATTCGGGATTGACGTTCTATACCAGCGTCGATCTCGAATCAGACGCGCCTGCTATGCGATCAGGAGCTCGAGCAACGCCTTCTGCGCGTGCAGGCGATTCTCGGCCTGCTCCCAGACCGCCGAGCGCTTGCCATAGAGCACCTCGGCGCTGATCTCCTCGCCGGGATGGGCGGGCAGGCAGTGCAGCGCGATCGCGCGCTCTGACGCCGCGGCGAGGAGGGCATCGTCCAGCCGGTAGGGCTCGAGCGTCGCGCGCCTGCGCTCGGCCTCCGCCTCGTCGCCCATGCTGACCCACACGTCCGTGTAGACGGCGTCGGCACCCGCCACCGCCTCACGCGGGTCGTCGGTCGCGGTTGCAGTGAGCCCTGGCTCGAGCTCGAACCCCGCCGGCGACGCCACTCGCACCTCGATGCCCGCCGCGCGCCCGAGGATCGCGAGCGACCGGGCGACGTTGTTGCCGTCGCCGACGTAGGCGACGGTGAGGCCCGCGAGCTCGCCGAAGCGCTCGCGCAGCGTGAGCAGGTCGGCGAGCGCCTGGCAGGGATGATGGGCCGGAGTCAGCCCGTTGATCACCGGTACCGAGGAGGCCGCGGCGAGCTCCGCAACGGTCTCGTCCGAACCCGACCTGATCACCACGCCGTGGACGTAACCGGAGAGGGTGCGCGCGGTGTCGGAGATCGACTCGCCGCGCCCGAGCTGGAGCTCGTCGCCGCGCAGAGGCAGCGGGTGTGCGCCGAGCTCCGCGATCGCGACCTGGAACGAGATCCGCGTCCGCGTCGAGGGCCGCTCGAACACGATCGCGACGGTCCGGCCGGCGAGCGAGTCGCCGCCGAGCGCGCCGGCGCGCCCTGCCTTGAGCTCGAGGGCGCGGTCCAGCAGCGCGGTGAGCTCGTCCGCACCGAGTTCGGCGCCGGTCAGGAAATGGCGAGGCGGCCCGTTCAAGCCGGGCATTCTACGTCCGGTGATCATCCGCGCGCTGACCTGGAACCTCTTTCACGGCCGGGACTTCCCGCCAAACCCGGCGCTCCTCACATGCCGGTCGCGGCTCCTGCGGATCACGGAGAGCGACGGGACCTACGTCCAGGTGAACCGCGACCTGGAGCGGGAGTTCGCCGCCGTGATCGGCGCCGGCGACTGGAACGTCGCGCTGCTCCAGGAGTGCCCGCCGCGCTGGTGGGGATCGCTCGCCCGTGCCTGTGACGCGGCGGCGCACGGAACGCTCACCTCGCGCAACTCGCTCGGCCACCTGCGCTCGCGCTTCGCCCGCCTCAACCCGGACCTGATCGCCTCCAACGAGGGCGGCTCGAACCTCACGCTCGCCCGCGGTGCGGAGATCGTCGAGCAGCGCGAGCGTGTCCTGCGCCCCGGTCCGCTCCCCGAGCGCCGCATGATGTCGTTCACCCGCATGCGCATCGACGGCCTGGAGCTCGCCGTCGCGAACCTCCACCTGAGCGCGGGCGCCCCACGGCGCGCGCAGGCCGAGGCCGAGCTCCTCTCCGCGGCGCGGACGGCCGTGGAATGGGCGGCCGGTGCGGCGCTCCTTGTTGGCGGCGATCTCAACCTGCGCCCGCGCGACACGGACGTCTACGAGCGGCTCGAGCGCGAGCTCGGGCTGCGCGGCCGCGGTGACGAGGGCTCGCTGGATCATCTGCTCGCGCGTGATCTCGAGCGGGTCGCCCCGGCCGCCTCGCTGCCGCCATCGGCGCGCGAGCTGCGGGTGGATGGTGGAACTCTCCGGCTCTCCGACCACGCACCGGTGGCCGCCGCCTTCCGCTCGGCGGGTGCGCCACCGCCTCGCGGAGAATGACATAGTGGCGCCACACGCCAGAGCGGAGGAGGAGCAAATGGCCAGCAGTTCCGGTCGGTCGAAGTCAAGAGGTGGCACGAGCCGCGCGGGCTCGACCGCGCGGTCGAAGCCGAAGCGGACGACGAGCGGCGGCGACGCCCGCAGCCGCGCGTCGGCTGGGCGCTCCGACAAGAGCGTCCAAGCGTTCCGAGAGGCACTCGAGCGCAGCCGCACCGCGCTCGAGTCGAACGTCACCCTGTCGCGCGACCGGCTCCAGGAGACGGTCGACGACGCCGTGAAGCGCGGGCGGATGACCCGCAGCGACGCCAACGAGCTCGTCTCCAGCCTGGTCGCGAAGGGTCGCAAGGCGACCGACGACTTGATCTCCGAGCTCGAGCGGCTGCTCGAGCAGGCGCGCAAGGAGGTCGAGTCGCGGGCCGGCCCGGCCCGGCGCCAGGCCACGCAGGCCGCCGGCCGCATGAGCCGCGCGGCGCGCGATGCCGCGGACCGGCCGCTTGGCGAGGTCGACAGGCTGCGCCGGCGCGCGGGCGTCGGCGGAGCGCCGATCAGCGCCTACGACCAGCTCACAGCGGCGCAGGTCAGGGCACGTCTCAGGGACCTGAAGCCCGCCGAGCTCCGCAAGGTGCGCACCCAGGAGAAGAACGGCAAGGCCCGCAAGGGCATCCTCGACGCGATCGACAAGCAACTCGCCAAGCGGTAGCGCCGGCCGCCCGGTGCGGCGGTTGCAACCATAGGTCGATGCCCGAGACCGCAAGCCGGCCCCGGCAGGGGCAGGAGCTCGAGCTCGACGTCGACTCTCTCGCCCAGGGCGGGCGCGGAGTCGCGCGGGCCGACGGCTACGTCGTCTTCGTCACCGGCGCGCTGCCCGGCGATCGCGTCCGCGCTCGACTCACACGGGCGAAGCGCGACTACGGCGAGGCGAAGGCGATCGAGCTGGTGCGCCCGGGCGCCGACCGGATCCCGGACCGCTGCCTGCACGAGGGCGACCCGTGCCCGGGCGCTCCGTGGCAGGGGATGCCATACGAGGGCCAGCTCGAGGAGAAGGCGAGCCAGGTCGCGGACGCGCTGCGTCGCCTCGGCCGCCTCGAGGGCTTCGAGATGGCCCCGATCGTGCCGGCGGTCGAGCAGTGGCGCTACCGCAACAAGCTCGAGTACTCGTTCGGCGCGCGCGACGGCGAGACCGTGCTCGGATTTCACCGCCGCGGAAGCTGGGCGGAGGTCGTCGACGCTGACGACTGCCATCTCGCCTCGGAGGCGAACAACGCCGCGCGCAACGCCGTGCGCGGCTGGGCCCGGGCCGAGCGGATCCCGCCATACCTGACCGGCCCACAGACCGGGGTGCTGCGCAACCTCGTCGTCCGCGAGGGGCGGCGCACCGGGCAGATCCAGACGCGCCTCGTCACCTCGCCCGCCGAGATCCCGCGCCCGCCGGTCGACCTGCACACCGTTGTCGAGGGACCGGGCGGCGGCACCCACGGCCCCACCGGGGTGCTCGGCGCCGAGCACCTGACCGAGGAGATCGGGGGACTCAAGTTCAGGGTCTCGCACAGCGCGTTCTTGCAGACGAACACGGAGATGGCCGAGCGCCTCTACGGCCTCGCGGCGGAAGCCGCCGGCGTCACCGGCTCGGAGCGCGTCTTCGACCTCTTCTGCGGCATTGGCACGGTCGGCCTCTCGCTCGCCTCCCGGGCGGGGGAGGTGTGGGGGCTCGAGGGTGCGGCCGACGCCGTCGCCGACGCCGAGCAGAACGCGGTCCTGAACGGGATCGAGAATGCGCGCTTCGTCCACGCCGATGCGCGACTCGGGCTCAGGCCGCTCGTCGCCGAGGCGGGGAGACCGGACGTCGTCGTCGTCGACCCGCCGCGGGCTGGGCTCTCGAAGAAGATCGTCCGCAGGCTGCTCGAGTGCCAGGCCAGCCGGATCGTCTACGTCTCCTGTAACCCGACCACGCTGGCGCCGAACGCGGCGCAGCTCACGGAGGCCGGATATACGCTGCGCCGCGTGCAGCCGGTCGACATGTTCCCGCAGACGCCGCACGTCGAGTGCGTGGCGGTGCTCGAGCGTTGAGCTCGCGCGGGTTCGGGGTCGCAGCGGGGCTCGATCCGGAGGTCGCCGGCCCGCTCGCAGCGCGCTGCCGCGACCTCGGCTACGGCTCGATGTGGTCGAACGACCACCCGGGCGCGCTCGGGCTCGAGACCGTGGCGACGTTCGCCGACGCCACGCCCGAGCTCGACCTCGGCGTCGCCGTGATGGCGCTCGACCGCCACTCGCCGGAGGAGATCGCGGGGCACGTTGAGCGACTCGGAATCGATCGCTCGCGGCTCTGGCTTGGCGTCGGCGCCGGCTTCTCCGAGCGGCCGCTGACTCGGATGCGCGAGGCGCACGGCGAGCTGCGCGACGCGCTTGGAGGCGTCCGGCTCGTGCTCGCGGCGATGGGCCCGAAGATGTGCCGGCTCGCGGGCTCCGCCTATGACGGCGTCTTCTTCAACTGGATGACGCCCGCCTTCGCCGCCGACGCCCGCCAGCACGTCGAGGCCGGGGCGTCGGAGGCCGGGCGCGAGACGCCGCCGGTGTTCGGCTACGTCCGCACCGCCGTCGGGCCGGACGCCGGCGAGCGGCTCGCGAAGGAGGAGTCTTTTTACCGCGACCTCCACGATGGCTATCGAAACCATTTCGCGAGGCTGGGCGAGCCGGAGGGATCCGTAGGGGTCGCCGCGGCCGGGACCACCGACGCGCAGCGGGAGCTCGCCGGCTACAAGGCACTCGACGTGATCGTGGTCCGCGGCCTCGCGAGCGCCACGGTCGACGCGATGACGGGGCTCGCCGAGGCGGCGGTGCCCTGAGCGCCGCCAGGCGGGCGGGGCGAAACGTGAGTCTGACCGTGGCCCTTCGCGGGTATTAGCCTCGCACCATGCCGGATCTCGAAGAACGCACGATCGCCGACTTGCCCCAGCGGTGCGAGAACTGCGGCGCGACGCTCACCGACGCCGAGAAGAGCCTCGCGCTCGAACGCGGCTCCTCACCCGTTCTCTGCACGATCTGCGCCGCAGAGCAGGAGCCGGCGGCCGATCCGGCCGAGGAGGTCGGTCTCGAGTAACGCGGGGCGGGCCGCGCCGCTCCGATCAGTAGGGCGGCAGCTCGGCGTACCAGTCGCCGAGCACCCGGAACGCCGACCAGAAGGCGCGCTTCGACTCCTCGGAGTCGAGACATTCGTCGATGTCCGGGACATAGAGCGCGTCGATCGACGGCGTCAGCTTCTGGATCTCGCCCGTGACCGGCTCGAGCGGCCGCGCCATCGGCACGCCGACGTCGTTGATTGTCTCAAGCGCGCGCTCGCCCATGACCACCATGCAGCGCGGCTGCACGATCGCGATCTCCTCGACGATTCGCTCCACGCACTCGCCGCCGGCGAGCCCCGGGTCCGAGACCGGGCACTTCACGCAGAGCGTGCCGTAGACACACAGCGGGTCGATGCCGAGGCGCTTGAAGCTCTTCATCAGGGCGTTGCCGGAGCGGCCGTAAAACGCGACGCCCTCCTCGACCTCGGCGGTCGTCGGCGCCAGCTTGAGCAGCATCACGTCGGCCTGCGGGTGGCCGGACCCGAGCACCGGCATCAGGTTCCCGCGCGGGCAATGCGAGCACTCCTGGAGGCGATGCGTGAGCTGGTTGAGCTCGCGAATCGCTCGCTCCAGGTATTTCTCCTGGATCTCGTCATCGGTGGTCGGCACGCCCATGGCTCCGGGCCCGCTCCGCGAGCCCCTCGGACTCTTTGACGGCCCGGCACCGCCTCCTCTGTCCCTCGGCGGCTGCATCAACCCTTGCCCGCCGGGTGCGCGGCGGGGTGGGCGCCGCCACGACGCCTGCCGCCGCGCCCGCCGCCGGTCTGAAGCCACTTGAGCGCCTGCACGTAGACGAGGTTCTTGTGCTTGCGGACGATGTCGGCGTCGCGCATCGCCTCGAGGAACTCCTGCGGGCCGTCGAAGTCGTGGATGCGGATCATCACGCTCCCCAGCCCCTGCGCGACGTGGCTGTCGGAGCCGGCGCCGGGCACGATCCGGTACTTGGCGGCGAACCGCTCCGCCTCCTCGTTGAAGGCCGTGAGCGCGACCCGGGGGTTGAAGACCTCGAGGATGTCGATCTGCTCCACGATGTCGAGCAGGTGCTCGTAGTCGGGCACCGAGTGCAGGCGGTCGAACGGGTGCGGGACGTAGACGAGGCCGTCCTGACGGTGGATCTCGGCAACCGTCTCCGCCATCGTCATCCCGCGGTCGATCCTCTCGTTGAGGAAGAGCCCGATCACCTCGCCCTGCTCGGCCGTCTTCACCTCCTCGGCGACGATCACGTTGACGCCGAAGTCGTCCGCGATCCTCGCCGCGTCGAGCGCCCCCGAGATCTCGTTGTGGTCGGTGATCGCGATCGCACCGAGCCCGACCTCCGCCGCAGTCGCGAGCAGCGTCTCAACCGGCGTCGCGCAGTCGGAGGAGTGATCGGTGTGCATGTGGAGGTCGACGTGGATCGCCCGCCGGCGTGCCACGCGGCGGCGCAGGTCCGGGTTCCCACGGGGGTCGTGGCGCCGGGCCGTGATCCGCTCGTAGATCGCCTCCACCTGGTCGGCGACGGCGCGCCAGTCGCGGATCACGCCGCGCACCCTGCCCCGCAGCTCGTCGCGAAGCTGGGCGGATTCGACGAGCCGCCCGAGCTGCCCCGCAAGCGTGATCGCATCGCCGGGCTGGAAGAGGAGCCCCAGCTCGCCGTCGCGGGTGAGCTCGGAGTAGATGTCGAGTTGCGAGCAGACCGGGATCGAGTCGGTGGCGAGCGCCTTGCGGATCAGATCCGGTGCCGGCCGCGGCCCGCCAGAGGCGGCAACGAGGACGTCGGCGCCGGCGATCAGCCGCTCCGGCGGCGCCTCCCGTGCCGAGACGAGACGCACGTGTCCACGGAGCCGCTGTGCGATCCGCAGGTCGGTCGCGCCGCCGACCCAGATCGCGGCCTCCCAGTCGCCGCCGAGCTCGAGCCGCCGGAGCGCGCGCAGGAAGAGGCGCAGCGCGCCGTGCTCCTCCTCGAGGCAGAAGGCGATCCGCCGGCGGTGGCGCCCCTCCTGACGCGGGAACTCCGGCCACCACTCCTCGACGTCGTGGTCGGCGCCGGGATCGACGCGCTCATAGGCGCCGGGGAAGAAGCGCTCCATCAGCTCCTCGGTGGCG
>DATHAL010000029.1:0-2642 GCA_035296705.1 Solirubrobacterales bacterium
CGCACTGATGAAGCTGGCCCGCGCCCGCGCCGCGTATCTCGGCCGCGACTTCGTCACGCCGGACGACATCAAGGCGGTGTCGATCCCCGCCCTCGCGCACAGGCTCACGCTGGCGCCGGAGCTCTGGGTGCAGCGGATCGACCCGGCCGAAGCGGTGCGGTCGGCCGTCGCGTCGGTTCCGGTGCCGGTCCTGGACGAATCGTGGTGACGTTCGAGCAGCGCGCCGTCGTCTGGTTCGTCGTCGCTTCGGCTGGGCTCCTCGCCGGCCTCGCGACCGCGCAGCCGGCGCTGGTCGCGGTCGGGGCCGGTTTCCTGGTGCCGCTGCTCTTCGGGCTCGCGGCGCGGCCGCCTCGGCTGCCCGAAGCGACCGTCCGGGTCTCCGCCGATCGCGTGATCGAGGGCGGGCGGGTCGAGCTCGAGCTGACGCTTGCCGCGTCGGACGCATGCCCCTGGCTCGACGTCGAGCTGCGGCTGCCGGAACGCCTCGATCGGGACGGAGCGCCCACGCGGCGCGTGCTTGCGCTCCATGCGGGCGAGACGCGGACGCTCGAGTACTCGATCAACTGCCCTAGCTGGGGCGCCTTCCGCATCGCCTCGATCCGGCTCTCGGCGCGCGATCAGCTTCACCTCCGTCGCGCCGAGCTCGTCGTCGAGCCGACCACGACGCTGCGGGTCTACCCGTCGGTCGAGAGGCTGCGGCGGCTCGCCGGGCCGCGGGCGACACGCCCGGTGACCGGCAGCCGTCCAGCTGCGGTCGCCGGCGAAGGCATCGAGTTCGCGGAGCTCCGGTTCCTCGCCCCCGGCGAGCGCGCCCGGAGGATCAACTGGCGTGCGACCGCCGCCCGCGGCCGGCTGCTCGTCAACGATCGGCTGCCCGAGCGGAGCTCGGACGTCGTCGTCTTCCTCGACGCGCTCGGAGCCGCCGCGACGAGCGCGGCGAGCACGCTCGACCACGCCGTACGCGCGGCCGCATCACTGACCGAGGCCTATCTCCGCCAGCGCGACCGCGTCGGGCTCCTCCGCTTCGGCGGCGACATCGAGTGGATCATCCCCGGCTCGGGCCTGCGCCAGCAGTATCGGATCGCGGACGCCTTGCTCGAGAGCGAGGTCGCGCGAACGTATCGCTGGCGCGACACCAGCCTCATCCCGCGCCGGATGCTCCCGCCCCAGTCGCTGATCGTCGCGCTGACGCCGCGGCTCGACTGGCGCGTCACGCGCGCGCTCCTCAATCTCCGCCGCCGCGGCTACCAGGTCTCGATCGTCGAGGTCGATCCGCTCCCGTACCTCGCCGACGCCGAGGCCGCCGCCGGGCCGATCGCCTGGCGAACCTGGTTGCTCGAGCGGGACGCCGTCCGAACGCGGCTCGCCGGCGCGGGGATCGCGCTCGCGTCGCTGGGACCCGACGAGCCGATCGCCGCTCCCGTCGAAGCCCTCGCTGCGGCACGATGAGCGGGAGACGATTTCGGCGCGCCGCCGCAGCTGCGGCGCTCGGTCTCGGCGCCGTTCTCGGTGCGCTCGCGGCCCTCTACGGCGAAGACGCCCCCGTTCGGAGCATTCCGCTCCTCGCCGCCGCCGTCCTCATCCTGTGCGAGCTCGTCTCTCTGTCCCGCGGCCCGGCGCCGGACGCGGCGGTCGAGCGACCGGCTGTCACCGCCGTCCTGGTGGGGCGCCTGCTCGTCGCTGCGCTGCTCGCGTTCGCCGGCGCAACCGTGGCCCTCCTGGCGGCCGCTGTTCCCGCCCGACACGGCCTCGCCGCCGGGCTCCTCGGCGCGGCAGCCGCAGCGGCGCTATTCCTCCTCGTCGCGGCGGTCGCGCGGCGGGGCGGCGAGGCCTGAAGACCACTCGTCAGTCGCGGGCGCCCGCGGATTCGGGATCGTCGATTCGCAGCTCGATCGTGGCGCCGGCACGGGCGCCGAGTGCCCCGGCATCTGTCCCCAAGACATCGTTTGATCGCCACGCCGATATGCAGACCATCGCAAAAGCGTGTTTTCAAGCCAATTTGAGGCCCTTGAGACGTAGGCCCAGCGATCGAGGCCCTCCCTGGCAAGGAGGTGCGCTCTCATATCAACTGGGGCGACCTGCCGGCCCACCCCCCGAGGCGGAGCATCGGACGAGAGGAGGCTCGCGCAACCAGAGGTAGGACATCGATCCCGCGTGCCTTGCGGACACCGGTGATCGTCTGCGATCCGCGAGAATGGCCGCGTGGCGCTTCAACGGATGGACAACGTCGGCATCGTGGTGGAATCGCTTGATGCCGCTATCTCGTTTTTCGCGGAGCTGGGCCTCGAGCTCGAAGGGCGAGCGATGATCGAAGGAGACTGGTCAGGGCGTGTCACTGGACTGCGCGACCAGCGCGTCGAGATCGCGATGATGCGTATGCCGGACGGCCACGGCCGGATCGAACTCTCGCGATTTCTCGCGCCGCCTGTGGTCGCCGATCACCGGAACGCCCCGGTGAACGCGCTGGGCTACCTGCGTGTCATGTTCGCCGTGGACGACCTCGACGATACGCTCGCCCGCCTGCGGAAGCACGGCGCGCAGCTCGTCGACGAAGTGGTCCAGTACGAAGACGTGTATCGGCTCTGCTACGTCCGAGGCCCGGAGGGCATTCTCATCGGGCTGTCCGAGCGAATCGGCTGACG
>DATHAL010000030.1:0-5208 GCA_035296705.1 Solirubrobacterales bacterium
CGGGGAGCTCATCGGCGGCTTGTCCGCAAGCAGGTTGGACCGCGAAATCGTGAGCGCGATCGTCGGTGTCGCGAAGACCCTGAAGCGAGAGACGGTGGGCGAGCGTGTGAACGACGAGCGAACCCTGAACCTCATCGGCGAGCTGGGCGTCGACTACGCGCAGGGATTTCACCTGGGCACGCCGACCCCGGTCGAGGACGGCGCCAACCCCACTGCCTAGACGAGGGGCGTCCTGTCAGACGCCGCCGACGGCCATCTCGGCGATCAGGAGCACAGGCGCCTTCACCGAGCCACCGAACGGGACCCAGCGGGGATCGCTGCCGGCGGCGGCCACCGCCTTCAGCATCGAGGTGAGATCAGAGGCCACGGTGAACTCGTCGGCGGCGGCCGCGAGCGCCCCGCCCTCGATCAGCCGGCCGGTCGCGCCCACCGAGATGGTCCCCGACACGGGGTTGACGCCGGAGTGAAGGCCGGCGACGTCCGTGACGTATACGCCGCCGTCGGCCTCAGCCAGGAGCTCGTCGAAGGACTTCTCCCCGGGGGCGACGACGAGGTTGGACGTGGACACCGTGGGCGGCGAGCGGTAGCCGGAGCGCGAGGCGTTTGCGGTAGTGCGCGTGCCCTCGCCCTGGCGCCGGGCCGTGTAGGAGTCGTGGAGGTACGCGGCCAGCGTGCCCGCCTCGATCAGCGCGGTGCGCCCGCGGGGCGAGCCCTCGGCGTCGAGGGGCGATGAGTTGAGGCCCTCTGGATCGACCGCGTCGTCGGTGAGCGTGAGCGCCGCCGAGCCCACCTCCTCGCCGATCTTGCCGGCGAACGGCGAACGGCCGCGCTGCACTGAGTCGGCGCAAAGCGTTCCGCCGATGATCCCCACGAAGCTCGCGGCGACGATCGGGTCGAGCACCACGGGGCAGGTGCGCGAGGCGGGCTTGGTGGCGCCGAGGAGCGACGCCGCGCGCTCGGCGCCCTCGCGGCCGATCTCCTCGGGGTCGAGCGCCTGCGGCGATCGGCCCATGCCGAAGCCGAGGCCAGTCTGCTTGTCGCCGTCGCCCTCGGCGATCGCCTGGAGGTACGCGAAGGCGGTGGTCGCCTCCCAGGCGCCGGACAGGCCGGTGGAGGACGCGAGCGCCACGCGCTGCTCGTCGTCGGCGTAAACGGTCGTCTCGACCGCGACGACGCGCTCCTCGGCCGCGCGGGCCGCGCGCTCGATGGCCTGGGCGAGCTCGATCTTCTGCTCGGTCGCCCAGCTCGCGAGGCTGGGATCGACAAGCCCCGCGATCTCCGGCGCCTCGCCGTCGGCGGCGTGGGGCGCCGCCGCGAACTCGTCCGGGTCGGCGACCCGCGCGGCCTCCACCGCGCCGGCGGCGAGCCCCCGCAGGCCGTCGTCGGTCAGGTCGGTACCGTAGGCGTAGCCCGAGCGGTGGTCGATCCAGCAGCGCACCCCGAGCCCCCTCTGGCCGGCCTCGGTGAGGCTCTCCACCTCGCCGTCGAAGATGCGGATCTCGCGGCCCACGGAGTCCTCGACGTAGGCCTCGGCGTCGGCGGCACCGGCGCTCACCGCCGCCTCGACGGCGTTCTCCGCGATCTGCGCCAGGTCCATCAGACCGCCGTCCCGCCCACGGTGAGCTCGCGGATGCGGACGTGCCCCTGCCCGGTCCCCACCGGGACGGTCTGGCCACCCTTGCCGCAGAAGCCCGTCTTCATCTCGAAGTCCGAGGCGACGGCGTCGATCTTCCCCAGCGTGTCGAGGCAGTTGCCGATGAGGGTTGCGCCGCGGCACGGCTTGGTCTTCTCGCCGTTCTCGATCAGGTAGCCCTCCGAGACGCCGAAGACGAAGTCGCCCGTGGTCGGATCCACCTGGCCGCCGGCGAACGAGACCGCATAGAAGCCCCTGTCGATTTCGGCGATCAGCTCCTCGGCCTTTGCCTTACCCGGCGCGATGTAGGTGTTGGTCATCCTGGGGATCGGGAGATGGCGAAAGCTCTCGCGCCGGCCGTTGCCGGTGGAGTCGACGCCGTCCTTGCGCGCCCGCACCAGGTCGTAGAGATAGGACGTGATCCGGCCCTCGTGGATGACCACGGTGGCCTGCGTGGGGGTCCCCTCATCGTCGATCCCGTCGGTGCCCCACTCGCCGGGGAGGCGGCCGTCGTCGAAGGCATCGAGGTGGGTCGCGGCGACCTGCTCCTCCAGCTTGCCCGCGTAGACGGAGGCACCCTTTTGGATGTGGTCGGCCTCCAAGCCGTGGCCGGTCATCTCGTGGAAGAGAACGCCGCCGAAGCCGCCGCCAACGACGACGGGCATGGCGCCCGCTGGGGCGGGATCGGCACCCAGAAGCGTCAGTGCGACCCCTGCGGCGCGCTCGGCCGTGCGCTCGGCCGCGCCGCCCTCGACGAGCTCGAACCCCTGGTGGCCACCCAGCGTCTCGAAGCCGGTCTCAACCGTTCCGTCACGCCGCGCCACGACCTGCACACCCAGGCGGACCCGCGTGCGCTCGTCGGTCGCGAAGCGGCCATTCGAGTTGGCCACGGTGACCGAGCGCCGGCCCTCCGCGTAGCTCGCCATGACCTGTGTCACCTCGCCGCCGGCGGATCTCGCCGTCTCATCACAGGTGCGAAGCAGGTCGGCCTTGCGCTCGGCGGGGACGTCACCGGGCGGGGTGGCGATGTCCTGGGGGCGGGCGGCCCGCACGGCCTCGAGCGCCTGGGGATCGATTCGCTCGCCGCGCGCCGCCGCGGCCACGGCGTCGGCCGCGCGCTCCAGGTCCCCCTCTCCCAGGCCATCGACATGGGCGAAGTAGGTCGTCTCGCCGCGCACCACGCGAACGCCCGCGCCCCGCTCGGCGCCACGCTGCACGCGCTCGACCCGCGACTCGTCAACGGCCAGGCCCAGGCCGTCGCGCTGCTCACAGAAGACCTCGGCGAAGTCCCCGCCGTTTCGCAGCGCGCGCTCCACGACGCTCGTGGCGAGTTCGGCCTCGACCAGCGGCGGCGCGTTCGGATTCATCACCGGACCCCGCCCATACTCAGCGCGCGGCGTCGATCAGATTCGCGGCGGCACGGAACAGAGCTCGTCCCTCCTCGGTGTCGGACGGGTAAGCCACGACCCGGCCACCCTTGTAGTGAACGCGCGCGAACGGCTTTCGCGTGATGCGCCGCCGGCGCATGAAGGCCGCGGCCTCCTCCGCGTATCCCGATACGCGGTCGATCAGTGTGCGCTGGGGCTTCGGCACCATCAGCTCGTCTCCCGGGCAAGATCCCGCACCACCGCCCGCATGTCGAAGATCATGAGCGAGGCCAACGTGAAGCGATCGGCGACCGCGACCATCGCCAGGCCATTCTCGCGCACGGCGAACGCCTCGCCATCCTCGGTCGCCACGTGGACGTGACCGGCCGGCTCGCCGCCTGCCGAATCGGCGGCGGCGAGCAGCTCGGCCGCCGCCGAGCCCCACTTGTCTGCCTCGCCCGTGGCTGCCAGCACCTCTCCGCCGGGGCCCAGCAGCGCGCATCCTCGAAGGTCCGCCGACATCTCGCGAAGCCGTCCGACGGCGGCCTCGGCGGCCTCGGTGGGGAGTCGCTCGGCATTGACGCTGTTCACTACGCCAACATATATAGCCGTGTCGCTTCAGCGGGCCTCCTGGCTTACGGTCGTGATCATCTGCGCCATCGGCGCGCTGGTCCTGGTCCTCAACGGCTACATCGGCTACCCGATCGTGGTGGGCGCGGTGGGGCTCTCGGCGGCCGTGAACCTGCTCTAGCCGGCCCGGTAGGGCTCGGTCTCCTCTGTGTCCGGGTCGTGCCTGGCTCCCTCGGGCTCGACGTGGATCAGCACGTCGGAGTCCGGGATCTCGGCCTCGATCGCGGCGCGCAGCCCGTGGGCGAGCGAGTGGGCGTCCTCGAGCGTGGTGCCGTCGCGGAACTGGATGTGCATGTCGATGTAACTCCGGGCGCCGGCCCGCCGGGCCCGGAGCTTGTGATAGCCGACCATCTCCTCCGGACGAGCGCGAGCGATGGCAGCCTCGATGCGGTCCAGCTCCTCGGGCGGCGGCGCCTCGTCCATCAGCACCCGCGAGGAGCGCGTCAGGATCCGTAGGCCCGCCGCGACGATCGCCACGGCGATGACGATGGCGGCGATCGGGTCGAACACGTCGACGCCGGTGATCGCCACAAGCCCCAGGCCGGCGAAGACGCCGATCGAGGTGAGCGCGTCGGTGCGCAGGTGGGCGGCGTCGCCTTCGAGCGCCGCCGAGCGCAGCACCCGCGCCCGGCGATACAGGTACGCCGAGACGCCGAAGTTCGCCACCGCCGAGAACCCGACGACCGCCAGCCCGACCCCCAGCCGCTCGAGCTCGGCGCCCACCAGAAGGCGGTGCGTCGCCTCGTAGACGATCACCGCGGCGCCGATCAGGATCAGGATGCCCTCGATCGCCGCGGCCAGGTTCTCGGCCTTCTCGTGCCCGTACGGATGCTCGCGGTCCGGGGGCGCGTCGGCCTTGCGGACGGAGACCAGCGCGATCACCGAGGCCACCAGGTCGATCCCGGAGTGCACCGCCTCGGTCAGGATCGCGATCGATCCCGTGATCGCGCCGGCGGCGATCTTCAGCGCGATCAGCAGCGAGTTCGAGACGACGCTGATCGTCGCGGCGCGCGACTTGGTGCCCCTCACGATGTGGCCCCCAGCAACTCGGCCAGCTTGCGCGCCGCTCGTCCCCGGTGGCTGATCGCGTGCTTCTCCGCGGGGTCGAGCTCGGCCATCGTCCTGTCGTCGTCGGGCCCCGTGTCCACGGGGACGAACGCCGGGTCGTAGCCGAAGCCGCCGGTGCCGCGGGGGCGCTCGGCCAGGGTTCCCTCGCAGCGACCCTCGACCACGTGCTCGTTCCCATCGCCGTCGACGTATGCCAGCGCGGCGACATAGGCCACCGAGCGGTCCTCCTTGCCGGCGAGCTCGCTCAACAGCAGGTTCAGGTTCTCCTCGTCGGTGGCGTCGGGGCCCGCGTAGCGCGCGGAGCGCGGGCCGGGCCGTCCATCGAGCTCGCGAGCGGTGATGCCGGAGTCGTCGGCGATCGCCGCCATCCCGGTGGCCTCGTGCGCGGCGCAGGCCTTGTCGAGGGCGTTCTCGGCGAAGGTCTCGGCGTCCTCTGGAGGAAGCTCCACGTCGTCCGGGAGCGGCAGCAGCTCGAGCGCCGGCTCGAGGATCTCGCGGAGCTCACGCAGC
>DATHAL010000031.1:0-62027 GCA_035296705.1 Solirubrobacterales bacterium
CGGGACCTCGGCGAAGGTGGCGCTGAGCGGGCCGATCGCGACCTCGGAGTCGGCGTCGTAATCCTCGACCGCGAAGGCCTGCTCGATCAGCTCCTCATCGCCCCAGGCGCCGACGACCTGGCGGAACACCTGTCGGGCACCGGGCGGCACGATCAGCCGCGGCCGTGCCGGGTCCGACGTGCCGGGGTGGCCGGCGACCGGCACCGGCTGCTGGCGCGGCGTGAGCAGGAGCCCATACGCATAGGGGATCAGGTCGATGAAGTGATCGGCATGCACGTGTGAGAGCAGCACCGCATCGACGTCCGTGTAGTCGCAGTGCTCGCGGAGCTTCGCGAACACCCCGTTGCCGCAGTCGAGCAGCAGGCGCGTCCCACCGGCCTCGATCAGGTACCCGCTGCACGCCCCGCCCGAGTCCTGCCATGCCGGCGACTTGCCGAGCACAGTGATCCTCATCGTCGGCGGGACTCTAGGGGTATCTCACTGCCGCGGAACAAATTCCGCAAACGCCGTGATTCGCGCGCGAGGCCGAAAATTGAAAACCCGGCGTATTGCGAGAACGCGTCCGACGCGGCCCGGGTGGGTGGGAGATGATCGGGTCGAGTCACGTCGAGATCACCGAGGAGGGGCTGGAACCTTGACCGAGGCGGAACAGGCGACGAAGATCGCCGAGGCGCTGGGCCTGAGGCGCAAGGGCACCTCGAAGCGGCGCCGCAAGAACGGTCAGAGCTGCGAGGACTGCTTCTTTCATCGCAACCTCCTCTGTGCGCTCGACCTCGACGAGCCGTGCTCGACCTTCCGGCCCGACAACCCGAGCGGGCTCGTGCCGCCGCGCCAGCCGGCGCTTCTCGTACGCGAGAGCGCGCTCCATTAGGCGGACCGAAATTCCGGAGGCTAAAATCGGCGCATGGCACACGAGCGAACCGCGCGGTTGAGCGCTTCACCGCCGCTCTTCCAGAACCGATTTCTCGACTTCTTCTCGCGCATCCATCCGAGTGTTCCGGCGCTCATCTTCGTGCCTGCGATCGTCGTTTTGATCGTTTTGGGCGCCAACCGCGGCCAGAGCGCGCTCGAGCTCGTGCTGCTGTTCGCCGCCGGCCTGCTCATCTGGACGCTCTCCGAGTACTGGCTTCACCGCAAGCTCTTTCACTGGGATCCCGATCATCCGATCGGACACCGGCTCCACTTCATCATCCACGGTGTCCACCACGACCACCCGAACGATCGCCTGCGGCTCGTGATGCCGCCCGCGGCGAGCATCCCGCTCGCGGCGCTCTTCTTCGGCATCTTCTGGCTCGTGTTCGGTCTGCCCACGGCGTTCCCGCTGTTCGCCGGCTTCCTCGCCGGATACCTCGCCTACGACTACACGCACTATTACCTCCACCACTTCGTGCCGAAGTCGGACCTGGGAAAGAAGCTGCGCGAGCAGCATATGCGCCATCACTTCCAGGACCACCGCTACGGGTTCGGTGTCTCCACACCGATCTGGGACGTGGTGTTCCGCACGCTGCCTCGCACCCGCCGTCACTAGCCGGCACGCGGTTTTCCCTTAGCGTTACTGTGGAACTGCTGTCGATTTCACAGTTACAAAGAAGGGAACATGCCGACGAACTCCAAGACGGTCGATGAGGCCACCAACCTGATCCGGGAGAGGATCCGCGAGCTCGATGCGGAGCGCAGCCAGCTCGAGCGAGCGCTCGCCAGCCTCACCGGCGGCCGCGAGGGTCGTCGCGGCCCTGGACGTCCACGCCGCTCGCGCGCGGCTGCGACGCAACCAACCCGCCGGCGCCGGCGGCGGCGCGGCGGCACCCGGGCCGACCAGGCGGTGAAGCTGGTCACCGACTCGCCCGGGATCTCCGCCTCGCAGATCGCCGAGCGGATGAAGATCAAGCCGAACTACCTCTACCGGGTGCTCGGCGACCTCGAGAAGGAGGGCCGGGTCCGCAAGGACGGCCGGACGTACCACCCGGCCTGAATCCAGGCCGGCCGCGCGGTCAGAGCAATCCGAGCCCGTCGACGGCCTCGCGCTCCTCGCGAAGCTCGGTGACCGACGCGTCGATCCGCCGGCGCGAGAAGTCGTCGATCTCCAGTCCGTCGACGACCTCCCACTCGCCGTTCGAGCAGGTGCACGGGAAACCGGAGACCAGGCCCTCGTCGACCCCGTAGGAACCGTCGGATGGCACGGCCATCGAGACCCAGTCGCCGTCGGGCGTGCCGAGCATCCAGTCGCGGACGTGGTCGATCGCGGCGTTCGCCGCCGACGCCGCGCTGGACGCGCCGCGCGCCTCGATGATCTCGGCGCCGCGCTTCCCGACGCGGGGGATGTACTCGTCGGCGATCCAGGCCTCGTCGTCCACCACGTCCCAGGCGGGCGTGCCGTCGACCAGGGCGTGCGTGAGGTCGGGGTACTGAGTCGGCGAATGGTTGCCCCACGTGGTCATCCGCTTCACCTTCGTGACCGGGACCTGGACCTTGTTGGCGAGCTGGCTGATCGCGCGGTTGTGATCGAGGCGCATCATCGCGCTGAAGCGCTCGCGCGGGACGTCGGGCGCGTTCGACATCGCGATCAGGCAATTCGTGTTCGCCGGGTTGCCGACGACCAGCACCCTGACGTCGTCGGCGGCGCGGACGTTGATCGCCTCGCCCTGCGGCCTGAAGATCGCCCCGTTCGCCTCCAGCAGGTCAGAGCGCTCCATCCCCTTGCCGCGGGGACGGGCGCCGATCAGGAGCGCGACATTGGCGCCCTCGAAGGCGAGCTTCGGGTCGTCGGTGATCTCGATCCGGTGAAGGAGCGAAAACGCGCAGTCGTCGAGCTCCATCGCCGTTCCCTCCGCCGCCTTGAGCGCGTCGGGGATCTCGAGCAGGCGAAGCTCCACCGGCCGGTCGGGGCCCAGCATCTGCCCGGCCGCGATCCGGAACAGGATCGCGTAGCCGATCTGCCCGGCGGCGCCCGTGACCGTGACCTTGACGGGGGTGTCGCTCACTTGTCCATCTCCTTCTGAAGGTTCTCGTCGATCGCGTCCAGGAACTCCTGCGTGGTCAGGAACGCCTGGTCGCCTCCCACCAGGAGCGCGAGGTCCTTGGTCATCTTCCCGCTCTCGACCGTCTCGACGCAGACGCGCTCGAGGGTCTCCGCGAACCTGCTCACCTCCGGCGTCGAGTCGATGCGACCCCGGGCGGCGAGCCCGCGCGTCCAAGCGAAGATCGAGGCGATCGGGTTGGTGGAGGTCGGCTTGCCCTGCTGGTGCTGGCGGAAGTGCCGCGTGACTGTGCCGTGGGCCGCCTCGGCCTCCACCGTCTTGCCGTCCGGCGTCATCAGCACGCTCGTCATCAGGCCGAGCGAGCCGAACCCCTGGGCGACGGTGTCGGACTGGACATCGCCGTCGTAGTTCTTGCACGCCCACACGTAGCCGCCCTCCCACTTGAGCGCGGCCGCGACCATGTCATCGATCAGGCGGTGCTCGTAGGTGAGGCCCTTGGCGTCGAACTCGTCCTTGAACTCTGCCTCGAACACCTCCTGGAAGAGGTCCTTGAAGCGCCCGTCGTACGTCTTCATGATCGTGTTCTTGGTCGACATATAGACCGGGTATTCGCGGTCGAGCCCGTAGCGGAAGGAGGCGCGGGCGAAGTCGCGGATCGAGCCGTCGAGGTTGTACATCGCCATCGCGACCCCGCCGCCCTCGGGGAAGTCGAAGACCTCGAGCTCGATCGGGTCGGACCCGTCGGTCGGCGTGAAGCTCAGCATCAGCTTGCCCTCGCCGGGAATCCGCGTGTCGGTCGCCCGGTACTGGTCGCCGAACGCGTGACGGCCGATGATGATCGGCTTCGTCCACCCCGGGACCAGGCGTGGGATGTTCGAGATCACGATCGGCTCACGGAAGATGACCCCGCCGAGGATGTTGCGGATCGTCCCGTTCGGCGATCGGTACATCTCCTTGAGCCCGAACTCCTCGACCCGCGCCTCGTCGGGCGTGATCGTGGCGCACTTGACGCCGACCCCGTGCTCTGCGATCGCGTTCGCGGCGTCGACGGTGATCTGGTCGCGGGTCGCGTCGCGGCTGGTGATGCTGAGGTCGAAGTAGACGAGCTCGACGTCGAGATACGGGAGGATGAGCTGGTCCTTGATGAAGGCCCAGATGATCCGGGTCATCTCGTCGCCGTCGAGCTCGACGATCGGCTTGCGGACTGCGATCTTCGTCACGGGCGCGCGATCCTAGTCAACGTTCCGTCCGCGTCGCGCGCAACCCTCGGCGGCATGTGGATCGCGCGGATGATCTGCTCGGCGACCGACTGCGTCGAGGAGCTCGAGGCGGCGGTCGCAGACCTCGACGAGCTCGAGCGCTTCGGCTGCACCTGCGGTCACACGCTCGTGGTGATGAGCATCGCCGAGGTCGAGCTCGTCCGCCCGTAGGTAGAGTCGGCCCCGTGGACGCCGAGCGGGTGCGAATCGAGGTCGCCGAGCACATCGCGGACGTCCGCCTGACCCGCGCGGACAAGCACAACGGGATCGACTGGCGGATGTTCGTGGCACTCAACGAGGCGATCGAATCGCTGCGCGCCGAGCCCGGGGTGCGGTGCGTCGTCCTCTCCGGCGAGGGCCCGAGCTTCTGCGCCGGCCTCGACTTCAAGAGCTTCATCGAGGGAAACGGCGACCTCGCCGGCGACGGATTCGCCCCCGTCGAGGGGTCGGCGGCGAACTTCGCCCAGCGGGTCGCGTACGGCTGGCGCGAGCTCGAGCTGCCGGTGATCGCCGCGCTCAGCGGCGCCTGCATCGGCGGCGGCCTTCAGATCGCGCTCGCGGCCGACATCCGCATCGCGGCGCCGGACGCGCGTCTCTCGGTGATGGAGATCGCCTACGGGCTCGTCCCCGACATGAGCCTCTCGCAGAGCCTCACCCGGCTCGTTCGCGACGACATCGCCCGGGAGCTCACCTACACCGGCCGGCTCGTCGAGGCAGCCGAGGCGCTCGAGCTCGGCCTCGTGACGAGGATCGACGACGAGCCGCTTCGGGCGGCGACGGCGCTTGCGACGGAGATCGCCGGCCGCTCCCCGGACGCGATCCGGCGCGCCAAGCGGCTCGCCAACGAGACGCCGAAGCTCTCGGCCGCGGACGGACTGGCGCTCGAGGCAAGCCTCCAGCGCGAGCTGCTCGGCTCGCCGAACCAGCTCGCCGCGGTGCAGGCGACGCTCGCGAAGCAGCCGGCGGAGTTCGCGGACCCGGTCTGAGGCCGCCCCGTTTGACACAAGATGTGAACCGTGGTTCACTTCTTGTGTGCCCTACCGCCCCACAGAGCGAACCGAAGCGCGCAAGGCCGAGGTGCGCGCCGGGATCGTCGGCGCGGCGCGGCGGCTGATCGCGCGCGGCGGCTACGCCGAGGCGCAGGTGGCCGCGGTCGCGGCGGAGGCCGGCGTCGCCACCGGCACCGTCTACCGGCACTTCCCGTCCAAGGCCGAGCTCTTCGCCGAGGTCTTCCGCGAGGCCTCTCAGCGCGAGGTCGACGCGATGGCCGCCGCCGCCGACGGCGCCGGGAGCGCCACCGACCGGATCGCCGCCGGGGTCGAGTCCTTCGCCCGCCGCGCTCTCAGGTCGCCGCGCCTCGCCTACGCGCTGCTCGCGGAGCCGGTTGATCCGGCGGTCGAGGCCGAGCGCCTCGCCTTCCGGCGCGCGTATCGCGACGTGCTTGCGGGGGTGATCGCCGACGGGATCGGCGCGGCGCAGCTGCCGCCTCAGGACGTCGAGGTCAGCGCGGCGGCGCTCGTCGGGGCGATCGGCGAGGCGCTCGTCGGGCCGCTCTCCCCCGCCGGCTCCGGCGACCCGGGGGCCGTCATCGGCCCGCTCACCGAGTTCTGCGTTCGTTCGATCACCGAGAAGGAGCACGCACTTGTCAACGCTTGAGAGCCTCAACGCGCCCGCCACACACGACGTCCTGAACCAGGCGAGCCCGCTTCAGGACTACGACACGTTCACGAGCGACCGGGTGCTGGTCGAGTCCCTGCGCCGCGAGGGCGGCGAATGGGCGGCGGACCGCGTCCGCGAGGTCGGTTCCTTCGCGGGCTCGGCGCGGGCGCTTCGCTGGGGCGCGGAGGCCAACGAGAACCCGCCGAGGCTCCGCACGCACGATCGCTTCGGCAACCGGATCGACGAGGCCGAGTTCCACCCCGCATGGCACGAGCTGCTGGCGGCGGGTGTCGGCTTCGGCCTCCACGCGCTGCCTTGGCGCGAGCCGCGGCCTGGCGCCCACGTGGCGCGGGCGGCGATGTTTCACTCCTGGCAGTGCGAGGCGGGGGTCGGCTGCCCGATCTCGATGACCTACTCGGTGATCCCGGCACTTCGCAAGCAGTCGGAGCTGGCTGCCGAGTGGGAGCCGCGCTTCACGTCGCTGCGCTACGACGGTGAGCGGCTGCGACCGGCGCCGGACAAGGCCGGCGCGCTCTGCGGGATGGGGATGACCGAGAAGCAGGGCGGCTCGGACGTGCGCGCGAACACGACCACGGCCACGCCCGTGAACGGCGGCGGCCCCGGCGGGGAGTACCGGCTCGTCGGCCACAAGTGGTTCATGTCCGCGCCGATGTGCGACGCGTTCCTCGTCCTCGCCCAGGCGCCGGGCGGCCTCTCCTGCTTTCTCATGCCGCGCTTCACCCCGGACGGCGAGCGCAACCCGATCCACATCCAGCGGCTCAAGGACAAGCTCGGCAACCGATCGAACGCCTCGAGCGAGGTCGAGTTCCGCGGCACCGCCGCGTGGATGGTCGGCGAGGAGGGCCGCGGCGTATCGACGATCATCGAGATGGTCAACCACACCCGGCTCGACTGCTGCCTCGGCGCCGCCGCGGGCATGCGCTCCGCGGTCGCCAGCGCGATCCACCACACGCAGGGGCGGGGGGCTTTCGGCAAGCTCCTCGTCGAGCAGCCGCTGATGCGAAACGTGCTCGCCGACCTCGCGGTCGAGTCCGAGGCGGCGACGATCGGCGCGATGCGGCTCGCGCGCGCCTACGACGAGGCCGGTGCCGGCGACGACTCGGCCGCCCGCTTCAAGCGGCTCGCCAACGCCGTGCTCAAGTACTGGCTCTGCAAGCGGGCGCCCGCGCATGCGGCGGAGGCGCTCGAGTGCCTGGGCGGCAACGGCTTCGTCGAGGAGTCCGGGATGCCGCGCCTCTACCGCGAGGCGCCGCTCAACTCGATCTGGGAGGGCTCGGGCAACGTCCAGTGCCTCGACGTCCTGCGCGCGATGGTGAAGGCGCCGGAGGCGCTCGAGGCGTTCGAGGCGGAGGTCGCAGAGGCGGCGGGCGCGGACGCGCGGCTGGACGCCGCGGGCGCAAGCCTGCGCGAGGAGCTCTCCGATCTGGAGGCGATCGAATCGCGGGCCCGCCGCCTGGTCGAGCGCATGGCGCTCGTCCTCCAGGGGTCGCTGCTCGTCCGCTTCGGCGACGAGGCGGTCGCCGACGCCTTCTGCGCGAGCCGGCTGGGCGGCGACTGGGGGCGGGCGTTCGGAACGCTCCCCGGCGGCACCGACTTCGCCAGGATCATCGACCGCCACGCGGTCGCGCGCGCCTAGAGCCAGCGGTCGTCGAGCCGGCGGATGAGCGCCTCGGAGAGACGGATCGCCTCGGCGAGCGTCCCGTAGTCGACGTTCTCGGCGGTATCGCTCGGCCAGTGGTAGTTCGCCGGCTGCTTCAGGTCGGTGACCGAGCAGAGGGCGACCGTCGGGTAGCCGGCGGCGAGCGCCTCGAGCCCGTCGGTCCCGTTGCGGAGCCTCAGGTTCGGGACCGTCTCGATCCCGAGCTCCTCCGCCAGCCCGTCGATCACAGCGAGCCCGTCGGCCGGGTACTCGTGCATCCTCACGAAGCCCTCGCCTCGCAGGACGCTGAGCGTCGGTGAGCCGACGGTGTCGACGCAGAGAAAGAACGTGCTCTCGCGCGGCAGCTCGTCGAAGTGCCGCTCGCCGAACGCCTTCATGCCCTCGCTGAACGACTCCTCGGAGCCGGTCGATAGGAGGATCACGCGCACCGAGCCGGTCGGCTCCGCCAGCAGTCGCTCGGCGAGCGCGAGCAGGAGGACCACCGCGGTGCCGTTGTCGTTGGCGCCGGGCACCACGTCGCGGCTGCCGATGTCGGCCATCGAGGCGGCGTAGCCGGCGCCGAGGAGCGCGCCGAGCCTCGCGGGGGTGCGCCTGCCGGTGAGCGCCGACGCGATTGCCAGGAACGGCGAGGCGAGGAGGGGCCACATGAGCGCCGGGCTCGTGTCGAAGAGCTCGATCGGCACGCCGAGCCGGTGGAAGATCAGCTCCGGGATCTCCGGACTGAAGATCCAGCCGGAGTGCGCGGCGTCGTGGTGCGCGACGACGACCACGGTGCGCTCGGCGTCGACGGGGCCGAGCTCGCAGATGACGTTGTGGGTCTCGGATTGCGGCAGCAAGCGGCGCAGGCGCCGCTGGCCCGGTGGGTAATCGTCGGCGATCGTCGCCGCGGCGGCGACTCCAAGCGCGGTCGCCAGCATGCGGCGGCCCCGAAGCGCCGCGAGGTTGGCGAGCGCGCTCGCGCCGGCGCCGATCCCGAGCGGCCACCAATAGGTGCCGTGCGCCGCCGCGGTCTCGATCCTGGCCTGCGCCCCGAGCTCGCCGAGGCGGTTCACGACCCACTCGGCCGCCCGGCGCTCACCCTCCGAAGCCGAGGGCCGCTCGATCCCGGCGAGCTCGGTGAGAAGGTCGCGAAGCCGATCCGGCTCGGCGACCCCGGGCTCGCGGATCTCGGCGGTCGTACCGCTCATCGGTCGTGAAACCTAACGCGAAGGCCTCCCGCGGCGAGCGGGTCGCCGAGACCGACTCCCGGCGGGGCGCCGCATCGCTTGTGGAACCATGAGCGCATGCCCACGCGGACCCAGCTGACGCTGCTTCGCTTCCGCGGAATCCGAATCGGAGTCGACTACTCGTGGTTTTTGATCCTGTTCCTGCTGATCATCTGGCTGTCGGGCGACTACCGCGAGGTCCTCGACGCCGACCAGGGCGACGTCGAGCCCTATCTGCTCGCCCTGGCCTCGGCGATCGCGTTCTTCGCCTCGATCCTCCTGCACGAGCTCGGCCACGCGATCGTCGCGCTCCGCAACGGGATCGGGATCACCGACATCACGCTCTGGTTGTTCGGCGGCGTGGCGCGGATGTCTCGTGACACCGACTCGCCCGGGACCGAGTTCAGAATCGCCGCCGCCGGCCCGGCGGTGACGCTGCTGATCATCGTGGCGCTCGGCGGGCTCGGCCTCGCCATCGGTGGCGCCGACGAGCTCTGGAACGCGCTGACCCTCGGTGACTCGAGCGAGCTCACCGCCGCGATGTCGGTGATCGGCTGGCTCGCGAGCATCAACGTGATCCTGCTCGTCTTCAACCTGATCCCCGCATTTCCGCTCGACGGCGGCCGGATCGCGCGCGCAATCGCGTGGAAGTTGAGCGGCGACCGCAACCGGGCGACGCGCTTTGCGGCCACGGTCGGGCAGGGGTTCTCCTATCTGTTCATCGCCCTCGGCCTCCTGCTCCTGCTCGGGAGCGGCGACCTCGTGCTCGCGATCTGGTTCGCCGTGATCGGCTTCATCCTCGGCCAGTCGGCGCGGGGCTACGCGGTGCAGTCGGAGTTCGCCCGGCGGATCGAGGGGATCAGCGTGGCGGACGTGATGGACCACGAGCCGGTGGCGATCCCGGAGGCGACCAGCGTCGAGCGTGCGCTCGACGAGTACTTCCTGCGCTACCGCTGGCCCTGGTTCCCGGTTGTCGACGGCGCCGACCGCTTCCGCGGCCTGATCGTCCGCGAGGTCGCCGACGCGGTGCCCGAGGTGAGGCGGGCCGACCAGACGGTCGCCGACGTCTTCGAGTTGGACGCCAGCGGGACGCTTCGCGTTCGCGACGACGCGCCATTGGAATCGCTGCTCGGAAACGATGCGCTGAGGCGGCTCGGAGGGCTCGCAGCCGTCGACGCGGAGGGCCGCCTGCGAGGGGTGATCACCGCCGACCAGGTGGGCCGCGCGCTGCGCGACGCGATCTCCCGGCGCACCGCCGCCGAGCCGCCCCCGCCAACGCCTCCGCCGCCGCCGAGCGCCCCGTAGGCGTCGCGCGACCGGCCGCGGCCCCTCTATAGGATCGCGCCCGACATGCCCCGGCACGACGTACTCGTAATCGGAGCCGGCCTCGCGGGCCAGCGGGCGGCTCTGGCGGCCGCGGAGCGCGGCGTCTCGGTCGGAATCGTCTCCAAGGTCCACCCCGTGCGCTCGCACTCCAACGCCGCCCAGGGCGGGATCAACGCCGCGCTTCAGGAGGGCGACAGCTGGGAGTCGCACGCCTTCGACACGATCAAGGGCTCCGACTACCTCGGCGACCAGGACGCGATCGAGATCATGTGCCGGGAGGCGCCCGAGGAGATCCTGCACCTCGAGCACCTCGGCGTGCCCTTCCACCGAAACGAGGAGGGCGAGCTCGGCACGCGCGCCTTCGGCGGCGCCTCGCAGGCCCGCACCTACTACGTCGCCGACATCACCGGCCAGGCGATCATGCACGTGCTCTACGAGCAGCTGATGAAGCACTCCGACGCCGTCGACCGCTACGAGGAGTACTTCACCACGGCGCTCGCGCTCGATGACGACGGCAATTGCGTCGGCGCCGTCCTTCGCAACGTCCGCGATGGCTCGATGGAGCTCTTCGAGGCAAAGAACGTGATCGTCGCCACCGGCGGCAACGGGCAGGCGTGGCTCCCGACGACGAACGCGCTCATCTGCACGGGCGACGGGATCGCGATGGCCTACCGGGTAGGGGCGCCGCTGATGGACATGGAGATGATCCAGTACCACCCGACGACGCTCGCCGGCAAGGGCTTTCTGATCACCGAGGGCGCCCGCGGCGAGGGCGCGCATCTCCTCAATGCGAGCGGCGAGCGGTTCATGGAGAAGTACGCGCCGAACAAGATGGAGCTCGCCTCGCGGGACGTCGTGTCGCGCGCCGAGCAGACCGAGATCAACGAGGGTCGCGGCTTCCCGGACGGGACCGTCGCGCTCGACATCACCGTCGTCCCCAAGAAGCGGATCCACGAGGCGCTTCGCGAGATCGTCCTCGTCGGCCGCGACTTCGCCGGCGTCGACATCACCCGCGAGCCGATCCACATCAAGCCGGGCAACCACTACACGATGGGCGGCGTGAAGACCGATATCCATGGCGCCACCGAGATCCCGGGCCTGTACGCGGCCGGAGAGGTCGCCTGCGTCTCCGTCCACGGCGGCAACCGCCTCGGCGCGAACTCGCTGCTCGACACGCTGATCTTCGGCCGCCGTGCCGGCATCCACGCCTCCGAGCGCGCGAAGGGCCTCGAGAACAAGCCGGTCTCGAAGGCGCTTCTCGCCGACGAGCAGGCGACGATCGAGCGGATCGTCGGTCGCGAGCGCGGGTCCGGGCGCCGCGTCTCGGAGATTCGCAAGGAGCTCGGCGAGACGATGGACAAGTACGTCGCCGTGTTCCGCGATGAGGACGGCATCCAGACGGCCCTCGACACCGTCCGGCGGCTGAAGGAGGAGGCGGCGAGTGCCTACATCGACGACAAGGGCACCGTCTTCAACCAGGACGTGCTCGGCGCGATCGAGCTCGGCTTCATGCTCGAGTGCGCGGAGTGCACCTGCGTCGGCGCGCTCGAGCGCAGGGAGAGCCGCGGCGCGCAGTTCCGCACCGACTACCCGGAGCGAAACGACGACGAGTGGCTGAAGCACATCGACCTGCGGCTCGACACCGACGCCCCGCAGGTCGACTACTCCGAGGTCACGATCACACAGTGGCAACCTATGGAGAGGACGTATTAGAGATGACCGAGCCCGGATCCCCACGCACCCGGATGACGTGCCTGGCACGTCGCGGCTCTGCGTCCTCGGCCGCTCGCGTGGCGCTGCCACGCCGCGCGGCCTGCGTCCTTGATCCGCTCGACGACGCCCGCCCCCGGGTACGCGGGGACTGGAACTCGATCATCTGATGCCGACGGAGCAATACACGCTGAAGGTGAGGCGGTTCAAGCCCGACGAGGGCGAGGGACCGAGCGGCCCCTATTGGCAGGAGTTCGACGTGGAGCTCGACCCCACGCTCTCGGTGCTGGACGGGCTCCTTCAGGCGAAGGACCGGGTCGACGGCTCGCTCTCGGTGCGCTGCTCGTGCCGCGCGGCGATCTGCGGCTCCTGCGGGGTGAAGATCAACGGGCAGTCGACGCTCGCCTGCCTGACCCAGATCGGCGAGGCGCACGAGTTCGCGAACCGCGCCGCGAGTGCCGCGGGCAGCCCCGACGCGCCCCAGGACGCTCAGGTCGAGGGCGCCGACGTTGCCGACGGTCCCGAGCCGGTCACCGTCGAGCCGATGGGCAACATGCCCGTCGTCAAGGACCTGGTGACCGACATGGAGTCGACCCACTGGACGAAGATCCGCCGGGTGACGCCGTGGCTGCTCGACGACGGCGACCCGCCCGAGCGAGAGCGGATCGTCCCGCCAGAGTCGATGGTCGACATCACGCAGACGATCGCCTGCATCCAGTGCGGCGCCTGCGTGAGCGCCTGCCTCTCGATGGAGGCCGACCCCGACTTCATCGGCCCGGCGGCGCTCGCCAAGGCCTACCGCTTCGTCGGCGATCCGCGCGACGTCGAGTCGCGCTCGCGCCTGTACGACCTCGCCCAGGACCCGCACGGGATCTACGACTGCACCCACTGCTTCAATTGCGTCGACGCGTGCCCGAAGGGCGTTGCGCCGATGGATCAGATCATGCGCCTGCGCCGCCTCGCCGGCCACGACGAGGACATCGACGACAAGAACAACGGCCGGCGCCACGAGACGGCCTTCGCGAAGATCATCGAGAAGAAGGGCACGCTCGACGAGTCGCTTCTGCTCCAGGAGTCCTACGCGCAGGGCGTGAAGGGCAAGCTGATCCCGCGACCCGCCGCGATCAAGGGCCTCGTCACCTCGCTGCCGACGGCCGTGCGCGGCGTACGCACCGGGAAGATGCGCTCGTTGCCGAAGCTGATCCCCGGCGTCCACGAAAAGCTCCCAGACGATGCCCAGGACCACGTGAAGCGCCTCTACGAGCACGCCGAGGAGCACCGCACCGAGCTCAACCTCTACATCACCGGCGAGGAGGAGGTCGAGCCCGAGCCCGACGAGGAGGAACTCAGCCAGCCAGAAGTGTCCACCGGACCGAAGGAGACCGAATGAAGCTCGCCTACTGGCCCGGCTGCGTATCGCGCGGCTTCACCCCGGAGCTGCACGGCTCCACCGCGCTCGTCGCCGACCGGCTCGGGATCGAGCTCGTCGAGCTCGACCGCGCCAACTGCTGTGGCGCCGGCGTGATCGCCGAGCACAACCAGGAGCTCGCCGACACCCTCAACGCCCGCACCTTCGCCCTCGCCCAGCAGACGGGGCTCGCGATGATGAACATCTGCTCGACCTGCCAGGGCGCTCAGTCGGAATGCCAGCAGCGCCTTGACGCCGACTCCGCCTACCGCGCCCACATCAACGAGGCACTCTCCGGTGAGGGGCTCGAGTACGTGAGGGATTCCGACGGCTGGACGAACAAGAACTTCCTCTGGGTGCTCGTCGAGGAGTATGGGCTCGACCGGCTGAAGGAGAAGGTGACGCGGCCGCTCTCCGGCCTGCGCGTCGGCCCCTTCTACGGCTGCTACATCATCCGGCCCAAGCACCGGCTCGGCTACGAGGAGCACCCGGCCCGCGACCTCTACCTCGAGCGCCTCATCGAAGCGCTCGGCGGCGAGGTCGTCGACTACGACGGCGCCCGCAAGTGCTGCGGCTTCCCCATCGTGACCATGAACCGCGATACGTCGCTCCGCCAGGCGGGGACCCACGTCGGCGACGCGCTCGACGAGGGGGCCGACTGCCTGGTGACGCCGTGCCCCCTGTGCCACCTCAACCTCGACATGCAACAGCCCGAGGCGGCGAAGCTAGTCAATCGCGAGCTGGGCCTCGCCATCCTTCACCTGCCGCAGCTCGTCGGTCTCGCGCTCGGCTACGAGCCGAAGGAGCTCGGTATGAACAAGCACATCGCCTCGACCGAGTGGGTCGGGGACCGCCTCTCCGGAGTGCCCGTGTGATGAGCGACGCGCACGTCGAGCTCGGGGCGCCTCAGCCCCCGCCCGAGGTCGAGCAGGCGGCGCTGCTCGGGCACGTCGACGACGCTGTGAGCCTCTACGTGAAGTTCACCGACGTCGATCCCGTGACGGCGCGGCAGGTCGTCGAGAGGCTGGCGAACGACTGAGCGCAAACGAGGTTTCGAACCCGATCTTCGCCCGCCTCTTCGATCGGTTCGCGGCGAAGGACAAGGGACGCGGGGAGGCTGACCTACGTCGCGAGCTCGTCGCAGGGCTCAGCGGGCGGATGGTCGAGGTCGGCCCCGGAAACGGGATCAACTTCGAGCACTACCCGGGGTCCGTCTCAGAGCTGGTCGCGGTCGAGCCGGAGCCTTATCTGCGCCGGGCCGCGGAGCGAGCCGCCCGCTCGCTTGAGCTTGAGATCCGGGTCGTCGCGGGGGTCGCTGACGGGCTCCCGGTTGAGTCCGGCTCGGCTGACGCCGTGGTCGTCGCCGGCGTCCTGTGCTCCGTGCCCGATCAGACCGCGGCGCTGACCGAGTTCCAGCGCGTGCTGCGGCCCGGCGGCGAGCTCCGCTTCTACGAGCACGTCCGCTCGCGACGTCCCGGATTCGCTCGCTTCCAGGATCTGAGCGCCCTCGTCTGGCCGCGCCTGATGGGAGGTTGCGAGCCGAACCGCCAGACGCTGGCCGCGATCGAGGGTGCGGGCTTCCGCATCGAGCGCTGCCGCGGGTTCGGGTTCCCGGCGGACGCGCGCGCCTATCCGGTGCTGCCGAGGATCCTCGGCGCCGCGCGCGTGTCGCCCTGAGGCTGCAGTGCGGACGCCGAGGGTCGACCGCGGGCGGGGCGGCTCATCCGAGCAGCCGCCCCGGCACCTCGTCGGGCGGCTCCGGCTCGGGCTTCATGCGCCGCTCGATCCAGCTCGCACCCACCGTGTCGGTGAGACCGTGGGCGAGGATCGAGGCGAGGATCGCGAACGACGCGATGTCGAAGACGAGTGAGCCATGCTCGACGTTGCGGCCCAGCACGAGGAGCGCGAACAGCATCGAGGCGACGCCCTTGGGACCGAACCAGGCGATGAACGCCTTCTGCGGCTCGGGCAGCTTCGTCCCGAGGAGCGCGAACAGCACCGCGACAGGACGCGCGACGAGCAGCGCGAAGGCGATGAACACCGGGAGCGCCCAAACCGGGCCCTCGTAGCCGGTCGCGACGATGAGCGCCCCGAAGACGAAGAACGTCAGGACCTGGAAGATCGCGCTCATGTTCTCCGAGAAGTCGACGAAGCGCTCCGTGATCTCGTGCTCGGAGACCCCGAGCGTGATCGCGCAGACGAACGCGGCGATCAGGCCGTTGCCGAAGGTGACATCGGCGAGGCCGAAGGCCACCAGGCCGATGCCGATCGCGTAGATGCCCTCGTAGCGCCCGGTCACGCCGCCGGGCACGACCTGGTGAAGGCGCCCGCCGACGAGACCTAAAGCGACGCCCAGCGCCGCACCGAACACGGCCTCGCCGACGAGCTGCGCGGCCTCGCTCCCGGCGTCGCCGCCCGGCGTCGCCAGGACGAGGAAGAAGAGGACGAAGGGCAGCGCGAGGCCGTCGTTGAGTCCGGACTCGAGGTTCAGCGTGTGGCGGATCGCCGCCGGCACCCGCTGCGCGGTGACGACCGTGGAGGTGACGACGGGGTCGGTTGGCGAGAGCACGGCGCCGAGCAGAAACGCCTCGGCCCAGGTGAGCTCGTCGAAGAGGAGCTTCGCCGCGAGCGCGAGGACGACGAGCGTGATCGGCATCGCGAACACGAGCGCCCGCGCCACCGGGCTCCAGTTGCGCCCGAGCAGCTCGCGCTCGACCACGAGCCCGTCGGAGATCAGGGTGAGGATCAGCGCCAGCTCGATCAGCTCGACGATTCCTGCGTCGTCGACGTGGATCGTCACCAGGTCGAGCTGTGCCAGCACGATCCCGAGCAGGATCGAGAGCACCGACGCCGAGAGCACGGTCCCGCGCATTAGCCCGGACAGCGCGGCGACCACCGCCAGTAGGGCTCCCATGATGAGCAGCGCCTCGCCGAATCCCAGGTCCATCAATCGCTCCAGTCCACGTAGCGGCCGCACGCAGCGCGGCCGTCGATGAGCTTTTCAGCTTCGCCCGGAGCGGGAGAGGCAGCATCGGCGTAGCCGCGGCCAGCGAGGCTCGCGGCGAGCGTCCCGAGGTGAGCGACGGAGTGGGCGCCGAGCAGACGGCCGACGAGTGGCGGCTCGGAGACCGTGGCGGTGATCCGCAACGGGCCGCCGGCCGAGTCGACGGTGCCCGCCGGCCAGAGGGGCGCGACGCCCCGGTAGTCGAGGTTCCCGGGCACCGTCGCGTCGAGGCCCTCGCCGCTCAGGCTGACCGGGCGCGTCGCGTCGTACTGGAGCGAGAGGTTCCAGCGGCCCCTGGGCAGGTCGATCGCGATCGTCGCGCTGGCGCCGCTCTCGACGGTCGCACTCGACCAGTGGCTCGCATCGAGCACGACCGGCGCCCGCTCGAACACGGCCGCCCGACCCTCCGGCCGGGAGCCTGCGCACTCGCGCGTCGCCCCGGGCTCGGGGCCGCGCTCGCCCGGAATGCGGCTCGAGGGATCTGCATCGCCGCGGCCCCAGAGCACGTACGACGGGGTCTGCTCGACGATCCGGTAGCCCGGCGGCGGGCCGCTCGAGTAAGCCGCGCGGGTCGTGAGCACGTATCGGAACCGGGCTAGCGTGTTCGCGGAGACCGCGTCGAAGTCGAACTTCGAGCCGACGTCGCGGATCTCGAAGTTCGGCTCGACGAAGTAGGGGTCGTAGAAGTTCCGCACGTGCGTGAACGGCTTCGAGCCGCGCAGTTCGTGCAGGACGAAGTTGTCGCGCCCGAGGAAGAGGAGCTTCTCGCCCTCGACGTACGGCCGGATCTCGGCGAGCTCCGCCGCGTGCGCGTCGGGCGCCACCGGCGCCTGGCGGAGGATCAGGAAGCTCGAGCCCGCGGCGGCGATCCCGAAGACGGCGGCGAGCGCCGTGAGCGCCGGGCGCCGGGCGCCGAGCAGGCCGCCGAGCGCAACGAGCGCGATCAGCGGCGCCGTGATCGCGAGCGCCTTGGCCGACGTGTACACGGTGCCGAGTCCGCGTGCGAGCAGGTAGAGGACCGCGGCCGCGGCGATTGCCGCGGGGATCGCCGTGCCGTGGCGGCGCAGCCAGCCGGGAAGGCCCGCGAGCGTGACGCAGGCGGCGAAGACGCCGCCCGCGTAGAAGAGCGCCGATGGCAGGTCGCTCGCCGCGGCCGAGAGCCTGAACTCGCCGGTCGGCCAGATCCCGAACGCCTCAAACGGCGAGAGCTGACCGGGCAGGTTGCCGAGCCCGCCCTCGTTCGCGCGATCCGGATGCAATGCACGGAAGTCGACGAAGTCCGCGAGCCGCCCGAGCTCCGGCAGCATGAGCACGACCAGCGCCGCCGCGCCCGCGGAGACCGCGACGCCCACAGAGCGCGGGTTCGCCCGTCCGCGCGGGAGCTCGATCGCCCCCCAGACGATCGCCGCGCCGGCAAGCCAGGCGAGGCCCGGGAACGAGTAGACGTAGGTGACGCCCGCGGCAATCAGCGCGAGCGGGACGGCGTCGCGCCAGCGGCGCGCCCGCGGCAGGAGCAGCGCGAAACCGAGCACGAAAAGAGCGATGATCGGCTCCTTGAACGCCTCCTGCGCGAGGTAGGCGGCTGCGAGGTATGGCAGTGCGACGAGCGCGGCGGCAAGCGTCCGGGGGAACGGCCGCAGGTCGTCGAGCGCCGCGAATGCGACCAGGGCCGTGAGCGCCGGGATCGCGAGCCCCAGGCCCGCGAATGCGTCGATCGAGCTCGCGCCGAGGAGCGTCGAGAGCCCCGCGACCAGCGCGTGCGGCCCCAGCGGATAGCCCTGGTCGATGAGCACCGGCTCGGGCCGGAAGCGTTCGTCGATCCAGTCGGCGAGCAGCAAGTGGTTCGCCATGTCGTCGTTGACGAGGCCCACACCGAGGATGCCGACGTCCCCCGCGGCGATGAACGGGAGCGCGGCGGCGAGTACGCCGATGCCGGCGGCCGCGACGGCCGGGGCGCTGAACCCCTGCCGGAAGCCGGTGGCGCCGAGGCCGACGGTCCCAGCGATGACCAGGCAGACGACCGTGATCGCCAGCGCCGTGCCGGTCCCGCCCAGCCCGGCGACGATCCCGCAGGCGACGAGCAGGATCGCGAGCCCGACGGGCCCCGCCAACCACGTCCCCTCCCGCCACCCGCAGAGGGCCAGCGCGAGCTGGCCGACCGCCAGCGAGCCGCCGGCGATCACCGCCGCCGAGGCGAGCGCGGCGAGCACGGGCTGCTAGCCGGAGAACGCGGTGGAGCCCGCCGGCACCCGCACCAGGTCGCGCTCGCGAAGGAGCTCGGCCACCTGGACGGCGTTCGTCGCGGCCCCCTTGCGCAGGTTGTCGCCGACAACCCAAAGGTTCAGGCAGCGCTGGTTAGATGGGTCTCGGCGGATTCGCCCCACCAGGACCTCATCGCGTCCGGCGACGTCGGTGGCGAGCGGGTAGAGGCCGTCGGCCGGGCTGTCGGCGACGAGCACACCCGGCGCGCCGGCGAGGAGCGCGCGGCACTGCTCGGGCGAGAGCGGCTCCCGGGTCTGGATGTTCACCGACTGGGAGTGACCGACGAGGACCGGGACGCGCACGCAGGTCGCCGAGATCCCCAGCGAGTCCTCCGAGACTTCCAGGATCTTCCGGGTCTCGGCCATGACCTTGCGCTCCTCGGTCGTGTAGTCGTCGCCCTCCTTGAAGGTCTCGACCTGCGGCACGACGTTGAAGGCGATCCGGTGCGGATAGACGCTCGGCGGCTCGGGGTCCGTGTCGTGAAGGAGGGCGTGCGACTGGTCGAGGAGCTCGTCCATGGCCGCGCGCCCGGTGCCCGACACCGACTGGTACGTGGAGATGACGATCCGCTCGATCCCGACCGACCGCTCGATCGGTGCCAGCGCCACCACCATCTGCATCGTCGAGCAGTTCGGGTTCGCGATCAGGCCGTGGTGGTTTACGGCTGCATCGGGGTTGACCTCGGTGACCACGAGGGGTACGTCGTCGTGCATCCGCCAGTAGCTCGTGTTGTCGACGACCACGGCACCCGCGTCGATGAACCTCGGCGCCCATTCCGCGCTCACCGAGCCGCCGGCCGATGAGAGCACGAGATCGAGGCCGCCGATCGTCTCGGCCGACAGCGCGACGCACTCGAGCTCCTCGTCGCCGAAGCGGACGCGCCTGCCCGCCGAGCGCTCCGATGTGAACGCCCGCACCTCCGACGCGGGGAACCCGCGCTCGGCCAGCACGTCGAGGATCGTCGATCCCACGGCGCCCGTGGCGCCGACCACGCCCACTCTCATGCTTCGCTCGTTCATCGGCGGTCAGTATGCCGAAGCCTCGGCTCCGCGATGAGTTCGCCGCCGCGGCGCGTCAGGAGGTGACCCGCGGACGGTGCTCGCCCGATGGGTCCTCCTCGCGCACCGCGTCCGCGCCGAGGTCGAAGGCCTCGTGGATCGCCCGCACGGCGTCGGGCACGCGCTCGGCGGCGACCACGCACGAGATCTTGATCGGCGACGTGGAGATCATCTCGATGTTGATCTCGCGCTCGCCGAGCGTGCGGAACACCTTCGCCGCGACGCCCGGGTGGCTGCGCATGCCGGCGCCGACGATCGAGACCTTGCCGACGTGCGGGTCGGTCTCCGTGGCGTCGCCGACGTTGATGCCGTTCAGGACGTCGGTCGCCGCGCTGAGATCGTCGGTCGCGACGGTGAACGAGAGGTCCGCCTTCGAGTCCTCCGAGATGGGCTCGTTCTGGATGATCATGTCGACGTTCACGTTCGCGTCGGCGAGGGCGCCGAAGACGCGTCCCGCGACCCCTGGCTCGTCGCGGAGACCGGTCAGCGTGACGCGCGCCTCGTAGGCGTGCGTGACCGCTGTGACCATCGGGCGTTCCATCGTCTCGTCCTCGGCGAGCACGAGAGTACCTGGGGCGTCCTCGAAGGAGCTTCGACAGTGGATGCGGATGCCGTGATTTCGCGCGTACTCGACCGAGCGCAGCTGCAGGACCCCGGCGCCGGATGACGACATCTCGAGCATCTCGTCAAAGGAGACGAGCGGCAGTTTGCGCGCGTCGGAGACGAGCCGCGGGTCGGCGCTGAAGACTCCGGCGACGTCCGTATAGATCTCGCAGACGTCCGCGCCGAGCGCGGCGGCGATCGCGACCGCGGTCGTGTCGGAGCCGCCCCGACCGAGCGTGGTCACATCCTTGGAGTCGCCGGAGACGCCCTGGAAACCGGCGACGAGCACGATCCGGTCCTCCGCGAGCCCCGCGCGGATGCGGTCGGCTCGGACCTCGAGGATCCGCGCCCGGGTGTGCGAGGAGTCCGTGACGATCCCGGCCTGGGAGCCGGTGAGCGAGATCGCCTCGTGGCCCATGTCGTGGATCGCCATCGCGCAGAGCGCGCAGGAGATCCGCTCGCCGGTCGAGAGCAGCATGTCCAGCTCGCGCTCGAGCGGGCGCTTGGAGATCTCGTAGGCGGCGGCGACGAGCTCGTCGGTGGTCTTGCCGCGCGCCGAGAGCACCGCGACGACCTGGTTGCCGCGCTCGCGGGCGGCGACGATCCGCGCTGCGGCGCGCTTGACGTCCTCGACGTCCGCGACCGAGGTGCCGCCGAACTTCATCACCACCGTGTCCGCCATCGCAGCTGAGAATACGATCGCAGCGCCGCTGCGTGAGCTGGAGCTTGCCGAGTGACGCCTGTCACGCTCGCCGTATGTATCGCTGTGATATATCTACAGGCGATATGGAACTCAGCCACACCGCCTACGTCGTCCTCGGCATGCTGCGGCACGGGCCCCGCAGCGGCTACGAGATCAAGGCCGTCGTCGACAAGTCAACGCGGTTCTTCTGGGCCGCGAGCTACGGGCAGATCTACCCAGAGCTGAAGCGGCTTGCGGATGCGGGCCTGATCGAGGGTCGCGGCGAGGCGAGCGGCGGGCGCAAGCGCACGGTCTACACCCTCACCGACGCCGGCCGCGCCAAGCTCGCCGACTGGCTCTCGCGCGGTGCCGAGGTGCTCGAGTATCGCGACGAGGGCCTCCTGAAGCTCTTCTTCGCGGCCGCCGACCCGGACGCCGCGCTCGCGATCCTGGAGGCGAAGCAGCGACTTCACGAGGAGAAGCTGGCGGCGCTGCGGACCGTGGAGGCGGCGACGCTCGAGATCAAGGCCGCCGGCGATCCGTTCCCCGACCTGGTCCTCCGCTACGGCATCGAGTCAACGGAGTGGATGGTCGCCTGGTGCAAGCGAGCTCGCGCGGAGGTCGAGAAGGGAGCTTCCTGATGCTGGATCGAATCGCGCGGCTCGCGCAGGCGCGCGGCAGGCGCATAGTGGTGATCGCGTCGATCCTGTTCGCGGTCGCCGGCGTCCTCGGCTCGGGCGTCGCAGACCACCTTGCGCCCTACGGCGCCGACGATCCCGACACGGAGAGCGTCAAGGCCGACGAGCTGCTTCAGGCCGCCGGCTACCGCGAAACCGGGCTCGTCGTCCTCATCGACGGGGTCGACGTCACGACCGCCGCCGGCAAGCAGCGGGTCGCCGAGCTCGCGCGGGAGCTCCGCGCCGAGCCGGACGTCGCCGCCGTGACGGGCTACCTCGACGGTGGCATAGGGGACTTCGTCTCCCGGAACGGCGACGCCACCTACCTCTCCGTGCAGCTCGCGCCGACCGACGATAAGGAGGCACAGGACGCCGCCGAGCGCGTCGCCGACTCGGTCTCCGGCGAGCCGGGGGTAACCGTGGGCGGCCCTGCGCTCGCCCAGCAGCAGGCGAACGAGCAGGTCGAGACGGACCTGCGCACCGCCGAGCTCTACGCCTTCCCGCTCCTCTTCCTGCTCTCGCTGCTCTTCTTCCGCAGCCTCGTGGCGGCGCTCCTGCCGCTGCTCGTCGGCGGGCTCGCGATCGTCGCGACCATGGTCACGCTGCGCGGCGCGGCGGAGGTCACCGACGTCTCGACCTTCGCGCTCAACCTGGTCACCGGCCTCGGGCTCGGGCTCGCCATCGACTACAGCCTCTTCATCGTCTCGCGCTACCGCGAGGAGATCGCGAAGCACGGGCCCGGCCTCGAGGCGATGCGCAGGACGCTCGCGACCGCGGGGCGGACGGTGCTCCTCAGCTCGCTCACGGTCGCCGGCGCGATCGCGTCGCTGATCGTCTTCCCACAGCGCTTCCTCTACTCGATGGGGATCGGCGGCTCGCTCGTCGCCCTGATCGCCGCCGCGATCTCGCTGCTCGTGCTGCCTGCGGTGCTCGCACTGCTCGGCGATCGCGTCAACGCCCTCTCCCCCGCGTTCCTGCGCCGCCGCGCCGAGCGCGACGCCAGGCCGGCGAGCGAGGGCTTCTGGTATCGGCTCTCGCAGCTCGTGATGCGGATGCCGGGCCGAGTCGCCGCCGCGAGCGCGGCCCTGTTGATCGCCCTCGGGATCCCCTTCTTCGGAATCCAATTCACCTCCGTCGACGCCCAGGTGCTGCCGGAGTCGGCGAGCGCGCACCAGGTGGACGACGTGCTGCGCGCCGACTTCCCGCCCTTCCGCGACACCCCGGTCACGCTCGCGGTTCGCGGCGGCGCCAACCACGCGGGAGCGATCGCGAGTGAGGCGCGCGGCATCGACGGCGTCGCCGAGGTGCGCCCACCGGTCGAGCTCGGTGACGGGATCGCCGCCGTCGACGTCGTCTCGGAGCACCCGTCACTCAGCGACGAGAGCCAGGACCTGGTCGAGGAGCTGCGGGCGATCGACGGCGAGTCGCTCGCGACTGGCTCCACCGCCCACTACATCGACCTCCAGGACAGCCTCGTCGAGCACCTGCCGCTGGTGCTCGCGATCACGGCGCTGGTCACCTTCGCCGTCCTCTTCGTGATGACCGGCTCCGTCATCCTGCCGCTCAAGCAGATCCTGATGAACGTGCTCACGCTCAGCGCGGTGTTCGGGATCCTCGTCCTGATCTTCCAGGAGGGTCGGTTCGAGAGCCTGCTCGGCTACACGAGCCAGGGGGCGCTCGAGACGACGCAGCCGCTCTTCCTGTTCGCGGTCGTCTTCGGCCTGTCCACGGACTACGGCGTCTTCCTGCTCTCCCGGATCAAGGAGGCGCACGACGGGGGAGCCTCGAACCGCGACTCGGTCGCGGTCGGCCTCGAGCGCACGGGAAGGATCGTGACCGCGGCGGCGATCCTGTTCTCGATCGCGATTGGGGCCTTCGTGACCTCGAAGGTGATCTTCATCAAGGAGCTCGGGCTCGGCACCGCGCTCGCGGTCCTGATTGACGCCTCGATCGTCCGCGCGCTGCTCGTTCCGTCGCTGATGCGGCTGCTCGGCGAGTGGAACTGGTGGGCGCCGCGTCCCCTGCGCCGGCTGCACCGGCGCATTCGGATCAGCGAGGCCTGAGAACTACGTGCCACACGGCACGAGCCCGGTTCCGGGCGTTCGCACCGGGTACGGGACCGGTGCAAGCCAGGAAGGAGGCACAGATGTCCATAGGTGGATCGGTATTTCTGATCGCCGTCGGAGCGATTCTGCGCTTTGCCGTCACGGATGCGATCGAAGGTGTGGACCTCGCGGTCATCGGGTTGATCCTGATCATCGCCGGCGTCGTCGGCCTCGTCGCGTCGCTGATCTGGGCGGCCATCGCATCGCGGCGCCCAGCGGCGACCTACGACGACCGCTACGACACGCGCTATCGCGGCGCTCCGTAGCGAAGCGCGAAACTGAAAGCGAAACCGCGCGCCGGCCGGCACCGCACGTGATGCGGGCGGCCGGCGCTTTCACGTCGCGGCGCAATCCCGACGCCGGGTTGGCGCGTAATACCCGGCGTGACGACGAGGACGAAGCGGATACTGAGGACGGGGCTGGCGACGATCGCTGCCGTCGCAGTGGTCGGCCTCTACGCCTGCGGCTCCGACGATGACGGCGCAACGGCCGCGGACGGCGGCCAGGAGGCCGTCGCAGTGCAGAGCTTCGGCGACGCCGGCGAGGTGCTGGTCGACGCCAACGGCGCCGCGCTTTACTCCCCCGATCAGGAGGACAACGGGAAGATCCTCTGCACCGGTGGCTGCGAGGCGATCTGGAAGCCGCTCGCGGCGACATCCGGCCAGCCGACCGCAAGCTCCGACGTCGGCGGCGAGCTCGGGACCGTGAAGCGGCCGGACGGCTCGCAGCAGGTCACCTTTGACGGCGCGCCCCTCTACACGTTCACCGAGGAGGGGCCGGGAGAGGTCACCGGCGACGGCGTCAGCGACGCCTTCGACGGCCAGCGCTTCACCTGGCACGTCGCGCAGCCGAGCGGCCCCTCGGGCGCCGGCTCGCCCACGACACCGACGACCGACTCGAGCAGCGGCGGCTACAGCTACTGATCAGGCATCGACGCGCTGCCGACCCAGGAACGCGCGGCCGAGCGTGACCTCGTCCGCGTGCTCGAGGTCGGCGCCGACCGGGAGGCCGCTCGCAAGCCGCGTGATCGCGACATCGCCGCGCAGCAGGTCGGCGATGTGGTGCGCGGTCGCCTCGCCGGTCGTCGTCGGGTTCGTCGCCAGGACGACCTCGGATACCTCCGGCGAGCGGACTCGCTCGACCAGCTCGGTGATCTTGAGATCCTCGGGGTCGATGCCGTCGATCGGCGAGAGCGCGCCGCCGAGCACGTGGTAGAGGCCGCGATACTCATGCGTGCGCTCGATCGGGATCACGTCGGCGGGCTGCTCCACGACGCAGACCAGCGAGCGGTCGCGCCGCGGGTCGGCGCAGACCTCGCAGGTCGGCCCCTCGGCGAGGTTGAAGCAGACCTCGCACAGCCCGACTCTCTCCTTCACCTCCCTGATCGCGTCGGCAAGCGCCGCGGCGTCCTCGTCGTCGGAGCGCAGGATGTGGAAGGCAAGCCGCTGCGCGGTGCGTTGCCCGATCCCGGGCAGCTTCGCCAGCTCGCCGACGAGCCGGTTGATCGGCTGCGGATACATCGCGAGTGAAGCTAGCGAGCGGGCCGGTTGGCGCTACATACCGGGGAGCCCGAGCCCCCCGGCTCCGCCGGCGCCGCCCAGGCCCGCGACGTTCCCCATCCGGCTCGCGGCGAGCTCCTGCGCCGAGCGGATGCCCTCGTTGACGGCGGCGGTGACCATGTCCTGGAGGAGCTCCGGGTCCTCGGGATCGATCGCTTCCGGGTCGATCGTGAGCTCGAGCAGGCGCAGGTCGCCGCTCATCTTCACCTTCACCATGCCGCCGCCGGCGCTCGCGTCGACGACCTCGTCCTTGAGCTTCTCCTGCGCCTCGGCCATCTCCGCCTGCATCTGCTGCGCCTGCTTCATCAGCGAGTTGAGATCCAACCCGCCCGGACCGCCGCCCCTGGGCCTTGCCATTCCTTACGCCTCCTTCGCCTCCGCCTCACCGTCGTCGGGATCGGCCATGTATTCCTCCGCATCGAACTCGGTGCGGACCAGCTCGATCAGCTCCTCCTCGGTCAAGCTGCTCTCGACGGGCGCCGCCGCCTCGTCGTCGGAGTCCAGCAGCACGTAGACCGGCCGCAGCCGCTCGCCCACCACCTCCAGCAGGGCCTCGGCGCACCGCTCCCGCGCCTCGTTCGCCTCCGCTTTTCGCTTGTTGAATGCCGCGGACGCTGGGAAGCCGACCTCGAGCCGCCGGTCCCGTGCATCGACCGAGACGGGCCGCGCGGCCGCGAGCACGTGTGAGAGAAGCTCCGCCCCTGACCGCCTGACCTGGTCGATCACCGCCGGCCACAGGTCCACCACTTTCTCCAGCGGGAGATCGGCGACGGCCGTTGCCGTTGGCGCATCCTCCGCCGGATTCTCGGTGTCGGCGGGGGTCGGGGGTGTCGGGGAGGACATCCGAGGCGACGGCCCATCGGCTGCCTCGGCAGCCGGAGCGGCGGCTGCCGGAGCCGGGTCCGATACGGCACCCCCGGCCCCCGCCTCGAGCCGTTCAATGCGCTGGAGAAGTGCCTCCTTCGAGGGGTCGAGCTGGGGCCGCGCGGCGCGAAGCAAGGCCAGCTCCACGGTCATCCGTGGCTCGTCGCCCTCCCGGATAGCCGTTAGAGCCGACGAGAGGATGTCGATCGAGCGGCCGAGGGCGAGTTCTGACAGCGAATCGGCCTGCACCCGGAGCCGCTCGGAGTCAGCGGCCGTCACGGCGAACGAGTCGGGCGGCTCGCCGATCGTCTTGATCACGATCAGCTGGCGAAGGTGGGCGAGGAGGTCGCGGGCGAACTGGGTCACGTCGTGGCCCGAGCTCGCGAGCCGCGAGCTCGCCTCGAGCGCGAGGCGCCCGTCGGCGGCGGCGATCGCGTCCGTCGCGGCGAGGATCAGCTCGGCGTCTGCGACGCCGAGGACGGCGAGGACGTCCTCGGTATTGACCGACTTGCCGCCGTAGGAGACGAGCTGGTCGAGCGTTCCGAGGGCATCGCGGAAGCTGCCCGACGCCGCGCGCGCGATCGCCGCGATCGCCCCGTGCTCGATCTCGATCTCCTCGGCGGTGGAGACCCGGCTCAGGACCTCGGCGATCTGCTCGAGCGACGGCCGCTGGAAGTCGAAGCGCTGGCAGCGATCGACGATCGTCGGCATGACCTTGTGGGGCTCGGTCGTGGCGAGGATGAAGACGGTGTTCGGCGGGGGCTCCTCGAGCGTCTTGAGGAACGCGTTCCACGCCTCCCGCGTGAGCATGTGAGCCTCGTCGAGGATGTAGACCTTCCAGTGGCCGAGGGCGGGCGCGTAGCCGACCCGCTCGCGAAGGTCGCGGATATCGTCGACCGAGCGGTTCGAAGCGGCGTCCATCTCGATCACGTCGATCGAGCTGCCGGCCGCGATCGAGACGCACGACTCGCACTCGCCGCACGGCGTCACCGTGGGCCCGTTCACGCAGTTAAGCGACCGGGCGAGGATCTTCGCGAGCGACGTCTTCCCGGTCCCGCGCGAGCCGACGAAGAGGTACGCGTGGTGGACGCGGTCGCGCTCGACCGCGTTGCGCAGGGTGCGCACCACGTGCTCCTGGCCGACTACCTCGTCGAATGCCTGAGGGCGGTGGCGGCGATAGAGCGACGTCTCGCCGGTCACCGGTCCGAGTCTACTGCCGCCTCCGGGGCCCTCCCGACGCCGTTTCCGCGTTCTGCGAGACTGGCCGCGTGAGCAGCGAGGACCTCGTCGACCACGGCCGGCGGATCGCCGCGCTCGAGCGCAAGATCTCCCAGCTCTACCAGCGCCTCGGGCGGGAGGAGCCGACGGATGTCGTAGCCTCGGAGGACCCGCGACTCATCGAACTGGTCCAGGCCGGAAACGAGATGCAGGCAGTGAAGCTCTACCGCGAGCTCACCGGCGCCGGACTTGCGGAATCCAAGCAAGCGGTCGATGAGTTGATCGATACGTATCGGCCCGCCGGCTGACGGACAGCCGGCGGCGACCAACCGAAAGCAAGAAGGTCGGGAGCGGCACGACTATGAGCGCTGTCAACCGCTGCGGGCCGCGGGGCGCGGCCGCGGCGCTCGCGATCGCGGCCATTGCCGCCGTCACCGTGCCGACGGCGGTCGCCCGCGATGGCGGCGAGAAGACCAGGATCATGATCAAAAAGATCAGCCACAAAGGAGCCTCCGGAAAGCTGAGCTCGAGGTCAGAGCGCTGCCTCAAGCGCCGCAAGGTGACCTTGTTTCGCATCGACGACTATGTCTCCGTGAAGGTGAAGATCACCCAGAGCAACGCTCGCGGACGCTGGAAGGTGAAGAAGAACCTCAAGCGAGCGCGCTACTTCGCGAAGGTCGATGCAATCAAGGGCTGCCGCTACGACGTCTCCACCATTGAGCGGCTGCGCTAGCCGGCTGGCAAAAAGTTGACCGTGCGGGCCCGACCTCGAGAGAGGTCTCCGGGCGTGCCCGCCGTGGCCAGCTCGGGTCAGGCTGCTCCGCATCACATGCTCGGCACCGCTTAAGGCTGCTTCCTTCCGGACCTGACCTGGTTCGCGGACGCGCATTGCGCGGGACCTGACCGTCAACACCGCCTGCGGCGTACTGGCCCCGAAGGCCATCACCCTCGGCCGGGCGTTCGGCCCCGCTAGAGCGGATTGCGGGTACAGGGCACCGCTAATTCCCCGCCTAGCACGGTCGCGAGCAATGCTAGCGCCGCTACGGGTTCTCCGGTCACCGGTCGATGAGATCTCGAAGGTGCACGCTCTCGCCCGAAGAATGGGTGTGCAGGACGTTAAGTTCGACTGCCACGCCTGGTCATGGATGGACTCTTTGGGCGACTACAGCTACCGCTACCACCGAAACGACGAGCTTCGCCACGGCCTCGACCGCGCGCGAGCCCACGCGGTGGCGCGGTGAGCGCCCGCGGGAAGAGCCGGCGGACGGCGCTCCTGGTCGGCGCTGCGCTGCTCGCGGCCCTCGCACTGTCGGCGCTCGCCACCGCCAAGATGCGCAGCACGAAGATCTCCCCGACGCTCTGCGAGACGACCGGGGGCGGGCGGTTCGTCTCGATCCCGGGCTTCCCCGGCGAGCGCATCGACCGACGGCTGCTCACGGACATCCGCCGGCTCGAGCGCCGCTACAAGATCTTCATCACCGACGGCTACTCGATGGACGACATCCACGCCCAGAATGGAGAGCATCCGATCGGACTCGCGCTGGACATCGTGCCGAACAAGGCGCAGGGCGGCACCTGGGCGGACGTCACGGCGCTCGCCCACTGGGCCGAGCCGACCCAGAACCACCCGCGGACGCCGTTCCGGTGGGTCGGCTACGACGGCGACGCCGGCCACGGTCGCCGCAACCACCTGCACCTCTCCTGGAACCACACGGCCACCGCGCCCGGGCACTCGGCGCGCACCGTGTACACGATCCGCTGCCCGCGCCAGCCGGTTCCGGCGCCGCCGACGGAGCCGCCGAGCGGCGGTACCGATGGCGACGGCGAGGTGAAGCCGAACCCGAGCGGCGGGATCGGCGGCAAGCTCGGCCCGGTCGCGATCGAGACCGGCGGCGTCGGGATCGGCGAGCTGCGCTGAGACGCAGAACTGGCGCGCGGGCGGCACCAGGTGTGGGGTTGTGCTCCATATAGGCACACAACCCCACATTCATCGCCGACCGGGCTCAGCGGTGGCGCAGCTCGAGCCGCTTAACTGGGAGTGCATCGCGGCGGGAGCAGGGCCCGCGAGGATCAGCGAGGCGAGGGCGAGCGCCACAGCAACGAGCAGCCTCAGCTCGCGACTCCCGATCCTCCACGTCATTCGCCTCGTCACTTCGATTCGAATCATGCCGCTCCACCGTCCCCCGCCGTCCTATCATCGCCCTCCGGGCGCGTAGCTCAGTGGGAGAGCGCTCGCTTCACACGCGAGAGGTCGCTGGTTCGAAACCAGCCGCGCCCATCGGAAAAGCCCCGCTATTGGCGGGGTTTAGGGTGCTCTCCCGCAGCTCAACGATGTCCGGATCCCGCTCACGTGGCGTCGATCTGTGGCGGCTGGCGGCCGTCGAGCTAGGGTTCGCATCCGCGACCGCCGCACCGGATCGATCCAGCGGGCCGACATCGCCTCTCAGCCCTGATGAACTTGCTAAGACCACAATGATGTGATCCGGCCCTTGGTGACCGACCAGCGACGGATCGCTGCGGTGTCCGGCATGGTCGTAGCGATCGCGCTCGCGCTCTGGGCCCTCGCACCGACGCCCGCCCCGGCTGCGAGCGCCCCCTCTCGCCAGGACGTTCAAGACGCGCTCGAGCGCTCGGTCGCAGCGGGCGTCCCCGGCATCACCGCCGTGATTCGCGGTCCGCGCGGCGTCGAGCACTACGCCGCCGGCGCGGCGGACCTACGGCGCGGGGTGCCGCTCTCGCCTCGCCACCGGGCCCGAGTCGGCAGCGTAACCAAGACGTTCACCGCGGCCGTCATCCTCAAGCTGGTCGCACAAGGCCGGATCACACTCGATGACCCTGTGGAGCGGTGGTTGCCGGGGCTGGTGCCAAACGGTGAACGGATCACGGTTCGTCAACTCCTCAACCACACGAGCGGATTGGCCGAGTACTGCGCCGTGCCGCCGGACAGCACGCTCTGTGTGCCTCCCCCATCCGAGCTGAAGCGCACATGGACCCCGCTGCAGCTGGTCGAGATCGGGGTCCAAGCTGCCCCGACGTTTCCGCCCGGCGAGGGTTTCTCTTATTCCAACACCGACTACGTGTTGCTCGGGATGATCATCGAGCAGGCCACCGGCCGTTCGATCACAGCCAACTACAAGCGCATGATCTTCAACCCGCTGCGGCTCGAGCGAACCTCGCTCAGCAACAGCTCCTCGATCCCCCGCCCCTTTGCCCACGGCTATGACGTGTTGGCAAGGGAAACTGGCCGCTCGACGTAACCGCGACAAGCCCGACGATCGCCTGGAGCGCCGGTGCGATCGTCTCGGTGCCGGCAGATCTGCAGCGGTTCATGCGCGCGCTGCTCGCCGGTCGCCTGTTCCCCAAGAGCCTCGTGCGCGAGATGAAGATCGCGGCGCCGGGTTCGCTGGCCGGGACGCCCCCGTCGAGCCCAGTCGAGGGGGGCGGAATAGGAACCTACGGGCTCGGGCTGATCCACTTCACCTGGGCGAGCGCCTGCGGCGTGCAGGGCCACTCAGGATCGTTTCCGGGCTTTAACACATGGGCCTTCGCCGCCAAGGGGGGACGTCGCGGGGCGGCTCTCTACTCGACCGCCGACGTCCTTCCCGCGGGCGGCGTGATCGCGGCGCTCGAGACCGAACGGCGTGTCGCATGCCGGATGCGCTTCGGCGACATCGGGGCGCGAAACCCTCGCGCGTAACAGCTCGCGTTGGCGTCCGAGCTCATAGGCGCCCGGATCCCATCACGCAACGTTCGAGGAGCTTTCAAGGCCGACCCCGCCGTACCGCCGAGCGCTGGCCCCCCTCACCGTTGGCCCCGGCTTTACTTCGAGCCGTGTCCGGTTCCGGCGATGTTGAAGCTCACGCCAAGCAGCACCAGCGGCCAGAGGATGATCGCGAGCGCGGCATCGGCAAGCTCCTTGAGGTTGCTGAGCCCGCGGACGTAGTTGTCATCCCCGATCACGCCGGCGGCGACGAGGACGCCGATGCCGAGATAGAGGACGAGCAGAAGCGATCGCGATGGCCGGGTCCGGAACATCGCTCGGCGCGTACCCCGCCTCTACTGGCGAAAACCTGGCCCAAGCTTGAATCGACGCCAAGGTCGGTGTTACGGCAGCACGTTCAGCGAGACTGTGGACGAAATGGGCTTCTATCGCGACCACGTCCTGCCACGGATCGTCAACGCCGCCTGCGGGATGAAGACGGCGGACCCGCTGCGCGAGCGCGTCTGCGAGGGGCTCGAGGGCGAGGTCGTTGAGATCGGATTCGGCTCGGGCCTCAATGTTCCGTTCTACCCGGACTCGGTCAGGCGCGTCGCGGCGGTGGAGCCGGCCGACGTCGGCTGGAGGATGGCGGCCAAGCGCCTGCGGGCATCGAGCGTTCGGGTCGAGCGGTCCGGCCTCGACGGGCAGTCGCTGCCGTTCGAGGACGACAGCTTCGACGCGGCGCTCTCAACCTGGACGATGTGCACCATTCCAGACGTCGAGCAGGCGCTGGCCGAGCTTCGGCGCGTGCTCAAGCCCGGCGGCGCGCTGCGATTCGTGGAACACGGCCTGGCGCCTGACGAACCGGTGCGCCGGTGGCAGCATCGCCTCGAGCGGGTGCAGAAGCGGCTCTTCGGAGGCTGTCACCTGACCCGCGAGATCCCTGATCTGCTGCGCGACGCCGGCTTCGAGATCACGGAGCTCGATGTCTTCTACGAGGATGGCGCGCCCAAGTTCGTTGCTGCAGACTCGCTCGGCGCCGCCGTCTCGCCCTGACTTCCGGGCAATTCCCGCACACGACCGGCCGGACCACTCGAAAACGTATGATTGACTACAAGGTCAGGTGGCCACCGAGGCGGTCGAGCCAAGCCGAACCGCACCGCACTCCCGGGCGCCGGCGATCGCGGCGGCCTTTGTTCTGGCGGTGCTCTTGTTCGCGGGGTGCGACCTCGGCCTCGGCGGCGACGACTCGCCGGACGCGGGATCCGCGCCGGCGACGGGTGAGCCGATGCGCCTCGATCTGCTCGTCTACAACATCGAGTACGGCGGTGGGCCGGCGACCGACAGGGTGATCCGGCGCCTCGACGCCGACGTAGTAGGCGTGCTCGAGTCATACGAGCGACTGCCCGAGATCGCCAGGCGGACCGGCTACCCCTACTACAACACCTCGCTGCAGTTGCTCTCGAAGTACCCGATCCTCGAGGCGTCGGGCGCCGACGGCCTCTACGGGCTGGTCGAGGTCGAGCCCGGCTATGTGCTTCCGTTCTTCAACGTGCACCTCGACTACGTCGAGTGGGGTCCGCGCGCGTTGCGAAACGGCGCCTCGGTGGCGTCGGTGATCAAAAGCGAGAACCGGGTGCGGACGTCGGCGATGGAGCAGCCGATCGCGGCGATGGGCGAGCTGATCGAGGACGGCGAGCCAGTCTTTCTGACCGGCGACTTCAACCAACCATCGAGCCTCGACTACACCGCGGATACCGTCGGCACCCGAGAGGGGATCGAGGAACCGGTCGCGTGGCCGGTGAGCGAGGAGCTGATCGACCTCGGTTTCCGCGATACCTATAGGGAGACGCACCCCGATCCGGTCGCCGACCCCGGCATCACCCAGGGCAGCAGCGGCGAACGGATCGACTATGTCTATGCAGCGGGCCCGTCAACGACGACCGACACCAAGCTGGTCGGTGAACCGGGGGGCAAGGACGTTGAGATCGAGGCGGCGCCATGGACCTCCGACCATCGCGCGGTGCTGTCGACGTTCGAGGTCGCGCCGGTGGCGATGCCGACCCTGGTCGCGGTCGACGCGCGTCTGCGGACCGTGGGCGACCAGATCACGGTCACCCACAACGTCCCGGGATCCGGCGACAACGAGATCGCGATCGTGCCCGAGGAGGGCGATCCCGCCGATGCAGTAGAGACGCTGGAGGCCTCGGACGAGCGGGGAACGACGAAGCTCGAGAGCTCCGCGTTGCAGCCGGGCGCCTACGAAGCGGTGTTGATGGACGAGGACGAGGCCGAGGTCGCCCGCGTCCCGTTCTATCTCCGCGATCCACACGCTCGGCTCAAGCTGTCGACGGACAAGCGAATTTTCCGGCCCGGCGAGCCGATCGGGGTCTCATGGAGCGACGCCCCCGCCAACCGCTGGGACTGGCTCGGGGTCTACAAGGCCGCGGCGTCCGACCCCGCACACGACGACTACCTGGTCTGGGAATACTCAGGAGGCCATTCGGCGGGCACCGTCCCGCCGACGACTGATGGCGAGGCCTCGCTCGGTCCCGACAGCCAGGGGGCACCCTGGCCGCTTCCCGACGGCGACTACGTTCTCCACTACCTCCTCGCCGACCAATATGAGTCGGCCGGGAGGGTCGAGTTCAGCGTTCGCGGCGGCAGTCAGTAGGCGACGGGGCAGGCCCGGCACGCCGCGATTGCCACTCAGGTCTCGAGATGGGCGAGCAGCGCCGGCACGATTCGCTCGTGCGCGTCTTCCTGGAGGTAGTGGCCCGCGTCCTCGAGTCGGAGCACCTCGGCGTCGGGGAAGGTGCCGAGCCAGGCCTGCTCGAGGACGTCTGGTGTGAAGGCGACGTCCTTCATCGCCCACGCGATCCCGACCGGCTTGGAGCGGAAGTCGCGTTCGAGCCGCTCCTCGATCTCTGCGACCAGGTCGGAGACTGGACCCTCGGGCCCCGAGGGGATCTCGCGCGGGAAGACGAGGATCGCCGTACGGCTCGACCAGCTTCGGTGCGGCGCACGGTAGGCGCGCTTGACGCCGTCGGTGAGCCGATCGCGGTGGACGACCCCGGCCCGGAACAGGAACGCGCGCTTGAACAGGTCGAGCCCCTTGACCATCACCTCCCCGACGGCTGGGGTCCGGAAGAGGTGAAGCGGCAGCGGTAGCTTCACGCGCTCGCGCGGGCGATGGGCGAACGTGTTGAGGACGAAGAGGCCGCGAACGCGCTCGGGATGGCGCGTCGCCCACCAGAGCCCGATCGGCCCTCCCCAGTCCTGCGGCACCACCGTTGCTTCGCGCAGGTCGAGCGACTCGAGCAGGGCCTCGGCGCGCTTCGCGTGACGCTCGATCGTGTAGAGCTCGGGGCGGTCCGGTTTCTCGGAGCGTCCGAAGCCAAGATGGTCGATCGCGATCGCCCGGTTTCCGGCCTGGACCAGCGGCGGGATGAAGTTGCGGTACAGAAACGACCAGGTCGGGTTCCCATGCACCATGACCACGGGGTTGCCGGCGGGCGGGCCCTCGTCGACGTAGTGCATGCGGCCGTCGGGAGTGTCGAACCAGCGAGGCTCGTACGGCCAAAGGCCATCGAAGGTCCAGTCCACAGCGATGCCGATCCTAATGCGCGGCGTCCGGCTAGCCGCGCCCATCGGCGTGCTGGCCGGCCAGCAGCCCGAAGTTCGAGACGACGAATGGAACGCAGAAGTTGAGGCCGACCTTGATCCAGGTGAGGCCGGTGGCATCGCCGCCGAGGATCACATCAGCCTGGTTGATCAGCGTGAGGATGAGCCCGACGACGAGAGCGATCCGAACGGTGCTTCGCAGGTGCTCGGGACGAATGCAGGTCTCGTAGGCCTGCCTGACGCGCCCGGGTCGCCACGTCTGGTCGGCGGCCATCGGCGTAGCGGCTACGTCCGCGGCGTCTCGAGCGACGTGTGGATGGAGCGGACGACGAGCGCGCCGTCGCCGACGGCCGCGGCCACGCGCTTGGTCGAGCCTCGCCGGACATCGCCGACGGCAAAGACGCCGCGCCTCGTGCACTCGAGCAACAGCGGAGCTCGGCTCTCGCCGTCCCAGTGTCGAGAGAAGTCCGGATGGTGACGAGCCTCTTCGCCGGTCACCACGAAGCCCTTGTCGTCGCGGCCGACGAAATCGACCAGCCCCTCCGATCTCGGAGAGGCGCCGATCATCGCGAACACCGCTGACGTCTGCACGCGGCGGTCGGGGCCGGCGCCGGAGATCACCACGGCTTCGAGCTTGTCTTCGCCCTCCAGGGCTCCAACCTCACAGCCCGCCCAGACGTGAACGTTCGACTTGGTCTCGATCTGGTCAACGAGATAGCGCGACATCGCCAGCTCGAGGCGCCGCCGGGCGACGACGTGGACCTGGCGCGCGTTGTCGGCGAGCTTCACCACCGCCTGGCCGGCGGAGTTTCCCCCGCCCACGACGACGACATCCTCCTGCGAGCACTGCTGAGCCTCGGCGTGGGTCGCCGCGTAATAAAGGCCCAGACCCTCGAAGCGCTCGGCGTTTTCGGCCGGAAGCCGGCGATAGTCGGCGCCCGGGGCCAGGACGACGGATCGGCCGCGCACGCGCTGACCGCCGGCAAGCTCGACCTCACGCAGTCCCTCGGGCCCGAGCTCCGAGATATGAGCAGCCTCGTGAACGCTCGAGATCACGGCGCCGAACTTGCGCGCCTGAAGCGTCGCCCGCCGGGTGAGCTCGGCCCCGGAAAGACCGGTGGGAAAGCCGAGGTAGTTCTCGATTCGAGCGCTCGTACCGGCCTGGCCGCCCGGTGCGAAGCGTTCGACGACCAGGGTGCTGAGACCCTCCGAGGACGCGTAGACGGCAGCGGCCAACCCGGCCGGCCCGCCGCCGAGCACCACGACGTCGAAGGTCTGGCCGTCGACCTGCGCCCGCAGGCCCAGCTCGTCGGCGACGGTCGCCACCGTGGCCGGCCGGATGACGCTGTCGGCCCGGACCAGCACCGGGCACTCCGCGGTCCCGATGCCGAGCCCGTCGAGCAGGGCACGACTCTCCTCGTCGGTGGTGAGGTCGTGCCAGGTGAAGGGCACGAGGTTTCGCTCCAGCAGTTCCCGCACCGCAAAGGCCTCGCTGGACCACCGGGACCCGATCAGCCGTTGCTGGCCGTAGCCGCGGCCCTGCAGCCACTCCCGGCGCTCGACCATCGTTCGCAGGAGGAGGTCGCCGAGCTCGGCGGCGGTCGCAACCACCCGGCGTACGTCTTCGGTCGGGATCGCCAGCAACGACGTCGGTTCGGCCGCGACCCCGGCCGCGATCGTCGGCTCGCCCGTGAACATCGAGATGTCGCCGATGAACGTCCCCGGCCGGCACTGCGTGAAGTAGCGGTCTCCCTCGGGCCGGCGTTCGATGATGTCCACGGCCCCGCTGTGGACGACGTACAGCGGCGTCTCGCGGCTCCCGTGCTCCCACACGACCTCGCCGGCCGCCAGCGATAGGCGGGTACCGATCTCGCCGAGGTATTCGACCTGCGACGGCGTCAGCCTCGGGAAGAGCGTCGGATCGTCGGGATCGAGGAAATCCTCTTCCGGAGTCGGTGCACGGTCGGTCGCCACTCCTGCTCAGAGATAGCAGGCATCGGGTTCGACCCGTCCGGCTGAGGCGGATCAGGCTTCAGGCATGTCTAAAGCCTGAAACGGAGCGGCCGCGACGAACGGGCGACCGATGAGTCACGCAGGTCCCGCGGGTCCCTACTCATAAAGCAGAACAGGAGGCTCAACATGTTCGAGAACACGAAGGCGTTCAGCAGCTTCGCTGTCGACGATGCGGAAAAGGCGCGCCCGTTCTACGGCGAGACGCTCGGGCTGCGGACCGAGCTTTTGGAGGCCCAGATCGGGCTGCTCGCGCTCCACCTCGCCGGCGATCGCGACGTGCTCATCTACGAGAAGCCGGACTTCGTCCCGGCGACGTACACGGTCCTGAACTTCCCTGTGGACGACATCGACGCCGCCGTGGATCAACTCGCTGCGCGGGGTGTGAGCTTCGAGCGGTACGAGGCGTTCGAGCAGGACGAGAAGGGCATCTCGCGCGCGGGTGGGCCGCCGATCGCGTGGTTCAGGGATCCGGCCGGAAACATCCTCGCCGTGCTCGAGCAACAGCCGTAGGGCGGTCGCCGTCGCCATCGTCCCGGCTCTTCGAGGAATCGGGCACTCGCTACTGTTTCCGTTCCATTCAGGGTGCCGGTCCTGGAAGGGCCGACTCAATCCGGCAAGGAGGCTGTCGTGAATCGGACCCGTCCACGCGTTCGGATGCGTGCCGCGCGTCCGCTCGGGCTTGCGATCGCCACCCTGCTGCTCGTCCTCCCGGGCGCGGTCGCGCACGCGACCACGCCCGCGAAGCCGCTCACCGACTCCGAGCTCACGCAGATCCAGAGCCTGATGGCGACGCCGCCGTTCGACCTCGCCGTCTGGGGAATGTCGGTCTCCGACCTCGATACGGGCAAGGTGCTCTATGAGCAGAACGCGGACTCGCTGTTCTACACCGCGTCGACGACCAAGAACTTCACCTCGGCGGCGACGCTCGACAGGCTCGGCAAGAACCACCGCTTTCGCACGCCGGTGGTGCGCCTCGGCGACGTCTCCGCGAGCGGGACGCTCCGAGGCCGGCTGGCGCTGGTCGCCTCGGGCGATCTGACGATGGGCGGCCGCGCTCTGCCGAACGGCGGCGTCGCCTACACCGGCTTCGATCACATGGACGCGAACGAGGTGCCGGGCCACGCGACGCTGACGCCGCAGAACCCGCTCGCCGGGCTCGACAGTCTCGCCCGACAGGTGCGTCGCTCCGGCGTCAAGCGAGTCGCCGGCGATGTCGTCATCGACGATCGGCTGTGGAGAGCGCGCATGGTCGGCCACGAGGTGGTTTCGCCGATCGTGATCAACGACAACGCGATCGACATCACGATGCGCCCGGGCAAGGTCGGCGGTCCGGTGCGTGCGCAGACGCGGCCCTCGAGCGCCGCCTACGACATCGACGTGCGGGTCAAGACCGTCGGTCAGGACGACCCGACGGACGTCGTCGTCCACGAAGCACACGGGCACACCGTCCGAGTCACCGGGACGCTGGCAGCTGGCTCGAAGCCGTTCGTGCAGATCTTCCGGGTGCCGGACCCCGCGTACTTCGCCCGCTCGCTGTTCGTCGACGCGCTGCGCCGGGCCGGCGTCCGGGTCGACGCGCCGACCGTGGCGCCGAATCGCGCCGGTCGCCTGCCGGCGCGCGGCACGGTGGCCGGAGGCCCGCGGCTCGCCCGATTGATCTCGCCGCGGCTCTCTGAGTTCGTAAAGCTGATCCAGAAGGTGAGCCACAACCTCGGCGCCAACACGGTGCCGTTCTGGCTCAGCGCCCAGAAGGGCCGCTCGAGCCTGGGACGGGGCATGCGGATGATCCGCGACTACGCGCGGCAGGCGGGCGTGCCCGCCGATCAGTTCGAGCTCGTCGACGGCCAAGGCGGGCCGGGCAACCGCATCTCCCCGGGCGCGATGGTGACGCTCCTACGCTACGTCCAGGGCCAAAAGTACGCCAAGGCGTTCTATGACGCGCTTCCGATCAAGGGCGTCGACGGGATCCCGATGGATCCCGAGCTCGACCCGGCGACCGGGCACGTGGTCCAGAAGAACGGCGTCAACGGCGCCGAGGACGCCGAGGGCAGGCTCGAGGTGCAGTCGATGGCGCTGGCCGGCTACGTGACCGCCGGCGAGCGACGGCTGGCGTTCGACGTGGTCGTAAACCACGTCCCGATCTTTGGACCCGACGGGCAACACAGCGAGGATCCCGCCGCCCTCGTGGCCGCCTTCACGCGCTTCGAGCCGCTCGAGGCGATCACCTCGCTGCTCTACACGTCGCAGCTCGACGGCTGAGGAGCAGACGCGAAACGGCCGGGTATGAGGCCGCGCCGAGATAGCGGCCGCTAGCCCGCCCGCGGCGGGCAGCGCAGCTTGCGCTTCAACGTCGCCTGCCGCCCGTCGATCAGCGTCGCCTTCACGTCGACCGCGCCCTTGCCCAGCCGACGGCGCGGAAGCTGGGCTCGAAACGGCGCGCGGCGATCGCTGCGGAAGAGGCGCCCGAACGCGCCGAAGCGCGCCCGCCGCACGAGCTTCGCGTCGTCGCCGACCAGCCGCACGATCACGTACGCCTCCGTGCATGCGTCCGCGCCATCGCGCTTCACCCGGAGCTGCGGCCGCGTGTGGCACTCGGCACCGTCGCAGACGCGCAGCCGCCTGAGCTCGCGGTGAAGGGCCCTGCGAACGTCCTCGTAGCGCGGATCCGCGTGCACCGAGTCGAGCTCGTAGGGGTCGCGCTTCAGGTCGTAGAGCTCCTTCTCGCCTCGGTCCTTGCGAGCGAAGTGCTCGGCGTAGGCGTAGCGCTGTGTGCGTATCCCCTTGTAGGTGTTGGTGTCGAAGAGGATCTCGCGGCCGAGCTCACGATCGGGCCGCGCGATCAGCGGCAGCAGCGAGCGGCCGTCCTCAGGGATGCCCGGCGTGGCGCCGGCGGCCGCCAGCACCGTTGGCGCGAAGTCGACGTTCCCGACCAGTTCGTCGATGGTCGACCCCGCTGGGATCCCCGGCCCCCGCATCAGCAGGGGGATGTGCGTCGCCTCCTCATAGAAGCGGTTCTTACCGAAGATGATCCGGTGCTCGCCGTGGAAGAACCCGTTGTCGGATGCGAAGACCACGTAGGTGTTGTCGAGCTCCCCGGTGGCCGCGAGCGCGTTCATGACCTTCTCGACGCCCTGATCGACCGCAAGCAGCGACGCGAGCTCGCAGGTGTAGATGTCGTCGATCGCCTGCGTATCGCCGTCCGTGAGCGGCGCGAGCGCCTGGAGCGAGCGCGGCTTTTCGGAGATGTCGGCCTCGTTGTAGGCCGGAGCCGGCGGAAGCGGCTCGTTGACGAATGCGTCGAGGTGGCGCGCCGCGGGCTTCGCGTTGCCGGCGCATCGGTCCGGCACCGAGTTCGGCGGCCTCGGGTCGCCGCTGTGCGGGGCGTTGTAGGAGAGCCAGAGGAGGTACGGCTGCGGCTCGGGCGCCCGTCGCTCGATGAAGTCCACGGCCTTCCCCGTGTAGACGTCGGTCGAGTATGTCTCGGGATGCTTCGGCGCCACCGGGTTCTCGTTCGGGTCGCCGTAGGTCACCAGCTGGCCGTCCTCGAGCAGCTGATATCCGTAATAGCGGTTCTCGGTCTTCTCGCCGTGCCACTCAGACCAGCCCGGCGGCACGCCGACGGGGCTCGTGTTGTAGCCGTTCATCAGCTTCCCGATCAGCCCCGTGTAGTAGCCGGCGCGGCTCAGCCACACGGGCAGCGTCTCCTCCGCGTTCAGCGCCTGAAAGCCGCCGATCGGCGGGTAGTTCTCGAGCACGCGGTGGTTGTGCGCGTACTGGCCGGTGAGGAATGTCGCCCGCGAGGGGCAACACAGGGGAAACGAGACGAAGGCGTTCTCGAAGGTCGCGCCCGGAGCGCCGATCAGGGCCGTGGTCCGCGGCAGGACCCGCATCTGCTCGAGCGTCTGGTCGTCGGTGAGGATGAAGACGAAGTTCGGCGGCGGCGTCGTCGCGACCGGGCCGCCCCACGACCGGGGTGAGGCCGTCAGGGATGCGGCGACGACGAGTGCGGCCGCCACCGCCACGGCCGTAAATCGCCGGCCTCGCGCTCCGGGTTCCCTGCCCACCAGGGTCAGGCTAGCGCGCAGCGATGCGGCGCTTGAACGCCGGCCGCTTTCCCCTGCCCTAGTCGAGGTTCCAGCCGAAGTAGACCTCGGTCCGCGCGATCTTGCCCGCGTCGTCGATCGTGACGACCTCGGTGTTGCGGCCGCCGGTTCCGTCCGGGCGGCGAAGCTCGTAGGTGACGATCACCTCATCGCCCGATTCGACGAGCCGGACGAGCCGGAACTCCTGGCCACCGCCGGCACCGGGCCAGCAGCGCTCGAACCAGCCGTCGCGGTCGAGGCGCGGGTCCGGCGGACTCGAGAACGTGAAGCCGTCGCTCAGGCGCTCCTCGAAGAAGCTCCGGTCGCCGGCCGCGAAGGCCAGGTAGCTGCGGCGTGCGATCTCGACCCGCTCGGTGCCTGTCATTGCGCTCCTCCTTACGCCGCCAAGCGTGACGGGAGTCATATACGCGGGCCCGCGTACGCGACTAGTATCGAGAAGCACTATCCCAAGGAGGGAATTCATGCCTCGCTATCTGATCGAACGCGTCTACGGCGAAGCGGAGCAGCAGGCGATGAACGACATCGGCCACCGCATGAAGCAGATGGCCGAGGACTCTTTCCCGGACCTGTCCTGGGAGCACAGCCACGTGGTCGGCGACGAGTCGGGAGTCAAGACGTACTGCGTCTACGAGGCGCCCACGGAGGAAGCGCTCCGCCTGCACGGGGAGAGGGTCGGCGGGCACACGATCGTGCGCATCTACGAGATCGCCGCCGACGTGACGCCGGCGGACTTCGGCCCGTGACCGGCTAGCCCGATCAGCCGCTGGTTTGCGCGCGGCGCGCTTTGCGCGCGTCCGCGAGGTGGGTGAAGGCGGCATATTCGAGCGCTCGCTTGAGCTCCACCTCCCGCCGCCGAGCCTCATCCTCCTTCGGGATCAGCTCCAGCACCTGGTTGTACAGGGCAATGGCCTCTCCCTTGGCCCATCCGCGGCCCGCCAACTCGGCCGCCGCGAGCAGGTACTGGACCGCCCGCTCGGAATCGCCGGCCTCGCGCCAGTGGTGAGCCAAAAGCGACAGCGCGTCGGCCCCGGAGCCGGCCCCTTCCTCGAGGAACTCGGCGAGCGTCGCGTGGCGTTCGCGGCGAGCGGCATGCGGGAGCGTGCCGTACGCGACCTCCCTGATCAGCCCATGCTTGAACGCGAATTCCTCGTCATTGGCCGTTTGCCGACGCCGGATCAGGTCGCGGAACTCGAGACGCTCGAGGGCCTCCGGCACGGGCCGCCCGTCCCCGGCCAGGCACTCGAGCATGCCGCGCGTGAACACGTGCCCGGCGACCGACGCGTCAAGGATCAGCCGTCGCTCGTGCGCCGGCAGAGCGTCGAGGCGGGCGGCGATGATCCCCCGGACCGCAACGGGCAGCTCGTGCGCGGAATCCGCCGCTCCCTCCTTCATCGCGGCCGCGAGCTCCTCGATGAACAGCGGGTTCCCTCCGGCGGCGAGCTCGATCTGCTCGACCGCGTCCGGATCCGCGACACCGCGAAGCATCCGAACCGCCAACTCGCGAGCCTCCCGCGGCGAGAGCGGCTCGAGCGAGATGCCAGTGTGCCGCGGGATCCCGCCGCCCCAGCTCGGGCGCAGGTCGAGCAGCTCCCCCCTCGCTAGCGTGAGGAACATCGCCGGCACCTCCCGGGCGTGAGTCGCCACCCACTCGATCAGGTCGAGGAGCGTCGGGTCGGCCCAGTGAACGTCCTCGAAGACGAACACGGTCGCCCGCTCTCGAGCGACGGCTTCGACGAAGTCGCGCGCCGAGGCGAAGAGCACGGAGCGCTCGTCGACGGCTTCCTCGGCGAAGCCGGCGAGAAGCGAGATTCGCGCCGGCATGATCCCCGGATCCCCCGCGTCGATCAAGGAGGCGACCCGGCGCTCCACCTTCTTCCGCGCTTCATCGGTGGGATCGGCCGCGCGGATCCCGGCGAGGCTCCGGATCATCTGCGCGAACGCGCCGTAGCCGGTGCTCTCCCCGTATGGCAGCGACCGGCCGCGGATGACCTGCCCTCCGTCCTCACCGACGACGCGGGCGAGCTCGCAATAGAGCCTCGTCTTCCCGATCCCCGCCGTGCCGAGGACGCTGACGACCTGCGGCTGCCGAAGCGCCACCACGCGCTCCCACGTCGTCCGAAGCAGCTCGAGCTCGGCCTCGCGCCCGAGCATCGGCTCGCTTGGAACCGGCTCGCGAGCGGGGGGCTCGATCGCCTCCCTCGCCAGCCAGGCCCGGAACGGTGCCTCCTTTCCCTTGAGCGCGATCGGCTCGACGGCGTCCGAGCGAATCCTCTCGCGGCACGCGCACTTGGTCTCGTCTCCGATGAGGACGCCGCCCTCGGGGGCGACCTCCTGAAGGCGCCACGCCGTGTTGACGGTGTCGCCCGTCACCGTGAGCTGGCGCCGGTCCCGCGGGCCGACCGGCGCGAACATCACCTCTCCGCTCTCTACCCCGACCCGCAGGCCGAGGCCGGCAAGCTCGCTCGCGCTCTCGGTCGCGTAGCGCTGCAGCTCGAGCCCGGCCCGAACCGCCCGCTCCGCGTCGTCCTCGTGGGAGACGGGCGCACCGAACACCGCCATCAGCGCGTCGCCCATCACCTTGTCGATCCAGCCGCCGTAGCCCTCGACGATCTCCCCCATTCGGCCGGTGCAGCGATCGACCATGAGTCGGAGCTCCTCGGGATCCGTCCCCTCGGACAGGTGTGTGAATCCCGCGAGGTCCCCGAACAGCACCGTCGCCCACCGCCGCTCCCCCTCGAGAGCCGCGGCGATCGGCACGCCCGGCATCAGGTGCGAGCCGCAGGCTCCGCAGAAGCTGAACGCGGCAGGGCTCTTCTCGCCGCAGGTTGGGCAGGCGACAACGAGCGGCTGCCCGCACGAGCTGCAGAACCGCTGGTGGCTCGGGTTCTCACGCCCGCATTCGGCGCAAGTCTGCGTCTCGGTCAAGCCGCGCCCCGGTGGGTGCGGGATGCGCGAGCCTCCATGATCGCCATCGGCAGCATGCCGTTCTCTCCACCCGGAAGGATAATTCCGACGTGCTGGTCCGTCACCGAGGCCATTCCCCGGTTGTCGATCCCTCGGCGTACGTCGCGGTGAGCGCGGAGCTGATCGGGCGGGTGAGCATCGGCCCGCGGGCGCGGGTCATGTCGGGAGCGATTCTCGATGCCGAGGACTCGCGGGTGGACATCGGCGAGTGCGCGATCGTCTGCGAGCACGCGGTCCTGCGCTCGACGGCCGTCGGGGACGACGAACATCCGACGGTCGTCGACGATCAGGCGTTCGTGAGCCCGCACGCGACGCTGCTCGGCTGTCACATCGAATCGGCCGCGTACATCGCGACGTCGGCGACCGTTCTCCAGGGCGCGGTGGTCGGATCCGGCGCCGCCGTGGCGGTCGGCGCCTTCGTCCACGCCGGGACCACCATCCCGGACGGATTCTTCGTACCGCCGGGAATGATCGCGATCGGCGACCCCGCGCGCCTCTATGCGCCCGGCGATCCCGACCTGCCGGAGGCGATCAAGGCGCTCGGCTTCGCGCGGCGGGCGTTCGGCGTCGAGCAGGCATGGGAGGATCGCGCCGCCCGCTACCGGGCCGCTACCGAGGTGCGCTCCGGCGAGTTCGAGGCCCACGTCGACGATGTTGTCATCGACCCGTAGCGAGCGCCGCCTCGAGCTTGGAGAAGGCGCCCTCCCAGCCCCGACCGGCACCCCTGGCCCCGTCCTCGGTGTAGGGACCATCGGTCAGGGTCATGTGAGTCTTTCCGGCCTCCTCCCGGAGCTCGATTCGGGCGACAGTGCCCTGCTGAAGGCCCACGTCCGGCATCGGCTCGGACTTGAGCACGAGGAGCTCCGGCTCGACGAGCTCGACGATCTCGTAGCTGACCGGATGGTCCGGACCGGATTCCCCGCGGGACATCCGCAGCTCGAACCTGCCGCCGACGCGGAGGTCGATCACCACCGATTCGCGCGGGATCTCGAAGCCCGTGGGCCCGAACCACCTGGCGACCTGGTCGGGATCGGTCCAGGCTCTGAACACCACCTCCCGCGGCGCGTCGAAAACGTGCGTGATCGTGATCAGCTGCTCGGCCGCCGCGTCGGCGGGTGTGGGGTCAGTCACTGCTTCGTCCTTTCTGGATCTCCCTCAGATGCTCGTGGAGCCGGCCGATGCGGCCCTCCCACATCTCCCGGTAGGTGTCCATCCACGCACTTGCCTCGCGGAGTGGCTCCGTCCGGAGCCTGCTCCGGCGAAACTGCGCCGAACGGTCGCGCGAGATGAGCCCCGCGCCCTCGAGCACCTTCAGGTGCCGCGAGATCGCGGGCAGGGTGAGCGGGAACGGCTCCGCCAGCTCGGTCACGGTCGCTTCCCCCTCGGCGAGCCGCGCCAAGATCGCCCGGCGGGTCGGGTCGGCGAGGGCCGCGAACGTGGAGCTGAGTTGGTCCGTGGGCATCCGTAGTTGAGTAGGTCGTTAATTAACGAAATCGTTAAATACATCGTCCAGGTCGGCTTGTCAAGCGCCGCGTGAGATAGTCAGGCGGTGGCGGAGTCCGTCTCGATCTCGCGCCGGTTCAACGGTCCGCTCGAGAGCGGGAACGGCGGGTATTCGGCCGGGGTCGTGGCGAGCAGCTTCCTGAGCGGCCCCGCGGCCGTAAACCTCAGGCGCCCGGTGCCGCTGGACACCGCGCTTCAGGTGGTGCGCCAGGGCGACGGGTCGATCGAGATGATGGACGCCGGGGAGCTGATCATGGACGCGCGCTCGACGCCCGAGGTCGCAATCGAGGTGCCGGAGCCGGTGAGCGTGGACGACGCGCGGGCTGCGGCGGCCCGCTACCGGGGCCTGCACGACGGGCTCTTCAGCCGCTGCTTCGTCTGCGGACGCGCGCGCGAGGACGCGTTCGGCGTGTTCGCGGGGGAGGTCGAGGGCCGCGACCTCGTCGCCTCGACCTGGGTGCCGCCGTCGTGGACCGCGGACGAGACGGGGCAGGTGCGCCCGGAGTTCGTCTGGGCGGTGCTCGACTGCCCGACGTACTTCGCGCTCTACGCCGGCGGGGAGCTCCCGCTCAGCGTCCTCGCGAGCCTCACCGCCCGCCTCGAGGCGCCCGCCGCAGCAGGCGCCGAACACGTCGTCGTCGCATGGCCGATCGCCAGGGACGGCCGCAAGCACCACGCGGGATCGGCCGTGCTCTCGGCCGACGGCGAGCTCCTCGCCGCGGCACGTGCGCTACTGGTCCAGGTTCGCGATGGGGACGGACAGCCCGGCGCGTGAGCACGGTGCGGGGCGGCATCCCGGGGTTCGAGTACGGGCACCGAGGCGGGAGGTGGGCCAACGAATGTGGCCTTGTGCCGCATATAGGCGCTCAATCCCACATTGATCCGCGCGGGCGGCCGTTGAGACCGGCACGCGCCGGAGCGCGTCGCTAAGTTCAGGGCCGACGCGAGGAAGGAGAGCGAATGAGCGACGGCACGCGGCTGATCACCGGCACCGACTTCATCACGGTCCCGACGGAGGACTACGACCGGGCGGCCGAGTTCTACGGCGGAGTGCTCGGGCTGGAGTTCGGAAAGCGCTGGGGCAACATGCCCGCCGGCGAGTTCGAGACCGGAAACCTGACGATCGCACTCATGCAGTCCGAGGCCTTCGGCCTCCAGTTTCAGGCCAACACGCACCCAATCGAACTCCACGTGGACGACTTCGAGGCGGCGAAGGCCGAGCTCGAGTCCCGCGGGGTCACGTTCAGGGGCGAGCCGCTCGACTCCGGCGTCTGCCTGCAGGCCTTCTTCGCGGATCCCGACGGCAACGCACTCGCGATTCACCACCGCTACGCGCCGGCGGACGGCTCGCCCGACGTCTGAGCTACGCCTCGTCGTGCCAGCGTCCGCGCTCGAGAGCGAGAGCGCCGCGTAGTACCGCGATCGGCGGCCGCGTATCGTCTTCCGCCATGGACCATGCCGAGCTCCTCAGCCGCTACGCCGACCTCGCCCTGCGGGTCGGCGTCAACCTCGAGGCGGGTCAGGAGCTGCACGTCGTGGGCGAGGTCGCCCACGCGCCGATGATGCGCGAGATCGCGCGCCGTGCCTACGAGCTCGGCGCGCGCTACGTCGACGTCAGCTACTCCGACCAGCGCGTCCGCCGGGAGATGATCCGGAACGCCCCGGAGGAGGCGCTCACCTGGACGCCTCCGTACGAGCTCGCGCGCATCGAGCACGTCGCGGAGGTAAAGGGCGCGACCGTCAGGGTGGCCGGCGACCCCGAGCCGGACCTGTTCGCGGACCTCGATCCCGCCCGGGTCGGGCGCGCCCGACCGCTGGACGCGGCCGAGCGGTGGCGCGACCTCGTCGGCGAGCGACGCGTCGCGTGGTGCATCATCGCCCAACCGAACGAGGGCTGGGCGCGCTCCGCCTTCGGCGAGCCGGACGTCGACCGCCTCTGGCAGGAGGTGGCGAGGGCGACGCGGCTCGACGAGGCGGATCCGGTCGAGTCCTGGTGGGAGCGTGTCAGCGTGCTCGGCGAGCGGGCCCGCAAGCTGAACTCAAGCGGCTTCGATGCCATCCGTTTCCGCGGCCCGGGCACCGATCTCGAGGTCGGGCTGCTTGCCGACGCGCGCTGGGAGAGCGCCGACTTCCAGACCGCCTGGGGGCGCCGCCACGTCCCCAACCTGCCGACCGAGGAGGTGTTCACGACGCCGGACTACCGCCGTACGGACGGCGTGTTCACGGCCACGCGGCCGCTGCTTCTCCCCCACGAGGGCGTCCTCGTCCGCGACCTGCGCATGCGCTTCGAGGGCGGTAAGGCGGTCGAGGTCGAGGCGTCGAGCGGCGCGGACGTCGTCCGCTCGCAACTGTCGCTCGACGAGCAGGCGCCGTTCCTCGGTGAGGTCGCGCTGGTCGACTCGAGCTCCGCGGTCGGCCGCACCGGGACCACCTTCATGAACACCCTCTTCGACGAGAACGCCACCTGCCACGTCGCGTACGGCGCCGGCTTCGCGTTCAGCCTCCCCGGCGCCGAGGAGATGTCCAGCGACGAGCGGCTCGCGGCCGGGATCAACGTCTCCCGCGTCCACACGGACGTGATGCTGGGCGGCCCAAACGTGGAGGTGCTCGGAGTGACGGCGGCGGGCGAGGTGGTGCCGATCATTCAGGAGGACGTCTGGCGCCTCGACCGGCCGGCGGAGCTCGCCTCCGCCCGCTGAGCCACGAGCCGCTTCGGAGCCTTTCCCTTCCCGGGCCGGCCGTGATGGTCCTGCCCACGGCGGTGGAGGTGAATCGGCGGGTCCGGCGGGTAATTCGTCGGCACATGGAGCGATCGCTCGATCGGATCGCCAGCCCGTGGGGCTCGCGGACCCCCTACAGCGCCGGGGAGGACTGGCCGGTCCGGGTCGACATGCACCTCGAGGAGGGCACCTCGCGGGAGGAGGTCGACTGGCGCATGTCGGCCTCGATCCTGCACTCAAACGGCGATGCGCTCGACATCGCCGTCCGCGACGGGCGCATCGTCGGTGTCCGCGGCGACCAGCACTCGCACGTAAACCACGGGCGCCTCGGCCCGAAGGACCTCTACGGCTGGCAGGCGAACCATTCGCCCGACCGGCTACGGACGCCGCTCGTCCGCGACCGCGGCGAGCTTCGCGAGACGAGCTGGGACGAGGCCATGGGACGGGTGGTGGACCGGTCGAAGGAGCTCCTGTCCGAGCGCGGCCCATCGGCCTTCGGCTTCTACACGACGGGCCAACTCTTCCTCGAGGACTACTACACGCTCGCGATCACGGCCCGCGCGGGGATCGGCACCAACCATCTCGACGGCAACACCCGCCTCTGCACCGCCACCGCGGGTGAGTCGCTCAAGGAGTCGTTCGGCTGCGATGGCCAACCCGCCTGCTACGCCGACGTCGACCACGCCGACACGATCTGCTGCTACGGCCACAACGTGGCCGAGACCCAGGCGGTCACGTGGATGCGGATGCTCGACCGGCTGCACGGCCCCGATCGCCCCCGCCTGCTGGTCGTCGATCCGCGCCGTACACCCGTTGCGCGCGAGGCCGACATCCACCTGGCGCTGCGCAACGGCACCAACCTGGCGCTGCTGAACGCGCTCGTCCACGAGCTGATCGCGAACGGCTGGGTCGACGACGACTACGTCGCCGGGCACGCCGTCAACCGCAGCGAGCTCGAGCAGGCGGTCGAGCCGTGCACGCCCGAATGGGCGGCGGAGATCTGCGGGCTCGATGCCGGCGAGATCCGGGCCGCCGCGGAGCTCGTCGGGACGGCCGAGCGGCTGCTCTCGACCGTCCTCCAGGGCGTCTACCAGTCCCACGAGGCGACGGCCTCCGCCTGCCAGGTGAACAACATCCACATCCTGCGGGGGATGCTCGGTCGCCCCGGCTGCGGCGTCCTTCAGATGAACGGCCAGCCGACCGCGCAGAACACGCGCGAGACGGGGTGCGACGGCGACTTCCCGGGCTTTCGCAACTGGGCAAACGACGCCCACGTCGAGGAGCTGGCAAGGGTCTGGAACGTGGAGCCGAGCCGGATCCCGCACTACGGGCCGCCGACGCACGCAATGGAGATCTTCCGCTTCTGCGAGCAGGGCTCGATCCGCTTCCTCTGGGTGACCGCGACAAATCCGGCCGTGTCGCTGCCCGAGCTGCGGCGGATCCGCTCGATCCTCGCGGACGAGCGGCTCTTTCTCGTCGTCCAGGACATCTTCATGACGGAGACGGCGGCGTTCGCAGACGTCGTCCTCCCCGCCGCGACCTGGGGCGAGAAGCTCGGCACCTTCACGAACGCGGACCGGACCGTTCACATCTCCGAGAAGGCGGTCGATCCCCCGGGCGAGGCGCGCGCCGACATGGACATCTTCCGCGACTACGCGGAGCGCATGGGCTTCACGGACAAGGACGGCCAGCCGCTCGTCAAGTGGACGACCCCGGAGGAGGCATTCGAGGCATGGAAAGAGTGCTCGCGCGGGCGGCCCTGCGACTACAGCGGGATCACCTACGCGAGGCTCCGCGAGACACACGGCATCCAGTGGCCGTGCAACGAGGAGCATCCCGAAGGGACCCAGCGGCTCTACGCGGACGGGCGCTTCTGGGCGAAGCCGGACGAGTGCGAGGACTACGGCAAGGACCTGCTGACCGGGGCGAGCAACGAGCCGACCGAGTACGCGGCGATGAACCCCGACGGCAAGGCGATCCTGAAGGCGGCGGAGTACTTGCCGCCGCACGAGGAGCCGGGCTCGGAGCGACCGCTGCGGCTGAACACCGGCCGCACCATCTACCACTTCCACACCCGCACGAAGACTGCGCGCGCGCCGCAGCTTCAGGCGGCTGCGCCCGACGTCTGGGTCGAGCTCTCGGAGGCCGACGCGGCGCGGCTCGAGATCGCGGAGGGCGACGTGGTCGAGGTCAGCTCAGCGCGCGGGTCGATCCACGGCCCGGCGCGGATCACGGCGATTCGCGAGGGCGTGGTCTTCGTACCGTTCCACTACGGCTACTGGGACCGCGATGACCCGCGCGAGCCGGGCGACGAGCCGCGCGCCGCGAACGAGATCACGATCACCGACTGGGATCCCGCCTCCAAGCAGCCGCTGTTCAAGGTCGGGAGCGTCGCCGTCCGCAAGCTCGCTGCCGGCGATGGCGCGGCGCCGGCGCCGACCACGACCGCCTCCGCGCCGCTTCGGTCGGGCGTGCCGAGCACGACCGGCTCCGGCGACGTCGCGGTCGCCGAGCGAACCGAGGTCGGCACATGAAGATCGGGCTCGCGATCGAGCAGGTCGCCGATGCCGAGGCGAAGCTCGTCGACGAGCTCGTCGCCGTCGGCGAGCGCCACAAGATCGACCACGACGTCTTCCACGTCACGAAGACGCTGGCGAAGCTCGAGAACGGCCACGTCGAGGCCCTCGCCCCCCACGCCGACCGCTACGGCACCTCGATCGACGGCGACCGGCGCGACTCGCCCACTGGGACCGGCCCGCTTCAACGCGTCGTCGAAAAGAGCGTGGAGCTGATCGGCCGCCGCCCTGAGCCGGCGCTGCTCCTGCTCCGGGACCTGCGCGAGATCTACCTGCTCGCCTCGGAGACCTCGATCGACTGGGTGATGCTCGGGCAGGGAAGCCAGGCGGTGAAGGACGCTGATCTGCTCGAGACGATCTCGAAGTGCCACGCCGAGACCCTGCGGACGATGAAGTGGGCGACGTACCGCATCAAGACGGCCTCGCCCCAGGCGCTGGCGGCCGGCTGATCGAGGAGCTCGCACCCGAGACCATCGAGCTTCCCGACGGCGCACTCGAGTTGCTCCAGCCGCTCGAATCCGCGGAGCTGCCGGACGACGGCGGCGTCGAGTGGGCGCCGATCGTCCCCTACTGGTCGGTGCTCTGGCGAAGCGGCGTCGCTTTGGCTCGAGAGCTGGAGCGCCTCGACCTGCGGGGGGTCCGCGTGGTTGAGCTCGGCTGCGGCCTCGGCGTTCCGAGCCTCGCCGCCGCCCGCGCCGGGGCGCGCGTGCTCGCCACGGACTCCGAGCCCCAGGCGCTCGAGCTCCTCGCGCTCAACGCCGAGCGCAACGGCGCCCGGCTCGAGACGGCGCTCGTCGACTGGGCCGCACCCCGGGAGCTACTGGAGCGCGGCGCCTTCGACCTCGCGCTCGCCGCCGACGTCCTCTACGAGCGCCAGAGCGTCGCACCGCTCCTCGCCCTTCTGCCGCGCCTCGCGCCGCGGGCGTGGATCGCCGACCCAGGGCGCCCGGCGGCCGAAGCCTTCCTTGAAGGAGCCGCCGCCCGCGCCTGGCGGATCGGGGCGGACGTCCGCGGCGTCGTCCGGATCTACCGGATGGAGCTCGCTGACCGAGCCGCGACCGGGTGACCGTTCGTCGAGCCCGGTGAGGAGAACACCATTGCGCCGTCCTCGATCGGGCCGTGGCGGAGCACGCGGATGTCACGCGGGTAGTTCTGGTCCAGTCGCCACGGCGGTTTCGAGCCCTGCTTCGGAAACTTGTGGAGGGAGCGCATTACGTAGCCGGCCTGGAAGTCGAGGAAGAACGGCCACTTCTCGACGTCCGCGGCGACGTTGAGCGGCATCGCCTGGCGATGGCCGTGCTCGTCCATGTGGCGCAGCAGGCGGCACAGGTACTCGAACGTCACGTCGACCTTGAGCGTCCAGGATGCGTTCGTGTAGCCGGCGGCGAAGACGAAGTTGGGGACGCCCCGCAGCATCATGGCCTTGTAGGCGAGCGTCTCCGACAGGTTCACGGCCCGTCCGTCGACGGCGAGCTCGATGCCGCCGAAGGCGACCAGGTCGAGGCCGGTGGAAGCGACGACGATCTCCGCCTCGAGCTCGGTGCCCGAGCGCAGCAGGACGCCCCGCTCGGTGAACGTCTCGATCTCGTCGGTGACGATCGTGGCGCGCCCTTCGGAGAGCGCCTCGAACAGGTCGCCGTCGGGGACGAGACAGACGCGCTGGTCCCATGGGTTGTAGCGCGGCTCGAAATGGGTGCCGACGTCGAAGCCGGGCGGCAGCCGGCGCTCCACGCCGCGCCGGATCAACCTGCGGACGAGCCGCGGGCGGTGGCGCGCGAGACGGTAGAAGCCCGCCTGCAGGAATACGTTCTTCCACCTGGTCAGGAAGTAGGCGGCGCGGTCGGGAAGGACGCGACGCAGGAAGGTCGCGATGGGGTCCTCGCTCGGGAGCGTCACGATGTAGCTCGGCGAGCGCTGGAGCATCGTCACGTGATCCGCGTCGCCGGCCATGGCCGGGACGAGCGTGACCGCGGTCGCGCCGCTGCCGATCACGAGCACGCGCCTGCCGGCGTACTCGAGGTCCGCCGGCCAGTGCTGCGGGTGAAGGAAGATGCCGCGGTAGCGCTCGAGCCCTTCGAACTCCGGGAGGTAGCCGCGGTCGTAGCTGTAGTAGCCGGCGCAGCCGACGAGGAAGTCGCAGGTCATCCGCACCGGCTCCCCGCTGGAGACCCGCTCAGCCTCGACCGTCCACCGCGCCTCAGGCGTCGACCACTGGGCGCTGACCACGCGATGGCCGAAGCGGATCCCCCGGTCGACCCCGTACTCGGCCGCGGTGTCACGCACGTAGTCGAGGATCGCGGGCCCGTCGGCGATCGCCTCGGATGCCGTCCAGGGACGGAACCGGTAGCCGAGCGTGTGCATGTCGGAGTCCGAGCGGATTCCCGGGTAGCGGAAGAGGTCCCAGGTCCCGCCGATCGCCTCCCGCGCCTCGAGGATCGCGTAGCTCCGCCCCGGGAACTCGCGCTCCAGGTAGCAGCCGGCGCCGACCCCGGACAGACCGGCGCCGACGATCAGGACGTCGACGTGCTCGAGCCGCTCCATCAGCGGTTCTCCGTGCGCGAGGCGCTCTCGTCCGATTCGTCGGCACCACCCTTGCCCGTGAGCTCGTCGCGAAGTGCCCGCGCCTCGCGGACGCCCTTGCCGGCCGAGCGCGCGAGCTCCTTCGGATCCGCCCTGTCTCCGAACAGGCCCTTGACCGACTCGGTGAGTTCGCGGAGGTTCGTTCCCGCCCAGCGCCCCGCCGCGGGAATCCTGCGGTAGCCGAAGATGAGCACGAGGAAGACGACCACGATCACGATCTCGAGCGGCCCGATCATCGTCCCGCCCTTCGGCCAGCGCTCATGTCGCCAGAGAGGGTACGGGCCGGGATCCCATCCCTGCGGCATCCCCATCCGTAACAACGGGAGAGCGAACCGGAGGGAGGACCATGAGACGAGCTTCATTTGCGATCGCGGCGGTGTTGGTCGTGGCACTGGCCACGGGCGGCGCGCAGGCGAAGCGCGGGGGGAACACCGTCCGTGCCGACGACTTCGACTTCAGCCCGAAGAAGATGCATGTCTCGCGCGGAGAGAAGGTCAAGTGGCGCGCGACGGAGGGCGAGCACACGGTGACCTTCAAGCGCGGCTTCGACGCCGTGATCACGGCGGGCGGCGACGCGCGCGCGGCGCGCAAGTTCAAGAAGCCGGGCACCTATCGCTACGTGTGCCGCTTCCACAAGGCCGAGGGGATGAAGGGCAAGGTCGTGGTCGGCTAGTCGAGGACCGCCGATTCGTCCGCCCGGCGCGTCGCCGAGAAAACGCCCGGAGCGCAAGCCGTTAGCGTTGTGGGCGAATGCCGGTCGCGGGGGAAAGGACGATTCGCCGCGCCTACCGTGCCTTCGCCGAGCGTGATCTCGAAACCCTGAAGCGGCTCGCGGACGCGTCGATCGAGGTCGCGACGGTGACCGGGATCATGGCGGGCCGCACCAATCCATACCGCGGCCATGAGGGGATCTCCCAATACATGGACGATCTCGCGGGCACCTGGAAGCGGATCGAGCTCCAGCCGCAGCAGTTCCACGAGGTCGAGCCCGGCAAGGTGCTGGTCTTCGGTCGCGCCCGCGTCTGGCACGAGAACGGCTTCCTCGATTCGGCGAACGCCTGGCTGTGGACGGTGCGCGACGCCAAGGTCTACGCCGTCCACGTCCTCGCCGATCCGGCCGAGGCGCGGCGAGCGTTCGCGCCGGAGGAGTGAGCTCAGCTCCTGAGTGCCTCGGCCGCGGCGCGGCGGCGCAGAGCCTCGAGCCGTGAACGCTGGTCGGCGGCGCGCTCGGAGAGCGCCGCGAACTCGACGCCGTCGATCCGCTCACCGACTGCCTCGCGCAGCGACTCCCAGAGCGCCAGCTTGCCGGTGACGCCGATCACCAGCCCCTCGAGCTCGACCACGCGACTGAGCGGCGAGTAGCTGAGCAGGCTGTTGTTCGGCTTCAGGCGGCCGAGCTTCTCAGCGGTCCAGAAGGCGCCGTCCTTGACCCGGCTCGGCTTCACCCCGAGACGCTCCATCACGCGCTCGAGCGCCTCGCGGTCGGCCGCGATGTCGGCCGCGAGCTCGCGCAGCTCGTGGCCGTAGTCGGAGTCCTCGTTCGATCCGGCCGCCCTGCGCGCCAGCTCGAGGCCCGCCGTCGCCCCGGCGTGGTGGTCCTGGAGATAGGTGCGCAGCATGTCGGACACTTCCGGGCGCGTACCCCCGCACGGTAGGCCGAAAACGGCCCCGCCGAGCTGGAGGGGCGATCAGGCGATCCGGTCTCCGATCGCGGCGTCGCGGTCGGGCCGTAGGAGGACGACGCCGAGCTCCTCGTCGAGCGCCCCGAGCACGAGCACCTCCGAAACGAACGGTCCGATCCGTTTCGGCGGGAAGTTCACCACGGCGACCACGAGGGTGCCCTCGAGCTCCTCCCGGGAGTAGTTGGTGATCTGCGCCGAGGAGCGCCTCGTGCCGACCTGCGGCCCGAAGTCGATCTCGAGCTTCCACGCGGGCTGGCGCGCCTCGGGGAAGTCCTCGACGCCCACCACGCGCCCGACCCGCATGTCGACGGCCTCGAACTGCTCCCATGTGATCTCCGGACGCCGCTCGCTCACGGTCGGAGGACGATCTTGAGCGCCTCGCGGCGGTCGTAGACGTCGTAGGCGTCGGCCGCATCGTCAAGGCTCATGTGGTGGGTGACGAGCGGCGCCGGGTCGAGCGCGCCCGAGGCGAGTCGGTCGAGCACCGGGTCCACGTGCTTGATCACGTTCGCGTGTCCGGTCCTGAGCGTCAGCGCCTTGATCCAGACGATGCCCATGTGGAAGTCGATCCGCTCGGCATAGACCCCGGTGGCGGAGACGGTTCCGGCCTTGCGCGTAAGGCGGCAGGCCAGCTCGAGCGCCTCCGGGTGGCCGACTGCGTCGATCGTCGCGTCCGCCCCGCGGCCGTCCGTGAGCCCCTTCACCGCGGCCCTTGGGTCCTCGTCGGTCAGGTGGACCGCCTCGGCGCCGAGCGAGCGCGCGAGCTCGAGCCGCTCCGGCACCGTGTCCACCGCGACCACGGCAGCGGCGCCCTCGGCGAGCGCCGCCTGGACGGCGCACAGGCCCACCGGCCCGAGGCCGAGGACCGCCAGCACCTCCCCGGCCTCCACACCGCACTCGACGACTGCGTGGTAGCCGGTCCCCATCACGTCGCCGGCGAACAGCGCCACCTCGTCGGACATCCCCTCCGGGACCTTCCGCAGCGTGAGATCGGCGTGCGGGACGAGGAGCTGCTCCGCCTGGGCACCCTGGAGCGAGCCGAGGGTCGCTCCGTGGCCGAAGACCCGTCCGTGGTCGCACTTGTGGAAGTCGCCGCGCCGGCAGAAGAAGCACTCGCCGCAGGCGGTGGAGTAGGTGCCGAGCACCCGATCGCCGCCAGCCACGGCGCGGACCTCGTCGCCGACGGCCGTCACCGTCCCGACGTACTCGTGGCCGAGCACAAAGCCGGGCTCGATCGCGACGCGGCCGTGGTAGATGTGGAGGTCCGACCCGCAGACGCCGGTCGCCTCGACCCGGACGATCGCCTCGTCGGCCGAGGTGAGCTCGGGCTCGGGAACGTCGTCGACCCGCACCTCGCCCGGTCCCTGGAAGGTGACCGCCCTCATCGGAGCGGCAATTTACTTCGTCACGGCGGCCAACGGCCCCTTTCCGCAAGGTGAGAGGTTGGTAAGAACAACGTAGGCAGTCGCTAAACGAGGCGTAGAATCCCCGCCCGTGGGGCAGGCAGGAAGTGGCGTGGCGAGGGCTCGGCTAGTGTGCTTCCGCAAATGACAATCCGGCGGGACTGAGGCGGGGGAGCGCCTTGGAGGCCGGCGAGTTTCCCGAGGATCGAGCGCGTCCGGTAGGCGGCTCGGCGGAGCTCACGGAGATCGAAGCGGGGGCGATCCCACGGACGCCGTGGCAGCTCTTCTGGCTTCGCTTCCGCGAGGACAAGCTCGCGCTCATCGCGCTCGGGTTCATCGTCCTGCTGATCCTGGTCGCGGTCTTCGCGCCCGTCGTCGTCGACCTCTTCGGCGCGCCCGGGCCCGACGACCGCGACACGAGCGCGCTCGACCCGCTCTTCGCCACCCCGACCGGCCCCGACAGCGCCCACCTGTTCGGGGTCGACCAGCTCGGCCGCGACGTCTTCAGCCGCACGATCTACGGCGCTCGCGTCTCGCTGACCGTCGCGTTTGTAGCGACGGCGCTGGCGACGGCGGCGGGCATCGTCGCGGGCCTGATCGCCGGCTACTTCCGTGGCTGGGCCGACACCGTGATCTCCCGAGCCGTCGACGTCCTGCTCGCGATCCCCTATCTGCTCCTCGCCACGGGTCTCGCCGCCGCGTGCACGCTCGGCCAGACCAGCGGCGGTGGCGGCGAGGGCTGCCTCGGCGGGCTCATCAAGCCGGGCCTCGGCGTCGTCATCTTCGTGATCGCGTTCACGAGCTGGACCTACATGGCGCGGATCGTCCGCGGGCAGACGCTCTCCCTGCGCGAGAAGGAGTTCATCGAGGCCTCGCGAGCGATGGGCGCGTCGAACACGAGGATCGTCTTCCGCGAGCTGCTTCCCAACCTCACCGCGCCGATCATCGTCTACGCCTCGATCCTGATCCCGCAGGTGATCCTGTACGAGGCCGCGCTCTCCTTCCTCGGCGTCGGGGTCACCGACAAGCCGAGCTGGGGGCAGATGATCTCCGACGCCACGCCGACCTTCTCCGAGGCGTGGTGGTACATGCTTTTCCCCGGTCTCGCGCTCCTGTTCACCGTGCTCGCCTTCAACCTGGTCGGCGACGCGCTGCAGGACGCGCTCAATCCTCGTTCGAAGCGGAGCTGAGATGACTCGGCTGCGCTTCATCACTCAACAACAGAAAGGACCGACGATGCGACCCAAGCTGCGATGGCTGCTTGCGCTCGGCCTCATCGCCGCCCTCGCGCTCACGGTGGGCGCCTGTGGCGAAGATGACGACGAGGGCACTACCACCAGCGCGAGCACCGGGGAGAGCGAGTTCCCGGCGCCCACGTCCGCGCCTGATGGGGCCAAGACGGGAGGCGAGCTGACCGTGATTGCGGCCAGCGACGTCGACTACATCGACCCCGGCGCGCAGTACTACCAATTCAGCTACATGGTGAGCTCGGCGACGCAGTCGCAGCTGGTGGGCTACGCCCCCGGCGACATCGACGCGCAGCCGGTGCTGGCGGCTGAGGAGCCCGTCGTATCCGACGACGGCAAGACGATCACCTACACGATCCGCGACGACGTCAAGTTCTCGCCGCCGGTCAATCGCACGGTGAAGGCTGCCGACGTCGAGTACGCGATCGAGCGCTCGGTGCTGCCGGGCGTGCCGAACGGATACGTGCAGACGTATCTCGCCGGCGTCGAGGGCATGGCAAAGGCGGTCAAGGAGGCGCAGGACAACCCCACGGGCGGCGCCCCGGACATCACCGGGATCACGGCGACCGACGACACCACGCTCGAGATCAAGCTGACCAACACGACCTCGATCGGTGTCATCGGAGCTCTGTCGCTGCCGGTGTCGGCACCCGTTCCGGAGGAGTACGCCAAGAAGTTCGACGCCGAGAACCCGTCCACGTACGGCGAGAACCAGGTCGCAACCGGGCCGTACATGATCGAGAGCTACACGCCGAACAAGGAGATCCACCTGGTTCGGAACCCGAACTGGCGCGGTGAGCCCGGGACGCCGCCGGAAGGCGACTTCAGGCCGGCGTATCTCGACGAGATCACCTTCCAGGAGGGCTTCTCCGACACCGTCTCGGCGGCGAAGAAGATCCTCGATGGGTCGGCGATGGTGAATGGCGACTTCACCACCCCGCCGCAGGCGATCAAGCAGGCGGCGACCGAGGGCGAGGAGGGGCAGCTCACGCTGACCCCGAGCGGCGGTAACCGCTACATCGCCCTCAACACGCAGAAGCCGCCGTTCGACGACATTGACGTCCGCAAGGCCGTGATCGCGAACGCGAACCGCGTCGACCTGCGCAACACCCGAGGTGGCGAGCTGACCGGACCGGTCGCGACCCACTTCCTGCCGCCCGAGTTCCCCGGCTTCGACGAGGCCGGCGGGCTCGAGGGGGATCCGAGCCTCGACTTCCTGGCGAACCCGGAAGGTGATCCGGCGCTCGCGGCGGAGTACATGAAGAAGGCCGGTTTCTCCAGCGGCAAGTGCGAGGGGGCCAACTGCGAGATCACCATGGTCGGTGACGACTCGCCGCCAGGCGCCGACACCGCGGAGGTCGCCAAGAGCCAGCTCGAGGAGCTGGGCTTCACGGTGAACCTCCAGAAGGTGGTGCACGACATCATGTACACGAAGTTCTGCAGCGTTCCCTCCAACGCTCCTGAGGTCTGCCCGAACGTGGGCTGGCTGAAGGACTTCAACGACGGGCAGTCGATGCTGGACCCGACGTTCAATGGGGAGAACGTTGTTCCCGAGAACAACTCCAACTGGCCGCAGCTCAACGTGCCGGAGATCAACAAGGCCATCAACAAGGCCACGCTGATCGACAACATCGACGAGCGCAACCAGGCCTGGGGTGACGTGGACAAGATGATCACCGCAGAGGCCCCGGCCATCCCGTACATCTGGGATGACCAGGCCAACATCCAGTCGCCCGACGTCGCAGGCGTGATCAACAAGTTCAACGCGAACTGGGATCTCGCCTTCACGTCGTTGAAGTAGATGGAGTTCAGCCCACGCTGATCACCTGAGAAGCGAAGAGAGACCCGTCGCCGCCTCGGCGGCGGCGGGTCCTCCGCGCCCACACAAACAACATGGCCCGCTACATCACGCGAAGAGTCCTCTGGTCGGTCCTGATGCTCGTGATCGTCAGCGCGGTCGTGTTCACGATCTTCTACGTCTTCCCGTCGGCCGACCCCGCGCAATTGCGCGCCGGCCGTCAGGCCAACGCCGGGCAGATCGAGGCGATCCGGGAGTCGCTCGGCCTTGACAAGTCTGTCCTCACGCAGTTCTGGATCTACCTGAAGGGCGTCTTCACTCCGCTCGACCTGCCCGGCACCGACTCCCACGGACCGCTCTATTTCGGCCGCAGCTACCAGTCGAACGCGGACGTCAAGGACGTGATCTTCTCCGACCTGCCGGCGACCGGGCTGCTGGTCGCGGGCGCCGTCGTCGTCTGGCTCTCGATCGCGCTCCCGGTCGGGATCATCTCGGCGATCAGGCGCCGCTCGCTGCTCGACCGCACGACGATGATCACCAGCCTCGCGTTCATCTCGGCCCCGGTCTTCTGGCTCGGCCTCGTCGCCCTTTATCTGTTCGCCCAGGACGTCGGCGTGATCTCGATCTTCCCCGGCATCGGGAGCTACGCGGAGGCAGACAGCTTCGCCGGCAGGGTGGGCGCGCTGCTCCTGCCGTGGTTCGTCCTTGCCGCGGCCACCGCGGCGATCTACGCGCGGTATCTGCGCTCGCAGATGATCGACGTGATGGGCGACGACTACATCCGCACCGCGCGGGCCAAGGGGCTCCCGGAGCGAAGCGTGATCATGCGCCACGCCCTGCGCAGCGCGATCACGCCGATCGTGACCCTGCTCGGGCTCGACGTCGCCGTGCTGCTTGCCGGCAACGCGATCCTCACCGAAACCGTGTTCAACATCCCCGGCGTCGGGGCGGAGATCCGCAACGCGATCACGCGCTCGGACCTGCCGATGATCCAGGGGATCACGTTGTTCGGGGCATTCTTCATCGTCACCTTCAACCTGATCGTGGACATCGCCTACGCCTACCTCGATCCGCGGGTGCGCTACCAGTGACCGACGCCCTCCTCAAGGTCGACGATCTGCGCGTGCGGTTCGAGACCGACGACGGCGTGGTCAAGGCCGTCGACGGGATCTCGTACGAGGTGAGGCCCGGCGACATGCTGGGCATCGTCGGCGAGTCCGGCTCCGGCAAGAGCGTCGCCAACCTGACGACGCTCGGGCTCACCCGGGCGCCGAACGCCGAGATCTCGGGCCGCATCATGTTCGACGGCATGAACCTGGTCGAGCTGGAGGGCGAGCAGCTCCGCGCGATCCGCGGCAACGACATCTCGATGATCTTCCAGGACCCGCTGTCCTCGCTTCACCCCTTCTACAAGGTGGGCCGCCAGCTGGTCGAGGCCATTCAGGTCCACCGCGATATGGACAAGGCGGCCGCATGGGACCGGTCCGTCGAGCTCCTCGGGCTCGTCGGGATCCCGGACCCGGAGCGCCGCGCGGGCGAGTACCCGCACGAGTTCTCCGGCGGCATGCGCCAGCGGGCGATGATCGCGATGGCCCTCACGAACGAGCCGAAGCTGCTGATCGCCGACGAGCCGACCACCGCGCTCGACGTGACCACGCAGGCGCAGATCCTGAGGCTGATCGAGCGCCTGCGCGACGAGTTCGGGATGGCGGTGATCATGATCACGCACGACCTCGGGGTGATCGCGGAGGTCGCCCAGAACGTGCTCGTCATGTATGGCGGCCGCATCGTCGAGGCCGGCACCCTCGATCAGATCTTCTACGACCCGCAGCACCCGTACACGTGGGGGCTGCTCGGCTCGCTCACGCGGATCGACCGGCCGCGGACCGCGAGGCTCGCCCAGATCGCGGGGCAGCCCCCGTCCTTGATCTCCCCGCCCGAGGGCTGCCACTTCCGGCCGCGGTGCCCGCACGCCTTCGACCGCTGCCCGGAGACACCGCCACTCGAGCAGCGGGTGCTCGAGCACGGCCATCTCGATCGCTGTTGGCTGACGCCGGAACAGAAGAAGACGTTCCGGCTGGTCGAGTCAGGCGAGATCGGGCTCGAGGAGCCGGCGGCATGAGCGATCCAGTGACGACCGCAACCGCGACCGAGATGCCCGGGGCGGCACGCACCGGCGACGCCATCCTCGAGGTCGAGAACCTGGTCAAGCACTTCCCGATCAAGGCCGGGGTGCTGTTCGACCACGAGATCGGCCGCGTCCGCGCCGTGGACGACGTCTCGTTCACGGTCCGCGGCGGAGAGACCCTGGGGCTGGTCGGCGAGTCCGGCTGCGGCAAGACGACGCTCAGCCGGACCGTTCTGCAGCTGCTCGAGCCGACGTCCGGCTCGGTCCGGTTCGAGGGGCGGGAGATCACCGGGCTGCGCTCGCGTCAGCTCCGCGACCTGCGCCCACGGATGCAGATGATCTTCCAGGACCCCTACGCGTCGCTCAACCCGCGCAAGCGGGTCGCCCAGATCGTCGGCGACCCGATCCGCATGCACGACGTCGCCTCCGGCTCGGGGGTGCGCGAGAAGGTGCAGGAGCTGCTCGAGCGGGTCGGCCTCAACCCGGAGCACTACAACCGTTTCCCGCACGAGTTCTCGGGCGGCCAGCGCCAGCGGATCGGGATCGCACGGGCGCTCTCGGTCAACCCGAAGGTGATCATCGCCGACGAGCCCGTCTCGGCGCTCGACGTCTCGATCCAAGCCCAGATCATCAACCTGCTCGAGGACCTCCAGAACGAGTTCGACCTCACGTACGTGTTCGTCGCTCACGACCTCGGTGTCGTCCGCCACGTCGCGGACCGGATCGCG
>DATHAL010000032.1:0-15481 GCA_035296705.1 Solirubrobacterales bacterium
GGTCGGGCTCTCCTGGGGCATGGCGATCATCGCGCTCACCTTCACCGTCCGGCTGCTAGTGCTGCCCCTCTCGATCCGCGGGATCAAGTCGATGCGCCGCATGCAGCTCGTCGCCCCGGAGCTGAAGACGCTCCAGGAGAAGTACAAGGACGACCGGGAGCGCCAGCAGCGCGAGATGCTCGCGCTCTACAAGCAGCACGGCGTCAACCCGCTGTCCTCCTGCTTTCCGTTCATCCTCCAGATCCCGTTCTTCATCGCGATCTACTCGCTGCTTCGCTCGAGCACGTTCAACGAGGACGTGGTCTCGAGCGGCGCCAGCCAGAGCTTCCTGTTCATCAACTCGATCATCGAGAAGCCCGAGGGCGCCGAGCAGATCATCCTGATCATCCTGTTCATCGTCACCACCGCGCTCAGCTTCATCTACACGACCGCGACGACGCAGACCACGATGGGCGCTCAGCGCTACCTGCTCCTCGCCCTGCCCCTCCTGTTCGCGCCGCTGATCGCGAGCCAGCCCGCCGGCCTCGGGCTCTACTGGATCGCCACCAACGTCTGGTCGCTCGGCCAGCAGGTGGTCGTGCAGAGGATGATCCCGTCGCCGACCCCACCCACACCGGAGGAGGCCGTGGCCGCGAGGCCCCCGCCTCCGCCTCCGCGCAAGCGAAAGAAGAGACGATGAGCCCGGAGGCGTTTCCGAGCGAGCCGAGGGAGCGCGTCGTGGCCCTGCTCGAGCAGGTGGTCGAGGCGCTCGACCTGGCCGCCGAGGTCGAGGTCGACGAGGGGCCGGAGGAGATCCTGGCGCGGGTCGAGGGCGAGGACGTCGGGCTTCTGATCGGCCGCCGGGCGCAGACGATCGACGCGGTGCAGCTTCTCTGCTATCGCGCCGCCTTCCGCGGGCGCGGGGATCGCAAGCGGGTGCTCGTGGACGCCGCCGGCTACCGCGAGCGCCGTCGCGAGACGGTCGAGCGCCAAGCCGACCGCGCCGCCGAGCGGGCGCTCGAGACCGGCAAGGAGATCGAGCTCGAGCCGATGAGCCCAACGGAACGGAAGATCGTCCACGACCGGCTCAAGGACCGCCCCGGCCTCGAGACGTTCAGCGAGGGCGAGGAGCCCGATCGCTCCGTGATCGTCGCGCCGCTCGTCGCCGACGAGGGTTGAACGAGGCCGAGCTCCGCGAGCGTCTCGGGCCCGTGCTCGACCTGCTCGCGCACGACCCGGCGTCGCTGAGCTCGGTCCGGCACCCGAACGACGCGTGGCGCGTTCACGTTCGCGACTCGCTGAGCGGGCTCGAGTTCGTGGGGACACCGGACCGGCTCGCCGACGTCGGCGCGGGCGCGGGCTTTCCGGGCCTCGTGCTGGCGGCGGCGCTTCCGGCGACCCGCGTCGATCTGATCGAGTCGGTCTCGCGCAAGGCAGAGTTCGTCGAGCGCGCGATCGCGGCGGCCGGGCTCGCGAACGCGCGCGCGATCGACGCGCGCTCCGAGGAGTGGGCGGCGGCGCCCGCGCCGGAGGGCGGGCGCGAGGCCTACGAGGTCGTGACCGCACGCGCCGTCGGGCGCCTCGCGACGCTCGCCGAGCTCGCCTCGCCGCTGCTCCGTCGCGGCGGGACGCTCGTGGCGTGGAAGGGGCGCCGCGATGTCGAGGAGGAGGCGGAGCTCGCCCGCGCCGTGCCGCGCCTCGCGATGGCGCCGGCCCGGATCGCCGCCGTCGGCGAGCGCGCCGGCTTCGAGCACCGCCACATCCACGCGGTCCGAAAGGTCGGGCCGACGCCGGAGAACCTGCCGCGCCGCGCGGGTCTTGCGAAGAGGCGACCATTCGGCTCGAGTTGAGCCCCGGGAAGACCCGCACCGGAACCCGATCGACGCTCCGAGCGGGTTCCCGCACCCGGCGCCGCCTCCGGCGTCTCTAGGCTCGCGTGGCGATGGGGCGCGTATTCGCGATCGCCAACCAGAAGGGCGGCGTCGGCAAGACGACCACCGCGGTCAACCTGGCCGCCTGCGCGGCGGAGGCCGGCCGCCAGGTGCTGCTCGCCGACCTCGATCCACAGTGCAACGCAACGGTTGCACTTGGGCTCGACCGCGAGTCGTCGCCGTCGAGCTACGAGTGCCTCTGCGGCGACACCTCCGTGGCGGTCGCCGCCCGGCCGGCGGGACCCGACAACCTGTGGATCGTCCCGGCCAGCCGCGACCTCGCCGGCGCCTCCGTGGAGCTGCCTCGGATGGAGGGCTACGAGCGCCGGTTGAGCGCCGGGCTCGGCCCTGTGCGTGAGCGCTTCGCGCTCACGCTGCTCGACTGCCCGCCATCGCTCGGCCCGGTCACCGTGAGCGCATTGGCCGCGGCCGATCGCGTGATCGTCCCGGTCCAGGCGGAATATCTGGCGCTCGAGGGGCTGGTGCAGTTCATGGAGACGCTCGACCTCGTCCGCCGCAGTCTCAACCCGGGACTCGTTCTGACCGGGGTGCTGATCACCATGTACGACGAGCGAACCCGCCTCGCGCACGATGTCGAGGCCGAGCTGAGAAGCCATTTGCCCGAACAGGTGTTCGATACGGTGATCCCGAGAAGCGTGCGCATCGCCGAGGCGCCGAGCCATGGCGTCCCGGTCGGTGTGCATGCGCCGGGGTCGCGCGGCGCCGCGGCCTACCGCGCGCTGGTGGGCGAGCTCGAGGCGCGCGCCGCGGGCGACGACGAGGCGCGCCCCGCGGGCGACGACGAGGCGGTCGCCGCGTGAGCGCGGAGCCAGAAGCAAGGAGGGATTGCGTGACGCGAAGCGCGATCCAGGTGTCGTGAGTGGGCAGCGCGGCATCGGGCGCGGTCTGGCGGCGATCCTGCCGGAGACCGGCCCGGACGAGCCCGACTACCGGGAGGTGCCGACCAACCTGATCCGCCCGAACCCGAACCAGCCACGGCGGCGGATCGAGCCGGACTCGATCTCTGCGCTCGCCGAGTCGATCGCCGAGGCCGGGGTGATCCAGCCGCTGATCGTCCGGCCGCTCCCGGACGGGCGGTATGAGCTCATCGCGGGCGAGCGCCGGTGGCGCGCGGCGCGCGAGGCCGGGCTCGGGGCGGTCCCGGCGCTGATCCGCGACGAGGACGAGGCGCGGCGGATGCAGACGGCGTTGATCGAGAACGTCGCTCGCGAGGACCTCAACCCGATCGACGAGGCACGCGCCTGCGCCGCCCTGGTCGAGGACCTCGGGCTCTCCAAGGAGGAGCTCGCCCGGCGGCTCGGGCGCACCCGACCGGCGATCTCGAACCTGATCCGGCTGCTCGACCTGCCCGACGACGTGCTCGAGCTGCTTTCCGAGGACGAGCTCACGGAGGGCCACGGCCGGGCGATCCTGATCGCGAAGGGCAACGACGTCCGGCGCCGTCTCGCCCGAGACGCAGTCGCCGCTGGCTGGTCGGTGCGCGAGACCGAGCGACGGGCCCAGGCCGCGGGCGCGACCCGGAAGCCGAAGGTCGTTCCACACCCGGACCAGCAGGCGGCGCTCAGCCGCGCCGAGGACGCGCTGGAGCGCGCGCTCGGAACCGGCGTGCGGGTCCGCGCCGCCCGTAAGGGGGTCCGCGCCGAGCTCAGCTTCGAGAGCCTCGAGGAGCTGCTCGAGTTCGCCGGCGTGCTCGAGGACGGGCGCTAGCCGTCCGGCTCGGCCCCGCGGCGAATGCGAAGCAGCGCGTTCACGTCGGCGAGTGGCCCGAGGTGCCCGAGCTTGTCGGGGTTGACCACCGAGCGCACCGCCTGAATCCGGCCGCCGCGGATCTCGATCGACATCACGCCGATCACGCGGCCCTCCGGATCCAGATACTCGGCCCCGGGCGCGCCGTTGACCTGGACGCGCCGCAGCGTGGCGCCGACCCGCGTGCTCGCCCGTACCCAGGCTGCGATCGTCCGCGCCACCCGGGAGCGCCCCGAGACGGGCCGCGCGAGCGCGGGAACCTTTCCGCCCCCGTCGCCGTGCAGGCCCACGTCCTCGGCCAGCAGTGATTCGAGCCCGCCGAGGTCGCCCTCGCCGACCGCCGCGAAGAAGCGCTCCGCGAGGCGATCGGCCTGCTCGCGTGAGGTCTCGAATCGCGGCCGGCGCTCGTCGACCTGGCGACGGGCGCGGCTGACCAGTTGGCGTGACGCCGCCTCGCTCTTGCCGATGATCTCGGCTATGCGGTCGTAGGGATAGTCGAAGACCTCGCGCAGGAGGAACGCCGCCCGCTGCTCGGGCGACAGGCTCTCGAGCAGGACGAGGAACCCGACCGAGAGCGAGTCGGCGATCTCGACCTGCGCGGCGGGGTCGTCCTCGCCGGTGGTGAGCAGCGGCTCGGGCAGCCACTCGCCGACGTAGACCTCGCGCCGCACCCGCGCCGAGCGCAGCTCGTCGATCGCGAGGCGGGTGACGATCGTCGACAGGTAGGCGGGCGGCGAGGCGATCGACTCCCCGCCCTCGAGCGCCTGGTGCAGCCGAAGCAGCGACTCCTGGACCACGTCCTCGGCCTCGCTGACGCTGCCGAGCATCCGGTACGCGATCGCGAACGCGCGAGGGCGCAGGTCCTCGACCTGCTCGGCCGCGGTCATCCCAGCCCCTCTGCAAACCCCTGGCGCCAGCTCGGATAGCGCGGGCTCCAGCCGAACTCCCGCTTCGCCTTCTCGTTCGACGCGCCCCTCAACTCGGTCATCATGATCGCGATCCCCTCGCCCGCGAGCATGCGGCCGAGCCAGAGCGGAACATGGCGCGGCGGCTTGGCCCCGAGCGTGTCGGCCAGTCCCGGGAGCCACACGCGGACCGGCGCCGGGTCATCGTCGACCACGTTGTAGACGCCCGGCTCGCCGCGCTCGACCGCGGCGGCGGTCGCCGAGGCGGCGTCCTCGATCTGAATCAGCGACATGATTCCGTCCCCGCTGCCGACGATCGGGAAGCGTCGCTTGCGCACCGCTTCGGTCTGCTCGCCGTCCGGGTTGATGCCGAGCGAGGTCCCGGGCCCGTAGAAGCCGCCGTACCGCAGCACGAGTCCCTCGACCCAAGCGGCCTCGGTGACGGCGCACTCGACGTACAGGATGCCCCCGACCGTCCCCGCGACCTGCGGTGGGGGATCGGTGTCCAACGGGTCGTCCTCGGTCTTGACCGGACCTCCGACCCGGGCGAACTGCCAGCCGGCGAAGCTCTGGGCGACGAACCGCCGCACGCCGGCCGCCTTGGCGGCGGAGAGCAGGTGGTCGGTGCCCTCAGTGCGCAGGCGGTTGGTGACCGCGAACGTCTGGTCGAGCTTGCGGATGCTCAGATCGCCAGACAACGCGGTGAGCTCGTGGACGATGACCTCGGGCTCCGCCTCGCTCACCACCCGGCCCACCTGGTCGGGATCGAGCCCGTCCATCGCTGCCGGCCTCGCTCCGAGCGCCCGTACCTCGTCGAACTTCTCCGGGCTGCGGGTCGTGCCGGTGACGTCGTGCCCGGCCGCGACGAGCCGTGGGACGAGCTGCCTACCGAGGGCGCCGGTGGCGCCTGCTACGAAGACTCTCATCGGTTTCTCCTCGCATTCGTGTTCATCTACGAGTGAGACGAGGTGGCGTATCGCCCTGTGACGGCGATCAGGGGGCGAGCCGAACGATCGACCAGCCGCCGCCCTCGCGGGAGTAGAGGAAGCGGTCGTGGAGGCGGCCGATCCGCCCCTGCCAGAACTCGACCGTCGCCGGCACGAGCAGGTAGCCGCCCCAGAACGGCGGTCGCGGCACGGCGGCCTCCGCGTACTCGGCGTCGAGCTCGGCGAAGCGTCGCTCGAGCTCCTCTCGCGACTCGAGCGGCCGGCTCTGCGGTGACGCCCAGGCGCCGAGCTGCGAATCGCGCGGCCGGGTCGCAAAGTACGCATCGGAATCGGGGTCCGAGAGGGGCTCGACCCCGCCGCGGATCCGCACCTGCCGATCGAGCTCCCTCCAGTAGACCACGAGCGCGGCGCGCCGATCCGCGGCGAGCTGACGGGCCTTCGCGGACCCGCGGTTGGTGAAGAAGCGAAAGCCGTCGGGCCCGTGGCCTTTGAGCAGGACCATGCGCGCGTCCGGGGCGCCATCTGCGTCGGCCGTGGCCAGTGTGACGGCATCGGCGAGCGGCACCTCGAGCAGGGCCTCGTCATACCAGGCGGCGAACTGGGCGAACGGGTCGGCGGCGAGCGCGTCGCGGCGCAGGCTCGGCAGGTCGGGACGCCGCGGGCTCACGGTGGCGCAACGTAACGCAGGAGAATCGACGCAGACTCAGAGAGGCACACGAGGAGAGGAGAAGAGATGCTCTGTGCGCTCACGGTCCGAAGGCTCAAGCCCGGCAGCTTCGAGCAGTTCAAGGAGGCCTTCGTGCCCTCCGACGACGTCGAGGTCCCGTCCGGCTGGCAGCGGTTTTACGCGCTGCGCAACGTCGGCGACGAGAACGAGGTGATCACCTTCGGGTTCTTCGACGGGACGCTCGACGAGCTGCGAGCCGGCCAGCAGGGCGGCGACTACGAGCAGCGCCGCGCGGCCACCGAGGAGTTCATCAAGGACGTCGGACCCGACGGGGTCTACGAGATCGTCGAGGAGCGGACGCTCAGCTGAGCCGGTCCGTTCCCAAGGTCGATGGCGGCCTCTAGAATGGCCGCCCCGGGCGATTAGCTCAGTTGGTTAGAGCGCGTCTCTGATAAGGACGAGGTCCCTGGTTCGAGTCCAGGATCGCCCATCCGTCCGTGGCTGGGCGAATCCTGGCCTCTCAAACCGCTCGCCCTCCAGTGCGAGGCGTCGCCTTCGCGGTACCGCCGCAGCCGGCGAGCGCGGCCACGGCGATCGCTGCCCCCATGATCCGCAATCGCCCCGCGGACATGGCTCGGAGCCGACGCTCGCCCCCGCCTGAGGGAGCCTCCGGGCCGGACCTATAATGGCTCTCAGGCACGCAACCGAGGCCAGGGCCGGAACCCACTCCATGCAGCAGATGCAGATCTACGGCGTCAGCTTTGACATGGTCGGCAAGCAGCCGATCGTGTTGCTGAAGACGGTCGACGGGAACCGGTTCCTGCCGATCTGGATCGGCCATCCCGAGGCCGCCGCGATCCTGATGAAGCTTCAGGGTGCCCAGACGCCGCGGCCGATGACCCACGACCTGCTCAACGACATGCTCGAGCAGCTCGAGGCGAAGTGCGAGCGGGTTTCGGTCACGGAGCTCCGCGACAACACCTTCTACGCCTCGATCACGCTCTCCATCAACGGCTCGGAGGTCGAGATCGACTCCCGACCCTCGGACGCGATCGCGCTGGCGGTGCGCTGCCAGGCGCCGATCTTCGCGGCCGAGGAGGTGATCGAGGAGTCCTCGATCGAGTTCGAGCACGAGGTCGAGGACCAGGAGGAGGTCGTGGAGAAGTTCAAGGACTTCCTCGAGGACGTGACGCCCGAGGACTTCGCCACCGGCGGCGAGTCCTAGCCCCGGCCCCGGCTCCGGGAACGACGCGGGGGGCATCGGGGTGATCCCCAATGGACGCGTCGGCCGAACGGCGCGAGCATCGAGTCATCCAACAACGTAGGCCCGCGGAGGGCCAGGAGGATTCGATGAACGACCAACCGCACACCGAACCGACAGAGCGGCTCGAGCCGCCGACACCACCCCCCGACGACGGCCCACGCCGGCTCACGCGCAGCCGCCGCGACCGGATGGTCGCCGGCGTCGCCGGCGGTCTCGGGCGCTACTTCGCCGTCGATCCCGTGATCTTCCGAATCGGCTTCGCCGTCTCGATCTTCTTCGGCGGGCTCGGCGTCCTCGCCTACGCGGTGCTCTTCCTGTTCGTCCCCAGCGAGCCGGCGGAGGGCGAGGAGGAGGCGGTGGCCCCGATCCAGCGCTCCGGCTGGCTGCGAGTGGCGCTCGGGGTAGTGGTCGTCCTCGCCGCGATGTCCGCGATCGGCTCGCTCGTCTTCTGGGACGGCAACTGGGGCGACCGCTTCTGGGGCATCGCCTGGCTGGCGATCGTGGCCCTGCTCGCGGCGGCCGCCTATTCCTACCTGCGAGACCGCGATCGGCCGGTGCGCGGCGGCGCCCTCCTTGCTGCGATCGCGCTCGGATTCCTGGCCGCGATCGGGCTCGGCATCCTGGCGCTTGCGAGTGCCTTCGCGGGCGCCACGGGCAGCGGCGCCGTGGTTGCCGGGGTGGTGATCGTGATCGGGCTGATGCTGATCGTGGCCGCCTTCCGCGGCGGGGCACGGTGGTTGATCGCTCCGGCGCTCGCCCTGGCCGTGCCCTTGGCGCTGGTCAGTGCCGCGGACGTCTCGTTCGGCGGCGGCGTCGGGCAGCGCGACTACGCCCCGACGAGCCCGGCCGCGATCCCCGATGACGGTTACGAGCTCGGCATCGGCCGGATCGTCGTCGACCTGCGCGGCCTCGACTGGCAGCCGACCTCCGTCGTCCACGCCGACATCGACCTCGGCATCGGGCAGGCGATCGTCGCGGTGCCCGAGAACGTGTGCGTGAGCGCGGTCGCGGAGACGAAGGCCGGGGACCTCGACATCGCGGGCTCGGATTCGGACGGGTTCGACGTCTTCACGGACGGTGTCGGTCCGACCCCGGCGACCCCGCGGCTCGAGCTGGACGCCGAGGTGGACGTCGGGCAGCTCCGCGTCCTCAACGACAACGACGTCGACGTGGAGGAGGGGCACTTTCACCGCGGCGAGATCGACGTCGCCGACTCGGCGATGCGTGACCTCCAGGAGAGGGCCTGCGCCAGCTGATGCAAAGCGGCGTGGACAGGGTCTCGCTGGCGTCAGGAGCGGCGCTCCTCGTGCTCGGCGTGCTCCTGCTCCTCGAGCAGGAGGGGACCTTGGACCTGGGCTTCAACCTGCTGACGGCGCTGGTCGCCGCCGCGCTGGGGACGATCCTCCTGATCAGCGGGCTGAGCGACGATTGAGGGCGTGGCCGAGGCGACGCAAGCCGCGACGAGACTGATCCGAGACCGCGAGCGCGGCCTCATCGCGGGTGTCTGCGCCGGCGTCGCCAGGCGGCTCGGGATCGACCCGTTGCTCGTCCGGGTGGCGTCCGTCGTCCTCGCCGTCGCCACGGGCGGGATCGGCGCCGTCGCCTATCTCGTGCTGTGGGTAGCGCTGCCGGAGGGCACTGCCGCAGTCGCGGCCGAGCGCGGCCGCCGGAGCGCGCTCGGGGTGCGCCGCGGGGGCTGGCGCGTCGCCGCCGGCGCCGGGTTCCTCACGCTCTCGCTGCTCCTCGTCCTGCGCGAGCTGGGGCTCTGGTGGAGCGATGCAGTCGTCTGGCCGTTCATGCTCGCCGCCGCAGGCGCGGCGCTTCTCTGGCGACAGTCCCGGTTGAGCGCGCGCCCCGTGGACGAGCCTGCCGAGGCGCCGGCGCCGGGCCGCCCGACGACCGCACGCCGCGCGCGCACGCCGCTCACGGACCTCTACCGCGGCGGGTTCGGGGTCGCGCTGGTCGTCGGCGCCGCGCTGCTCTTCCTGTCCGCCAACGACGCGCTCGGGGAGGTGCGCGACGCCGCCTTCGCGGCCATCGTCGCGGTCCTCGCCTTGGCGCTGATCCTGGCTCCGTTCCTGTGGAGGCTGGGCCGCAACCTGGCCGCCGAGCGGGCGGAGCGGATCCGCTCCCAGGAGCGCGCGGAGCTGGCCGCGCACCTCCACGACTCGGTGCTTCAGACCCTGACCCTGATGCAAAAGTGCGCCGGCGACCCGCGCGAGGTCGCGACCCTTGCCCGGCGACAGGAGCGCGAGCTCCGGTCGTGGTTGTTCGGCGGCGGCTCGATGTCCGACGACGGGACGCTCGGCGCCGCCTTGCGCCGCGTCGCCGCGGAGGTCGAGGACGCGCACGGAGTCGCGATCGACGTCGTCGCCGTGGGCGACCGCCCGCTCGACGCCAGCGGTGAGGCGCTGATCGCGGCAGCGCGCGAGGCGCTCACGAACGCCGCCAAGTTCGCCGGCGACGCAGGACCGGTCGCGGTCTACTGCGAGGCATCCGCCGAACGGGCGCAGGTGTTCATCCGCGATCGCGGGCCGGGGTTCGACCTCGACGCGGTCCCGGGCGATCGCCGCGGCGTGCGAGACTCGATCATCGCTCGGATGAAGCGCAACGGCGGCGAGGCCAGGGTGCGCTCCGTTCGCGGGGAGGGGACCGAGATCGAGCTCGAGATCGAGGCGCAGGTGGCGACGTGACCAGCGGCGCGAAACCCAGCGCCGTCATCGTCGACGACCACGAGATCTTCCGCAGCGGCGTCCGCGCCGAGCTCGAAGGGCTGGTCGACGTGCGCGGCGACGCCGGGTCGGTCGAGGAGGCGGTGCGCCTGATCGTCACGGAGCGCCCCGACGTCGTCCTGCTCGACGTCCACATGCCGGGGGGCGGCGGCGTCGAGGTAATCCGGCGGGTCGCCGAGGAACGCCCGGCGCAGCGCTTCCTCGCGCTCTCCGTCTCCGACGCGCCCGACGACGTGATCGCCGTCGTTCGCGGCGGTGCCCGCGGCTATGTGACCAAGACGATCTCCGGGCCCGAGCTCGCCGATGCCGTGCGGCGGGTCCGTGACGGCGACGCCGTCTTCTCGCCGCGCCTCGCAGGGTTCGTCCTTGACGCGTTCGCCGGCCAGCTCACGGAGGCCGAGGTCGACCCGGAGCTCGACCAGCTCACGAATCGCGAACGCGAGGTCCTGCGACTGATCGCCCGCGGCTACCTCTACAAGGAGATCGCGCTCGAGCTCTCGATCTCACCCAAGACCGTCGAGGCGCACGTGAGCGCGGTGCTGCGCAAGCTCCAGCTCTCGAACCGCCACGAGCTCAGCCGATGGGCCGTCGAGCGGCGGCTCGTCGACTAGAGGCCTAATTGCGGTCGGCGGCCGCGTCGACGGAACCGACCGGCGCCTCGCGGCCGCGCTCGAGCGCGAGCTCGAGGAGGCGCTCGCAGAGGCGCTCGAACGACATCCCGGCGGCTTCGGCCGCCATCGGCAGCAGCGAGGTGTCGGTGAGGCCCGGGATCGCGTTCGCCTCCAGCACCTGCGGACCGTCGTCGGTGACGATCATGTCGACGCGGCCGAAGGCGTCGAAGCCGAGCGCGTCCCAGGTGCGAAGCGCGGCGTCGAGCACCGGCCCCTCGGCCGCGCCGAGGTCGGCGGGGCAGACGTAATCGGTGCGCCCGATCTCATAGCGTGCCTCGTAGTTGAAGCGGTCCTCCTCGCGCGGCCGCGCCTCGACCGCGGGCAGCGCGATCCCGGCGATCAGCGAGACGGCGATCTCGCGGCCGGAGACGTGCCGCTCGAGCAGCACGCGGTCGTCGTAAGAGAACGCGGCGACGAGCGCCTCCGGGACGCGATCCGCGTCCGCAGCGAATCTGACCCCGAGCGAGGAGCCGCCGGCCGCGGGCTTGACGACGAGCGGGAAGCCAAGCCCGGACTCGATCTCCTCGAGCGCGTCGCCCGCTCCGAGCTCGCGGAAGGCGAGGGCGTTGAACGCCGCCCAGTCCGGGGTTGGGACGCCGGCCGCCCGCAGCTCGTGCTTCGCGGCGACCTTATCGATCGAGCGGACGCAGGCGCGGACGCCCGGACCGGTGTAGGGGATCCGGAGGATCTCGAGCAGTTCCTGCACGGTTCCGTCCTCGCCCCCCGGCCCGTGCAGGGCAACGAAGGCGGCCTCGGGTCGCTCCACCTTGAGCACCGACACGAGGTCGGCCCCGACGTCGATCGGCAACACCTCGTGCCCGAGCGAGCCGAGCGCGTCCTCGACGCGCGCACCGCTGCGCAACGACACTTGGCGCTCGAGCCCGCGGCCCCCCTTGAGGACGGCGACCTTCATTCCGGTTGGCGGAAGGGGATAACGGAGCCCCGTCCCTCGGCTGACCCGGTCGCCCCGGGACGGGCAGCGGAGGGGGCGGGCGCAACGTTGTGTTCTGTCGTAAGCGTTTCGTACAGCTCGACCTGCTCGGTCACCACACGGCCGATGCGGCGAATCCCCTCGCGGATCTCCTCGGGCGGCGACGCAGAGAAGTTCAGCCGCATCGAGCTGCCCCCGCGCCCGTCGGTGTAGGCCGCGGCGCCCGGGACGAAGGCCACGTTGTCGCGGAGCGCCTTCGCCAACAGGTCGGTGGTGTCGATGTATGAAGGCAGCGTGGCCCAGAGGAAGAGCCCGCCGGCTGGCGCCGACCAGCTCGCCTGCGCCGGAAAGCAGCGCTCGAGCGCATCGAGCATCGCGCCGCGGCGCTCGCGGTAGATCCCGCAGAGATCATGCACGTACTGGCGCCAGCGCCCCTCGCCGAAGTACTCGCGTACGAAGTACTGGGTCAGGGTCGACGTGCACAGGTCCGCGGCCTGCTTGCCGAGCACCACCTTCTCCATCACCGGCGGCGGCGCGCAGAGCCAGCCGAGCCGGATGCCGGGCGACAGGATCTTCGAGAGCGTGCCGAGGTAAAGGACGTAGTCGCCACCGTCGAGCTTGTAGAGCGGCTCGGCTGCCTCGCCCTCGTAGCGAAGCAGGCCGTAGGGGTTGTCCTCGAGGACCAGCCGCTCGCGCTCTCTTGCGATCTCGACGAGCCGTCGCCTGCGCTCAGGGGACATCGTCACCCCAGCCGGGTTCTGGAAGCTCGGCACCGAGTAGATGAACTTCGGCCGCCTGCCGTTAGCGGCCAGCCGCTCGAGCAGCCGTTCGAGCTCTGAGATCACCATGCCGTCCGCGTCCATCGGCACCTGGAGCGTCTCGGCCTGGTAGGAGCAGAAGACCGGCACGGCGCCCGGATAGGTGGGGCCCTCGGCGATCACGACGTCACCCGGGTCGACGAGGGCCTTGGCGACCAGGTCAATCGCCTGCTGGCCGCCCGTGGTGATGATCACATCCTCGGGGTCCGGGTCCATTCCCTCGGCGCGCATGACCTCCCGGACGCAGTCCTTGGTCTCGGCGAACCCCTCCGTGGGCCCATATTGGAGCGCCTCCGCGGAGCTCTCCTGCGCGATCCGCGTCATCTGCGCCGCGAAACTCTCCGATGGGAAGGTCGAGGTGTCGGGCAACCCTCCGGCGAGCGAGATCACCTCCGGCCGGGCGGTGATCTCCATCAGGTCGCGCATCGCGCTCGAGCGCATGACCCGAGTGCGCTGCGCGAACAGCGACGCGTACCGCTCCAGGTCCCGCGCGGTCGTGTGCGAGCGCCGGTGCCGGCGCGCCGACTGCGAAACCGGCGTCCCCTCCGGCGGCGTCGCCTGCTCGTGGCTCTCGGGCACGGGCGTCAGTGTGGCGCAACGAAGCAACCGGCGCACGGCGCGCGCGGCACGGGACCTAGCTGTCGAAGCCGAGCCCGAGCCGGTCCAATGTCCTAAGCCACAGTCCGCGCCGGCCGCCGCGCCGATCGGCGGCGGCGAGGCGGCTGCGCGTCAGCTCGATCGCGCCCCACCGAAGTGGCTCGGGCGGGAACGGCAGCGGCTTTGACCGGATCGCCCTCAGGCGAGTGGCCTCGTTCTCGCGGCCCGCGAGCAAGTCGAGCGCCACCCGCGCGCCGAAGCGACTCGCTCCGACGCCAAGGCCGGTGTGGCCCACGGTGTAGGCGGCGCGACCGTCGAGCGCGGTGCCGTGGAAGGCGAAGAAGCGGCTGCAGGTGTCGATCGCGCCGCCCCAGCGGTGCGTGAAGCGGACCCCCTCGAGCTGCGGGAAGGCGGTGAAGAAGTGGCTCGCGAGCCTCGCGAAGCTCTCCTCGCGCTGCTCGAAGCGCGGCCCGATGCCGCCGCCGTAGTGGTAGATCGCGTCGTAGCCACCCCAGAGGATCCGGTCGTCCTCCGTCAGTCGGTAGTAGTGGAAGCGGTTCGCAACGTCGCCGACGCCCTGGCGGTTCGGCCAGCCAATCGCCTCGCGCTGCTTCGCGGTCAGCGGCTCGGTGACGAGTACGTAGTCATAGACCGGCGCCACGCGCCGGCGGATGTCGCCGACGAGTCCGGGGAAGGCGCCGCTCGCCAGCAGGGCCTTGCGCGCGCGCAGGCGCCCGCCCGCGAGCCGAAGCTCGACCCCCGCCCCGCCCCGCTCGATCGCCTCGACACGGGTCCGCTCGTGCAGCCGCGCGCCGCCCTCCGCAGCGACCCGGGCGAGGCCCCACGCAAGGCGTGCCGGGTCGACGAGCGCGGCGCCGGACCGCCGCCAGAGCGCGCCCTCAAACACCGGCGAGTGGACCTCGGCCCAAGCGCGCTCGCGGTCGAGCAGCTCGACCTCGTGGCCGAGCGCCCGCAGGACAGCGGCCTCATCGGCGAGCCACTTGACCTCGTGCGGCTCGACGGCGACGTCGAGGTCGCCGCTGGCCTCGAACCCGCAAGCAATGCCGTGGCGCTCCACCGCGTCGGCGACGGCCGCGAAGTTCTCGAGGCCGAGTCGCTCGAGCGTCGGCATCTCCTCCGGGAAGCGCGCCATCCCGTTCGCGACGCCGTGCGTGAGCGACGAGGCGAGAAAGCCGCCGTTCCTGCCGCTCGCGCCGTCGGCGATCCGCGCCCCGTCGACCACCACCACGTCACGGCTCGGCTCGTCCTCGACCGCCAGGACCGCAGCCCACAGGCCGGCCAGCCCGGCGCCGACGATCGCGAGGTCGCATTCGCGCTCGCCCGCGAGCGGCGCGGTCGCGGCCGGCCGCTGTGTCGCATCGAGCCAGAATGGGATCGTGGACGCATCCGAGTAGCTCGCGCGGTCGCTCGCCCGCGCCCCGCGACGCGCCCATGGGCCGTGTTCGCCAGATGCCGAGATCACGAGCGGCACGCTAGCGGCGGCGGCTTCGGACGATGGGTAGCCTGCGGCGCCGATGGAGTACTTCCAGGGAATCGGACTCGCGGTGGCCGCCGGAGCGCTCGCGGGCGCCGTCGGGCGGCGCGACGCGGTCGGACTCGGACTCGCTGCGGTCGCCGCTGTCGTCGGCGCGGCCGTCTACGGCCTCTCGCTCTCGGCCGAGGACCATCCGGCCTGGCCGGGCTGGATCCTCGGGGCGCCGATCGCGCTCGGCGCGTTCGAGGTCGTCTCCAATGTCGCCCAAGGCGCCCGCGAGCGCGCCGGTGAGGGCGGCTTCACCGGGGCGATCATCGCCCTCGGCGCGCTCGCGATCGCGGGACTCTCGCTCGTCGTCCAGCCGGTCGGGCTCGTCGCGCTCCTCGGCGTCTTGTATCTCTCGTCCGCCCAGCGCCGCCGCGCGGATCGCAAGTACGAGGGGCTGCGGTCGCTGCGGTGACCGCACGCAAGCTCGTCCTCTGCGTCGTCGACTCGCTGCGGACGGACAAGCTCCAGCGCGCGGTGGCCGGAGGAGTCGCACCAACGTTCGCGAGCCTGCTCGAGCGCGGAACGCTGGTCGAGGACTGCGTCGCGTCCTTCCCGTCGGTGACGCCGGTCTGCACGTCGGAGATCACGACCGGCGAGGGCCCCGACCGCCATTGGATCAGCGGCATGAACTGGTATCACCGCGCCGAGCGCCGCTACGTGGAGTACGGCAGCTCGTTCGAGGCGACCCGAGCCTTTGGCCTCTTCCGCTCGCTCTACGACACGGTCTAC
>DATHAL010000033.1:0-31704 GCA_035296705.1 Solirubrobacterales bacterium
CCAACTCTGCTCGATTCGGATCACGCCCGCACCGAAGTCCACGTCTTTCGCCCGGAGGCCGCGAATCTCGCCCCGGCGAAGTCCTGCATAGAGGGCCGTCGCCCACACGGCCTGATCAGGCCGTTCGAGGACCTCCAACAGCTCCGCCGCCTCTGCCGGCGCGGCAATCCGATCGCGAGTGCCCCTCGGCGCGGGCAGCGAAAGGCCCAAGGTGGGATTCGTCATCACATCGGCCCGAGCCACCGCGCGTCTGTAGATCGCCCGCAGGGGCAGGATCGTGTTGCGGACCGTCGACGGACTTTTGCCAGCGCCGACCATCTCGTCGACCAGGTCCTGAAGGGATGCCCGGCTCACGGAGGAAAGGCGCAGGTGGCCCAAGGCTGGCACGACGCGCGTGCGCAGCGAGCGCTCATAGCTGCGCAGCGCCGACGGCTTATACGGTGTACCTGAGCGTGTCCTGATCACCCGCGCCTTGGCCCCGCTGATCCACTCGTCGGCGGCTTCAGCGACGGTGATCCGTGTCGGAGCGCGCAGCGTCCCGGCCCGGAGGGCCGACCGCGCCTCTGCTCGCCATGCGCGGGCATCAGACAGGGTGCGGAACGTCTTTCGGATCGTCTTCCGATCCCGCGCAGAGAACACCTGCGCCTGGTAGCCTGGACGACAGTCGCACGTCCCGCCGTAGGCGCTTGCGCAACGTGATCGGTGGCGTAAGACGATTCCCTCGGGTCGCCGGGCGGCCATGAGCGTGTGTTAGCTCTGTTCAGCTTCGATTGGAAGTCCGACCAATAGCTTCTTGCGATCGAGGTGCGATCGTGATCTCGGGCATGCAGCGTGATCTCCGCCCGATTCGGTGGCAAACCCTCAGCCGGAACGTGCTTATCCGAAGGCGTGCATGGACGAAAGGTCGCCGGATTGCAGGGGCTTTAGCGCTCTAGCGGAGGGGGAGGGATTCGAACCCTCGAGCCGCCTAATCGACGGCTAACGGTTTTCGAGACCGCCGCATTCAACCACTCTGCCACCCCTCCAGATGGCGGGTGTCAAGGCTAGCGAGGGGACGTCGGGGCTCGGCTGCTAGACGCGCACGCCCGGGCCGGCGATCGCGTACCGAAGGATCTCGACGACCTGTTCCGGCGTCTCGGCGGTTGCCATCGCCGCCCGGTCCACCTCCTTGAGTGCGTGCGTGAGATCGGAGTCGTACAGGGTGATGATCGGTTTGCCGAGCGCGGCCGCGTAGCCCGCCTCGAAGGCGGCGTTCCACTGCCTGTACTTGTCGCCGAAGCGGACCACGACCACGTCGGCGCGGCGCAGGAGCGTCTGCGTTCGCACGGCGTTCACGCCGGCGCCCTTGTGATCCTTCCAGAAGCCGTCCTGCTCCGGCCCGAGGATCGCGACGCCGACGTCATCGGAAGCGCCGTGGTCGGTGACCGGGCTGAAGAGCTCGACCGGCAGGCCGGCCTCGCGCACCCCCTCGGCGATCCGCTCCCGCCAGTCGGAATGGATCTCGCCCGAGAGGTAGACGCTCCAGGTTTCTGTCGGTCCGCGGCCGTGTTGGTCCACCATCTCGGCGATCTTAGCTGCGGCCCCGCCCGGTTCAGGCACCGGCATAGCTGATCAGAGACCGGACGTCGCGCCGGCAAGGCGCTCACGCCCGCCGAGGAACGCGAGCTCGATCAAAAAAGCGCAACGCACGACCTCGCCACCGAGCCGCTCGATCGCCTCGGCGCTCGCCGCCGCCGTGCCACCGGTGGCGAGCAGATCGTCGTGGAGCAGCACCCGGCCTCCGTCGCCGACGGCGTCCGCGTGGAGCTCGAGCGCGTCGACTCCGTACTCGAGCTCGTAGGAGACGCTGACAGTCGATCAGCGAGTCGAGCGCCGCGGCGGACGCCTCCGGGTCTAACAAAAGCGGCGTGATGTCCTTGAACACGATTCCTGGCACCGAGAAGTCCGGGATGTCGCGCACGTGCCTCGAGAGGTCCACCCGCGGAGCGTATTCCGGGCCCCGAGCTCCGGCGCGTCGCTATCGTCAAACCGCTCGGGAGAGGTGACCGAGTGGCTTAAGGTGCGCGACTGGAAATCGCGTGGGCGGTGAAAGCTGCCTCGTGGGTTCGAATCCCACCCTCTCCGCTTTCATCGCGCTAATCCGCTGGATCCGTCCGATTGGAGGGCCGGCGGGCGGTGACGGCGCCCTGCCGCGCCTCGCCTACTCCGACAGCCCGGCTGCTTCGAGCGCCTCGGCTTCGTGCAAGAACAGCCGCCACTCGTTGATCTTCTCGTCCCGCATGGTGAACACGAACGTGAAGTCCATCTCCACCTTGACGCCGCTTTGCCTGCCGCGGCCGCTCTGGCGAGTAGCGACGACCACGTGGTCCCCGGGATCAGCAAGTATCTCGAGGGTCTCGATGCGGTAGTCGTCCCACTGCTCCGGCCAGATGGCGAGCGCCTCGAGCACTCCAGTGTGTCCGTACATCTTCGTAGAGGGCGCGTCCAGAAGCTCGGCCGGCTGGGTGATGACGATCTTCTCGTCGCAGACCCGCAGGAGCCCTTCGATGTCGCCTCGGCCGAAGGCATCGAATGCGTGGCGAACGATCTCCACGTTCTCCTGCGACATCGCCTACTGCCCCCATCCGTCGTACGCGCTCGAATGGCCTTCCACGTCGAACCAGTACTCGCGGAAGAAGGTGCAGCGCCCGTCCGGGCCGAGTTGCGCGATGAAGCAGCCGGGGGTTGTCCAGTTCTCGCCCTCGTTGGTCCGCGTAACCCAGAACTCGGCCGCGACATGGTTGCCGTCGATTACCGGCGTTCCCATCCGAACACTCGCCTGCCCCTGATCGGCGGCCTCATCCCGGATGTAGTCGGCAAGCTCCGCTCGGCCCACCACCGTTCGCTCGGTGGCGTGAGCGACGTAGATGACGTCGTCGCTGAACAGATCGACGAACCCGTCGAAGTCCCATCGTTCCCACGTGCGCCCGTAGGCGTCGACGAATGCCGCGGCATTTTCCCGGTCGACATCTAGCTGCGGGGACATCGTCTACTCCGACAGCCCGCCACGGGGCTCACTGCTCGATGCGCACGTCCTTCTTCGCCGAACGGCCGCGCGTGTACGGGTAATCGCGCTGGTTCGGGACCTTGGCATAGAAGTTGATCTTGCCTGGTTTCTTCGCCCGGTAGGAGACGCGGGCGCGACCTCCCGGGCCGGTCTCGTCGCAGTCGAACTTGTCCCGCCCGGGACGAGTCGCGTAAAAGCACACCGTGCGGTTCGCCTTGAACTTCCCGCGCAGCACCGCCCGGACGATGATCCGATCCCCTACCTCTGGATGCTTTGGCGCCTCCAACCCGAGTCGGACAGCGGGCGAGACGCGCAGCTCGATCCGTTTGCGGATCATCGTCTCCGGGTTCGCCCAATAGGTGGCCCAGACGCTGCGGCTCGACTGGGCGCGAACCTTGACGGCCGCGCGTCCGTCCGCACCGGTGACGGCTCCGGCGGCGATCACCCGCTCGACCCGCTTGTCGCCGGCAGGGATGCCGCGTGAGAAGCAGACGACCGCGCCGGCGAGCGGTACGGCGCCGGGCGCGAACAAGCGCGCGGTAGCTCGGCGAGCGCGACCCTGTCGCGAGCGAACCACGCCCCGCTTCCCCGGCCAGCCCAGCGTCATCGTCTGCCCGACATCGGCGGGCGGCGCATTGACGCCGCAGCCGTTCAGGACCCGCACTTTGCGCGGCGGACCGCAGACGCGGCTTCCGGCCGAGTAGTCGTCGACGCACGTCTTGACGTTGTTCACGCCGTTTCTCCACGGGGCACTGGCCGTATCGACCGCGATCTCCCCTCCCAGCGTCGGGGAGCAGGGCGCGAAGGCCGTCGCGTATCCCTCGCCGAGCTTGCAGCTGCCGGGCGTGGCGGCAGCATCCTCGCCATTCACGTGGGCGACCGCCTGGTAGACGCCGGAGCCGGAGTCGGCGGCCGTGAAGCCGATCGACTGCGTGCCCGCCTGCACGGCGCCCTCGAACAGGGAACCGCCGTCCACTGTGATCGAGGGCGCGCTCGGGTCGGAGAGCGTGTAGACGATGTTCTTGAGCGCGGCCTCCGGGTTGCCCGGCGGCGTCGCGGCGCACGCCCCTCCACCGGTCTGGCAGACGACCTGAATGCCAAACCGGCGCACATCTCCCGTCACCGAAAAGTCCTTGAACGAGCCGTCGAGCTCCTGCCCGCCGTTGATGATCCCGAGTTCACCCGCCGGCACGGTCCCGATCACCTGCGGGAAATAGCCCCCCGACTGATCCGCGCCCATGGCCGCGTAGTCGATTTGGTTCACCGTGATCCCCTCGGGCCGCTCCGCGAGCCAGCGCCCGAACGCCCCGTCGGCGGCGGCGTTCCCCGCGATTTGGCTGACGCGGAGCCCGTTCGCGTTTCCACAGGCGTTGGTGAGCTGGAACAGGCTCTCGTTTCCGAACCGCTCGAATGGCCCCTTATCGCCCGCTGGTGTCACGTTCTCGACGCAAAAGCGCGCCTGGTAAGTGCCCGCATCCGCAGCGGGTGCTGCGATCAGCCCCCCCAAGAGGAACGCGAGTCCGACGGCAAAACGTCCCGGAAAGCCAACCTCAGCCATCACTCGCACCTTCTTCGTCTGAAAATCGCCCGCTGCCTGCACCCGGCCCGGGCCGCGCGCGGGAAACGTACCTTCACCCTCGGCGGTAACGCCGCCGCACGGCGCGTCTGCATCAACGCTTGCGTCGCCGAAGGCCAGCGCCCGGCCGAACTCCTCGGTGCCGCGCGCCCGACCCGCGTTCGCGGCTCTCCCCGGCGAGGACCCTAACCGCGACGAGCGGCGAAGAAGACGCGCAGGAGCTCGGCCGCCTCCTCCTCCAGGAGCCCGACCGCGACCAGCGGCCGATGGTTGAGCCGCCGCTCGCCGAGCACGTCGAACACGCTGCCGGCGGCGCCCGCCTTCGGATCGGGAGCGCCGTAGACGACCCGTGGCACGCGCGCCAGCACGACGGCGCCGGCGCACATCGCGCACGGCTCGAGCGTGACGTAGAGGACGCTGTCGGGGATCCGCCAGCCGCCGAGTACGGACGAGGCCTCGCGCAGCGCCAGGATCTCGGCGTGCGCGGTCGGGTCCCGGCGCAGCTCGCGCTCGTTCCCGGCCGCGGCGAGGACCTCGCCGCCACGGGCGACGACCGCGCCGATCGGGACGTCGTCGTGCTCGGCAGCACGCCGAGCCTCGTCCAGCGCCAGGCGCATCAGCTCCTCGTCGCCGGGCGTGAATTCACTCACGCCGCGCAGTATCGATTAGGTCGTCCGCGCGATGTAGACGCTGCACGGTGCGTGGTGAGAGATCTTGTTCGGCACGCTGCCGAGCAGGAAGCGCCGCGCTCCCGTCATCCCCTTGTTGCCGACCACGATCAGGGTCGCCTTCGTCTCCTCGGCGAGGTCGAGGATCGCATCCGCGGGGTCGCCCTCACGCGCGTGCGTGGTGACGTCGACCCCGGCCGCCTTCGCGGGGCCGGCCGCTCCCTCGAGGATCACGTTCACATCCTCCCGCGGGCCGACCGCGTAGGCGATGTCGCCCGGGACCTCGCCGGACTCCTCGCGCAGGCGCGATCGCGGAACCGGCTCGTAGGCGCTCACGACGTCCAGCTTCGCCCCCGTCGCCCTCGCCAGCTCGACCGCCTGCCGGACGGCCTCGCCGGCCGTGTCGGACCCGTCGGTGCCGACAACGATGCGCTCGAACAAAGCACCACTCCCTTCGCTCCCGTTTGCGCGCGCATACTATCCGTCGCACGCATGCCGACCAGCTGGCGCTACATGATGGCGGTGCTGATCATCTGTCTCGTCGCCTCGATGGTGATCGCGGTCGTCAAGCTGCTCTGAACTCAGCGCGGCGCCCGTCCGACCGCGGCATATAGTCCCGCGGATGGCGAGGATCGAGACGGTCACCGGACCGATCGAGGCCGCGGAGCTCGGCACGACCTTGATCCACGAGCACCTGATGGCGCGCGACGAGGCAGTCGCCGCCCAGTGGCCGGACGCCGGCACGTTCGGGGGCATCCCTGAGCGGGCGATCGGTCCTGGAGAGGAGTTCGAGGCCGCGGTCGAGGCGGCGAGCGCCGCGGTGGAGCTGGGTATCAGGACGATCTGCGATCCGAGCGCGATGTTCCTCGGCCGCGACGTCACGTTCATGCGCAGGGCGGCGGAAGCGACCGGCCTCCAGGTGGTCCCCTGCACCGGGATCTACACGTACGACCACCTGCCGAGCTTCCTCGCGAGCCGCGATCCCGACCAGATTGCGGAGCTGTTCGTCGCCGACATCGAGCGCGGCATCCAGGGCACGGAGATCAAGGCCGCGTTCATCAAGTGCGCAGCGGACGAGCCGGGCCTGACCGAGAACGTCGAGAAGGTCCACCGCGCCGCCGCCCGGGCGAGCGTGCGGACCGGGGCGCCGATCATGGCCCACTCGCGGCCCGCGAGCGACACGGGGCCGAGGCAGGTCGAGATCTTCGCGGAGGAGGGCGTCGACCTGGCGCGCGTGCAGATCGCCCACACCGGTGACACGAGCGATCTCGACTACATCGAGCGGCTGCTGGAGCGAGGCGTCTACATCGGCATGGACCGCTACGGACTCGAGCTCTACCACCCCTACGAGCAGAGAAACCAGACGGTGCTCACGCTGCTCGAGCGCGGCTACGCCGAACGGATGTTCATCTCCGCCGACTCGTGCGCGACGCTCGACTGGTTCCCGCGCGAGACGATCGAGCAGCTGCTCGCCGCCGGAATGGCCAAGGACTGGGACATCCGGATGGTCCCGCGGCGGGTGCTGCCCGACCTGCGAGCCGGTGGGATGACCGAGGATCAGGAGCGGACGATGATGGTGGAGAACGCCGTCCGCTGGCTCACGGGCGAGCCGCTCTAGGGGGACGCTAGGCCGGGACCGCCTGCTCCCAGAGGGCGCGGTAGACCCGGTGGCTTCCCGACAGCCCCTTGAGCTCGATTTCACGCCCGCCGTCGAACCCGAGCGGGCATTCCTCCTCGGCCTCCTCCGCGCGGCGCTTGAGCTCCTCCGAGACGAGGATCTCGCCGCCGCGCGCCTGCGCCGCGATCCGCGCGGCGAGGATCACGCTGCGGCCGAAAAAGTCCCCCTCCTCGCGGATCGCTTCGCCCGAGTGCATGCCCATCCGCACCCTCACCCGCTCTCCCTCGACCGGCTCTGTCTCGGCGAGGTCGCGCTGGATGGCCGCCGCGCACTCGACCGCTTGCCGCGCGTCGGGGAAGACGAGCATGAACCCGTCTCCCTGGTTCTTTACCTCGTAGCCGCCGTGCGCGCCGACGAGCCGCCGGAAGAGCGCGTTGTGGGCGCGCAGGACCCGCAGCCACCGCTCGTCGCCGAGCCGCTCGGTAATCAGCGTCGAGTCCTCGATGTCCGAGAAGAGGATCGTCACCTGGCCGTCCGGGGCGGCGAGCGCGGCGATGTCCGGCCGCTCGTTCGAGACCGCCTCGATCATGAAATCGATGGAGGTCGTCGTATCGAGCGCCGTCAGCCCCTGAGCCTCGAGACGAAGCGCGAGGGCCGAACGCACCAGACCGATCATTCCGATGCGCTGGCCGGTCTCGAGCGCGCCGGCGAGCAGGTCGAGAGCGCGCGTGCGGTCCCCTTCGGTCTCGCGGTCGAGGGCGAACCGCGCGAACTCGAACTGCGTGCGGGCCGTGAACGGGAGGTCGCCCATGCGCTCCGAGAGGCGCAGCGCGTCCTCGAAGTGCCGCGCGGCCTCCATGTGCCGACCGGCGGCGCCCGCGAGCAGCGCCAACACGCGCGCAATCGGCCCGTAGCACGCGGCCGCGCGGCCCGCGACGATCGTGAGCCCGTCGTACGGCAGCAGGTGCGCGTAGAGGGCTTCGGCGTGCTCGCGGTCGCCGAGGAACGCCGCCGCCTCCGCGAGCAGCCCGAGCGAGATCGTCCACTGCGCGTCGCGCGGCAGGACCGCGAAGTCATCGACGGCGATCGCCTCGAGCGCCGCCCGCGCCTCACGCTCGTGGCCGAGCTCCGCGTGCATCGCGGCCAGCGAGCAGCGCCACGCCGGGATCGCGGGATAGCCGTCGGCGAGCTCCGCCAGGCGCTCGACGAGAGGGTCGAGCTGCGCGACGTCCTCGTCGGAGCGGCGAAGCCGGCGCAGCAGGGCGATCTGCGTGGCGTAGAACTGCGCCGAAATCGGCTCGCCCGCGCGCTGCCCCCCCGCGAAGGCCTCGGCGGCGAGCCGCTCGGCGTCATCGAAGCGCCCGGCGATCACGGCGCGCATTCCGCGCAGGAGCGGCACGTGCCACGACCATTGCGGCTGGCGAAGCTCCTCGACGAGGCGCGCGAACGACGCGAGATCGGCGTCGACGGCGGCGACGTCGCCGAGCTCGAGCTCGTCGCGGAGGTGATAGGCGTGCGCCCGCGCCTCGAGCTCGCGATCGTCCAGTCGCCTCGCCAGCTCGAGGAGCTCCTCGCTCTCTTTGAGCCTCCGCTCGGCCCCCTCCAGGCCGGTGCCGGTGAACTGGCGCCTGGCGAGCGCGAGCGCGAGTGACGGCGTGTCGCCGATTCGCCGCGCCATCTCGAGCGCCTCTAGGCCCAGCTCCTCCGAGCGCCCCTCCGCATCGACCCAGTAGACCGCCTGGGCGAGTCCGCTGAGGAGCTGCGAGCGCTGCGCACCGTCGCCCGGCGGCGTCCGCTCGAGTGCCTCCGTGAGCAGCCCGACGAGCTCGCGGTCGTGCCTGCCGACTTCGGCGATCAGGCACATCCCCAGCGCCGCCTCGGCGAGGTCCTCGGGCCGGTCGAGCTCGCGCGCGAGCGCAGCCGCATCGCGGAACCTCGCCCGCGCCTCGTCGGGGCGTGCCGCGCACCGCTGCGCCTCCGCGAGGCAGAGCAGGAGCTCGAGCCGTCTCTTCGGGGTCGGGGGCGCCGGCGAGCTCCATCGCCTCCAGCGAGCGGGCGTAGAGAGATGCGGCGTCCTCGTGCGCGAGCCGGTCGGTTGCCCGCGCGGCGGCGCGAGCGCCGTAGGAGACGGCCCGCTCGGCCTCCCCGAGCGCCGCCGCCTCCAGGAAGTGGTGCGCGAGCTCGGCCAGGTGGCGCTCGGAGTCCGGTCCGTGGAGCTGCTCGACCGCCTCCCCGATCTGCCGGTGGATGACCGCGCGACGGGTCGCGGGGATCTCCGCCTCGAGCGTCTCGCGAACGAGCGCGTGTGAGAACGAGTAGAGACCCGACCGCTCGCGCGACTCGGTGATCAGGCGCGCATCCCGGGCCTCCGCGAGCGCCGCGCCGACCTCCGCCGATGGGTGCCCGCAGACTTCCTCGAGCACCTCGAGCCAGAACGAGCGCCCGCAGACGGCGGCAATCGCCAGGATCTCGTTCGCCGCCGGCGAGAGCCTGTCGAGCCGCCGCCCCACCACCTCGCGGACGCCCTGCGGGATGGCGGCCTCCCCCCGCGCCTCGGCCTCGCTCAGCCTGCCCTCCGCGGCGAGCAGCCGGACGACCTCACCGATGAAGAACGGGTTGCCGCCCGTCTGGTCGCGGATCCGCTCAGCGAGCTCACGGGGCGGGCGCTCGACACCGGCGATCAGCTCGATGAACCGGCCGACACCGGCGGTATCGAGCCCCCGCAGCGCGACCCTCCTCGGACCCTCGGTCGCGGTCGGTCCGCGAGCGTTTCGGCAAGCGGGTGGTGACGGCCGAGCTCGACGTCGCGGTAGGTGCCGATCACGAGCAGCCCGGAGTCGGCGAGCTGGCGGGCGAGGAACCGCAGCAGGAGCAGCGACGGTTCGTCGGCCCAGTGGAGGTCGTCGAGCACGAGCACGAGCGGGCGGGACTGCGAGGCGCCCGTGAGGAAGCCCGCAACCGCGTCGAAGAGGCGAAAGCGCGCCTGCTCCGGCGCGAGCGGCGGCGGGCCCTCGAGGTCACCGAGCCGCTCGGCCAGTTCGGGGACGATCTGCGCCACGATCGGCGCCCGGCTTCCGAGCTGCACTGCAGCCCAACGGGGTCGGCCTCGGCGATGTAGTCCCGGATCGCCTCGGTGAACGGCCAGTAGGGTGGCGCACCCTCGCCCTGGTGACAGCGCCCCCAGTGGACCCGCGCCCCGCGGACGCGGGCGTAGGTCGCGAGCTGCTCGGCCGTGCGGGTCTTGCCGATCCCCGGGTCCCCCGTCAGGAGGAGGAGCCGCCCCTGGCCGTGGAGCGCGTCCTCGAGTACCGCGCGCATCTCCTCGAGCTCGTGCTCGCGGCCGACGAAGATGCCGCCGGCGAGCGACTCGAGCGGGTTCTCCGGGGCCGGCGGCTCCGCCGGCTCGCCGAGGTGGTCGGCCGCGTGCGCCAGCGCGCGGCGCACGACGGCGGCGTTCTCCGGCCGGTCCTCCGGCGCCTTGGCGAGCAGCGCCAGGACGAGCTCGTCGAGCGGCGGCGGCACCTCGGGCCGGTGGCGCGACGGCGGCACGGGCTCGGAGCTCAGGTGCTGGCCAATGATCGCCACCGCATCCTCGCCCGGGAACGGCGGCTCGCCGGTGAGCAGCTCGTACAGCATCGCGCCGAGCGAATAGAGGTCGGCGCGCGTGTCGACCGTGCGGCCGAGGGCCTGCTCGGGCGGCAGATACGCAACCGTGCCGACGAGCATGCCTCGACGGCCTCGCGCGAGCGCCGGTCGATGCTCGCGAGGCCAAAATCGCCGAGCCGCGCGGCGCCGTCGGCGCCGAGCCAGACGTTCGCCGGCTTCAGGTCGCGATGGACGATCTCGAGCGCGTGGGCGTGCTCGAGCCCGCGGCAGACGTCGATCGCGATCTCGATCGCCCGCTCGATCTCGAGCCGCCGCCCGTCGCACTCGTCGAGCACTCCCGCGAGGTCGCCGCCGCCGACATACTCACTGACGATGTACGGGATGCCCTCGGCCTCGCCCGAGTCGAGGACGCGGACGATATGGGGATGCTCGCCGAGCTTCGCCATCGCGAGCGCCTCGCGGCGTGCGCGAGCGAGGACCGTCTCCTCGACACCCTCGGGATCGAACACTGCCACTGCGACGTCCACCCCTCCCTCGACCTCGTCCGCCGCCCGGTAGACGCGCTTGCGCCCGCCGCGGCCGAGGAAGCCGCCGACGCGGTAGCGACCGGCGATCACCTCCGGCGCGTCGGGCGGCGCCACGAGCGGCGACCGATCGACGACCTCGGGCGCCTCGAGCCGGGCCCCGCACGAGTCGCAGAAACGCGCCTCGGGGCGGTTGAGGTTGCCGCAGGACGAGCACTGCATCCTCCGCTGAGGATAGGCGCCGCGCCGGGCTCGGTAGAGATGGCCTAGAGTCGCCGCCATGTCCGAAGCGACTCTTCACACCAACGCCGGCCCGATCACCATCGAGTTCTTCGACGAGGACGCGCCGAAGACGGTCGAGAACTTCCGCAAGCTCGCCGCCGACGGCTTTTACGACGGACTCGTGTTTCACCGTGTGATCAGCGATTTCATGATCCAGGGCGGCTGCCCCGAGGGCACCGGCACCGGTGGTCCCGGCTACACGTTCGAGGACGAGATCAACGATCACAAGGTGGTCCGCGGCGCGCTCGCGATGGCGAACGCGGGCCCGGACACGAACGGCTCGCAGTTCTTCATCGTCACCGCCGACGAGGCGCCGTGGCTCGACGGCAAGCACACGGTCTTCGGCCGCGTCGCCGAGGGCATGGACGCGGTCAACGCGATCGAGTCGACGCCGACGGGCGGCGGTGACCGGCCCGTCGAGCCGCAGGTGATCGAGCGCGTCGAGCTCTCCGGCTAGGCTGCGCCGCGCCGCTCGAGCACGCGCGCAATCAACGCCACCGTCGCCTCCGGCTCCTCAGTGATCTGGTGCCAGCCGATGCGCACGACCGTGTAGCCCGCGGCGACGAGCGCCGCATCCTTTCGCTGGTCGCGGCGGCGATCCGGAAGCGCGCTGTGGAACGCCCCGCCATCGACCTCGACCACGAGCCGCTCCTCGCGCCACAAGAAATCGATCTCGAAGTCACCGAGGGTCGCATTTGTCTCCGGCGCCGGCAGCCGCGCCCGGCGGATGAGCGCGAGGAGACGCCGCTCGGCTTCGGAGCGCAGGAAGGCAGGTGGGCGGTCGCCGTTGAGGAGGCGACGGAGCGCGGCGGTCCCGGCGCGCTTCGGGTATCGGTCGAGCAGCGCCTGTAGCTCCGCCCGTTTCGCCAGGTTTCGCCGATGGGCCTCCGCCACCACCTGCTCGAGCGCATGCGGTGACAGCGTGGTAGCCAAGTCGATGATCGTTCGCGCAACGGTCGTGAGCGGGATGCCATGACGGGTCGTCCGCTCATCAGGCCGGACGCGCATGCGGTGGATCCGGACGCCCGGCTTCGGGCCTGGATCCGCGCCTGGGACCGCGACGTCGACGAGACGTGGTTGGGCTGGGTGAGGAAGGAGCTTGTGGACTATGCGGCGCTGAGACCGACGAGCAACGAGCCTCAGGGACAGGAGAGGATCGCGCCCATCTCCGGCGCGAGCGGCGGCGTGGTTGGCCCGATCAAGTAGACGCCGCGGCGGAAGCGCCGCAGACGCCGCGACTTGACTCGGTTATCGATGATGTCGCGGCTGAGCCCGAGGGCTCGGAGCTGCGCGCGAGTGATGAGGCCATGCTGGCGTGCGGCGGTCCGCGATCTCCGCCTCAACGTATGCTCTGCCGTCAACTCCGCGACCTCGGGATTGCGAACCGCGATTGCGGAATTGACCGTGCACATGGCTGTCAATCCCGCAATTGCCGGCCGCGCCCCCCATCGCGTAGGCGACACGGAGGGTGTCGCCTAGACCTCGTCGACGGAGAACGTGTCGCAGGCCTCGGGGTCGCCCGACGAATATCCCGTCTCGAACCAGTGATGGCGCTGCGCGGAGGTGCCGTGGGTGAAGCTGTCGGGGTTCACCTGCCGGCCCGCCTGGCGCTGGAGGCGGTCGTCGCCCACGGCCTCGGAGGCCGTGAACGCCTCGTCGATGTCGCCCGGCTCGAGGTCCCCCTCCGCGAACACGGTCGCCGCCCAGACGCCGGCGTAGCAGTCCGCCTGCAGCTCGAGGCGCACCGAGAGCTCGTTCGCCTGGTCCGGATCGTCCCGTGTCGCGCCGTCGACCTCGGCGTTCGTCCCTAGGAGGTTCTGGATGTGATGCCCGACCTCGTGGGCGATCACGTACGCCCAGGCGAAGTCCCCCGGCGCGTTCAGCTGGCGACTCATGTCCTCGTAGAAGCTCAGATCGAGGTAGACGCGCCGGTCGGCAGGGCAGTAGAACGGGCCGACGGCGGAGGTCGCCGACCCGCAGCCGTTGGTGCGCACCGCGTTCGCGTACAGGTAGAGCTGCGCGTGCTCGTAGCGCTCCCCGTCCTTGCGGAATACGGCGGCCCACGTGTCCTGGACGTCGTTGAAGACGTAGGCGGAGAAGTCCTTGAGATCACGCTGTGGATCCTCCTCCGGCGGGATGCCGACGGGATTCGCCGTACCAGGCGCCTGGGCTCCGCTCAGTACGGAGCCGATGTCGAAGCCGCCCTCTCCGCCACCGCCGCCGAAGATCTGGATCGCGACGATCACAAGCACGACGACGAGGCCCGCGCCGCCGCCGAGCCCGGCGATGTTGCCCGGGATCGGTAGCCCGCCGCCTCCTCCAGCGCTGGGCGATGAGCCGCGCGCGTCGATCACATCGCGGTTCGCGCCGCGCTTGGAGCGCTTCCATTTCACGCGGCGTGAGTCTAGGTCGCCGCCGGAGGGGATAATCCGCCGCCATGGGACTCCGCGACCGGCTCAACCGCGCCTGGAAGACGAGCGGCGGTGAGCTTCACCCGGACGGCCTGGCCGAGCTCACGGTCGGCGACGCCTCCTACGACGACTGGGACGTGGTGCGCGACTTCCGCGAGCTCGAGACGGCGCGCGCCTTCCGCCAGCTCCTCACGGATCAAGGTCGGGAGGCGGTGCTGACGGCGGACTGGCCGCTCGACGAGTGGGGGCGCGGCGACATCGCGCTGCGCGTGCCGCCCGGCGAAGGACCCGACGTCGAGGAGCTCCTCGACTCCGATTGAGCCCTACTTGGCGCTGCGGACCTCATCGTAGGTTCCGCGCGGAGCTTTAGGCCGCGCCGCGGTCGCCGCGAGCTGGCCACAGGCCGCGGCGATGTCGCGGCCGCGCGTCAGGCGCACCGTGGCCGGGACCCCGCGCGAGTCGAGCTCGCGCCTGAACGCGTCGATTGCCTCCCGCGAGGAGCCCTCGAACCCGCTTGCGGTCGGGTTGTACGGGATCAGGTTCACCTTGAACGCCTCGCGCGGCCGGAGGATCCCGGCCAGTGCTGCCGCCTGGGAGACCCGGTCGTTGACGCCGGCGAGCATCAGGTACTCGATGTAGACGCGGCGCCGGCGGGTCCGCCGCCAGGCGAGGCACGCCTCGAGCACGTCGGCGAGCGAATAGCGGTCGTTGACGGGCATGAGCTCGCTTCGCAGGGCGTCGTCCGGCGCGTGCAGGGAGAGCGCCAGCCGCACGCTCGGCCCCTCGCGCGCGAGGCGCTCGATCCCAGGGATCCAGCCCACGGTCGAGACCGTGGTCCGCGACGCGGCGATCCCGATGTCCGGGAGCCGAGCGCAGGCCGCGAGCACGCCATCGAGGTTCATCATCGGCTCGCCCATCCCCATGAACACGGCGTGGTCGACCGCGCCGGCACGACGGAAGTGAAGCGCCTGGTCGAGGATCTCCGACCCCGTCAGGTTGCGCCCGAAGCGCATCGTGCCCGTCGCGCAGAAGGTGCAGGTGAGCGGGCAGCCCGACTGGCTCGAGACGCAGAGCGAGCGGCGACCGTCGCGGTAGCGCATCAGGACGGCCTCGACCGGGCGGCCGTCGACGGTCTCAAAGAGCGCCTTCTCGGTCCCGTCGCGCGAGTGCGCCGAGCTCTCGAGGGTGAGCGCCGAGAGAGGCACCTCGGCCTGGAGCGCCTCCCGAAGCGCCGCGGGCAGGTTCGACATCTCCGCATAGGAGCGGGCGCCGCGCGCCACCCACTCCCAGACCTGGCGGGCGCGGTATGAGGGCTCGCCGCGCTCGGCGAGCCGGCTTTCGAGCAGCTCGAGGTCCATGAACCGAGTCTGACAGCAGCCCCGCGCGCCAACCGCGAGACTGCCGCGACGATGGCGCGCTGCTTCGTGACGCGCGAGCTTCCGGGAACGGCCCTCGGCCGCCTCCGCGCCGAGCACGAGGTCGAGGTCTGGGTCGGTCCCTTGGCGCCGCCGCGGCAGGTGCTCCTGGAGGGGGCCGCCGCCGCCGACGGGCTGCTCCCGCTGCTCACCGACGCGGTCGATGCCGAGCTCCTCGAGGCCGCCCACGAGCTGCGCGCGATCTCCAACTACGCGGTCGGCACGGACAACGTCGATCTCGCGGCGGCGACCGCGCGCGGCATCCCGGTCGGGAACACGCCCGATGTGCTCACCGACTCGACCGCGGACCTCGCGATCGCCCTGATGCTCGCGATCTCGCGCCGCATCGTCGAGGGGGAGCGGGTCGTTCGCGCGGGCGAGTGGCGCACATGGGGACCGAGCTTCATGCTCGGGCGCGACCTGCAGGGCTCCACGGTCGGGATCATCGGCGCCGGCCGGATCGGCGAGGCGGTCGCCCGCCGGCTCCGCGGCTTCGACTGTGAGCTCGTCTTCGCGCGGCGCGGGGAGCGTGACTCACTTGATCGGCTGCTCGCCGAGTCGGACTTCGTGAGCGTCCACGCGCCGCTCACCTCCGAGACGCGCGGGCTCATCGCGGAGGCCGAGCTGCGGGCGATGAAGCCGACCGCCTATCTCGTCAACACCGCCCGCGGGCCGATCGTCGAGCAGCCGGCGCTCGCGCGGGCGCTCTCGGAGGGCTGGATCGCGGGCGCCGCGCTCGACGTGACGGACCCCGAGCCGCTCCCAGCCGACGACCCACTGCTCGAGGCGCCCAACCTGATCGTCGTCCCGCACGTCGGCTCAGCGACCCACCGCACGCGCGAGGCGATGGCCGATCTCGCGGTCGACAACCTGCTCGCCGGCCTCGCCGGGCGGCGGATGCCGCATTGCGCAAACCCGGAGGTCTACGCGCGCGACTGAGTCAGCCGAGCAGGGCCGCCGGCGCCGCGCGCATCGTCGCCCGCGCCTCGCCGAAGGTGACCAGGCGGCCGCTGGGCGTATCGATCAGCTTCAACCGCGGACAGCGAAGGCTGTCGCGCAGCGTCAACACGGGGACCTGGTGGAAGACGGGATTCTCGTCGTGTGCCGCCTGGAGGTTGTAGTTCGGCACCTTCGCGCTCAGGTGGTGGACGTGGTGGAGGCCGATGTTGCCGCTGAAGAACTGAAGCGGCTGCGGGAGCTTCAGATGCGAGCTCCCGCGGAGCGCCGCATCCGAGTAGCTCCAGCGCTCGCCCGTCTCCCAGTAGACGTCCTCGAACTGGTGCTGGACATAAAAGAGCCAGACGCCGGCCGCGGCAGCAAGGTAGGCGGCGGGCAGCTGCACCAGCATGAACTCCTTCCAACCGAGGAGGAGGCACAGCGCGGCGATCGAGACGCCGAGCGCGAGATTGGTGAGCAGGACGCTGTTGCGAAGGCGGCTGCGCTTCCCGCCCGGCGCGAGCCGCGGCGCGATCATCAGGGAGTAGACCGGCCCGAGCCCGAACATCACCAACGGGCTGCGGAAGAGCCGGTATCCGAGACGCCCGCGCCAACCCTTCGCGTAGTACTCGTCGACCGTCAGGGTGGGCACGTCGCCGGTACCGCGGCGGTCGAGATCGCCGGCGCTGCCGTGGTGCACCGCGTGGTCGTGGCGCCAATTCGAGAACGGCTGCCAGACCAGCAAGGCGCAGAGCCGCCCGCACCAGCGGTTGCTCCGCTTGTCGCCGAAGAACGAGCCATGCCCGCAGTCGTGGAAGACGATGAACGTCCGCAGCAGGAATCCAGCCGTCGGAATCGCGAGCGCGAGCACGACGAGGACGGATACCTGGTCATACAGCGCGTACATGAGCGCCGTGAGCCCGACGTACGGAACCACGGACGTCGCGAGATCGAGCAGGGCGCGCCCAAGACGCGCCTTTTCGTACGTAGATAGATCAACGCCTCGTGCCATCTGCCTTTCGTCGCTCACTTCCGTGGTCGGCCGCGTAAACGGCGGTGGTTAGGTGACCCTCAGGCGCGATCCACTCTAAGGGTTTTGATCGCCGTTTGTTGAAGAACTTCGGAACGGACTGCCCGCGGCCCATCAGACTGGCGCTCGATGGCGGACCCGCCGCTCGCGATCTTCAGACGCTTCCTGCACTTCGGGCTCCTCGCCTGGGGTGGCCCCGCGGCGCAGATCGCGATGATCAAGCGCGAGTGCGTCGACGAGGAGGGCTGGGTCGACGAGGAGACCTTCCGCAAGACCCTCGCCGTCTACCAGGTGCTGCCGGGACCCGAGGCGCACGAGCTCTGCGTCTACTTCGGCCGCATCCGCGGCGGCAAGCTGGGCGCGCTCGCGGCCGGGCTCGGCTTCATGCTCCCCGGGTTCGTGCTCATGCTGGGCCTCTCGATCCTGTACGTCGAGGCCGGGCTCTCACACGAGCTCGACGAGCTCTTCTACGGGCTCGCCGCCGCGGTCGCCGCCCTGATCGCCCGCGCCTGCGTCCGGCTCGGGAGCTCGTTCGTCACCGACCTGCCGCTCGCGCTGATTGCGATCGGCGCCTTCGCGCTCACGCACTTCACGTCCGCGAGCTTCGTCCTCGTGCTGGCCGGCGCAGGGCTCCTGTACGAGCTGCGCGTAAACGGCGCCCGCATCGTGCGGATCGGCGCCCCCGCAATCGCGGCCGTCGCCGTGCCGGTGATCACCGTCTCGCTCACGGCGGCAATCTTTTTCGAGGGGCTGAAGGCGGGCCTGCTCACGTTCGGCGGCGCCTACACGGTGATCCCCTTCCTCCAGGAGTCCGCCGTGAACGGCCACGGCTGGCTCACCGACCAGCAGTTCGTCGACGGGCTCGCCATCGGCGGCGTGCTGCCGGCGCCGCTGATCATCTTCTCGACGTTCGTCGGCTACGTCGCGGGCGGCCTGCCGGGCGGCATCGCGATGACCGTCGGCATCTTCCTGCCGGCCTTCCTGTTTCCGATCTTCCTCCACCGCCAGCTTGTCGCGATCGCCGACAACCCGCGGGTCCGGCCGTTCCTGCTCGGCGTCGCCGCGGGAGTCATCGGCCTGATCGCCGCCGTCGGCGTCGACATCGTCGAAACGAGCGTCGTCGACCTGCCCACCGCCGTGCTCGCGATCGCGGCGTTCGCCGCGCTCACCCGCTGGCACGCGAAGACGACCGTTCTGTGGGTCGTGCTGGCGTGCGGCGCCGTCGGCACGCTGCTTCAGGCGACGGTCGTCTGAACGGGCGGGATCTCCACGTGCTACGCACACCAGGCTAGGCTCCGGCGGTGGCCATCGAGGGCTCAGCGAGCACGGAGATCGAGGCGGCGATCGCCGAGGTCTTCGCCGTCGCCGCCGACGTCGAGGGCTCGCCGCGCTGGCAGCCCGAGATCAAGGCCGCCGAGTGCCTCGACCGCGACTCCGCGGGCCGCCAGGTCCTCGTCCGCACCGAGACCGACGCCAAGGTCCGGACGCTGACCTCGACGCTTCGGTTCAGCTATGAGGAGCCGACGGCCATTCGCTGGGAGCAGACGGACGGCGATCTCAAATCCGTGCGCGGGAGCTGGGAACTCGAGGAGCTGGGTGCGAGCCGAACCCGCGCCACCTACCGGATGGAGGTCGACCTCGGCCGAATGCTCGGCATGGTGATCCGCGGCCCGCTCGTCGGCGTCCTGCGCGGACAGATCATCGAGTCGATGCCCGGGAAGCTGAAGGGGTTCGTCGAGGGCTAGGCGCTACGCGCGCTCGCCCGCCGCAGCGGGCACCTGACCGTTCACCGGCTGCGAGCCGCGCCGCCCCGCGCCCGGCGCACCGATCGCGTGGAAGCCGCCGTCGACGTGGAGGATCTCGCCGGTGACCCCGCTCGCCCAATCCGAGAGCAGGAAGCAGACAGCCCTGGCGACGGGGTCCGGGTTGGACTCGTCCCACCCGAGCGGCGCCGCCTCGCCCCAGGCACCAGCGAGGTCGCCGAAGCCGGGAATGCCGCCCGCAGCCGCGGTCTCGATCGGTCCGGCGGAGACGAGGTTGACGCGGATCCCGCGCGGACCGAGGTCGCGCGCCAGGTAGCGGGCCGTGGACTCGAGCGCCGCCTTCGCCACGCCCATCCAGTCGTAGGACGGCCAGGCGAGCGAGGCGTCGAAATCGAGCCCGACGATCCCGCCGCCGCTCTCGCGCTCGAGCAGGCCGGCCAGGTGGCGGCCGAGGGCCTGAAGGGAATAGGCGCTGGTGCGGAAGGCCTGCGCCGCGCTCTCGTAGCCGGTCTCTAAAAAAGCGCCGCCGAGCGCGTCCTCCGGCGCGTAGGCAATCGCGTGGAGGACGCCGTCGAGCCCGCCCCAGCGGGACTCGAGCTCGTCGGCGACTCCGGCGAGGTCAGCTTCGCTGTTGACGTCGAGCTCGAGCACGTCGGGCGGCTCCGGAAGCCGCTTCGCGGCGCGCTCGGTGAGCCGACGGGAGCGACCGAACCCGGTCAGCACCACCTCGGCCCCGGCGAGCTGCGCCTCGCGAGCGACCGCGAAGGCGATGCTCTTGCGCGTCATCACGCCGGTGATCAGGAGCTTTCGGCCCTCGAGCATCAGATCAGCACCCCGCCCTCGGTGACCGGCGAGAGGTCGATGTCGGCGGCGGTCAGCGGCCGGCCGCCGTTCGGAGACGGCTCCCGCCTCTCTCGCCGCCACAGCGCCTCGACGGTGGCGCGCGCGAGCAGGCGCTCGTCCGCGTCGCGGACCCGCAGCGCGAGCTCGACCAGGCCATGCTCGTCGTCGAGCGCCTTGAGCGCGGCGATCTCGGCCTCGACGCGGATCGTCGTCCCGATCGGCACCGGGCGCTTGAAGACCACGTTGCGGATCCCGCGCAGGGCGACGACCCGGTCCGGGTCGATCGGCAGCAGGCCGAGCGCGTAGGAGAGGACGAGCATCCCATGGGCGATCCGCTCGCCGAACGAGCTCTCGGCGGCCCATGCGACATCGGCGTGCTGCGGGTGCCAGTCACCGGTCAGCGCCGAGAACGAGACCAGATCCGATTCGGTGATCGTCCGGCCGCGCGAGCGCACCCTGGCGCCCTGCTCGAGCCGGTCGAAGTCGAGCGAGAACGGCGCTTCGATCATGTCTCCTCCTCCTCTTCGTCCGTGATTCCCAGGAGGCGGGCGAACGCCGCCGCCGCCTGGGCGTGGCCTGCGGCCGACGGATGCAGCCCGTCGGCGATGAAGTTCGACGCGTCGGCGAGGCCGGGGTGCCGCGCCACCTCGATGTAGGGGACTTCGTGCGTGTCGGCGACCGCGCGCGTCGCGGCGTTGAAGCGCACAATGCCGCGTTCGAGGCGGCGTCGCGTGCGAGGGCCGAGCTCGAGGAAGTCCCAGCGCTCTGGAGCGGTCGCCGTGACGATCCGGACGGCGGGCAGCGCCTCGCGCAGCCGCCGAAAGATCCCGGCCAGCCGTCTCGCGTAAGCGTGCGCGTCGGGGCGAACCGAGAAGAGCACGTCGTTCGCGCCGCAGATCACCGTTGCCAGATCCGGCTCGAGCTGGAGCGCCGGCCCGAGCTGGTCGAACACGGCCTCGCTCGTCGCCCCATCGACCGCCAAGTTGCGGTAGACGAGCCCGGGCTCGCGTTCCGCGAGCGTCGCGGCGAGCCGGTCCGCCCAGCTCTCCCCCGGCGCGCAGCCCTTCCCGGCGGTGAAGCTGTCGCCGAGCGCGGCGAACGAGCGGATCGCCGGCGGAGCGGGATGGGGCTCCGGTGGGCGCAATGCGCGAGCGATCTCCGCGAACGGATCGAGCTCGGTCATCGTCTCTCCAGGCTGGTGAGCGCCCACGCCAGCCGGTCGCGCGTTTCGATCGGCTCGATGACCTCATCGACGTAGCCGCTCGCCGCGGCGGCGTTCGCGGTCAGGTGCTCGGCCGCATAAGCGGAGGTCAGCTCCTCCAGCAGGCTGCCGTCGCCGTCCTCGGCCAGGCGCCGCCGGTGGACGACCCCGACCGCCTGCCCCGCGGCCATGATCCCGATCTCGGCGCCGGGCCAGGCGAAGACCATGTCGGCGCCGAGGTCCTTCGAGTTCATCGTGATCACCGCGCCGCCATACGCCTTTCGGAGCACGACCGTGACCCGCGGGACGCTCGCTCCGGCGAACGCCCGTAGAAGCGAGGCGCCGTGGCGGATCACCCCGGCCTGCTCCTGGCGTCGGCCGGGCATGAATCCCGGCGTGTCCACTAAGACGACGAGCGGCAGGCCGAAGCGCTCACACGCGCTCACGAAGAGCGCCCCCTTCTCGGCCGCCTGCGCGTCGATCACGCCGCCGAGCCGGCGCGGCTGGTTGGCGATCACGCCGACCGCGCGCCCGTCGATCCGGGCGAAGGCCGTGACCATGTTGCGCGCCCAGTGCGAGGAGAGCTCGAGCAGGTGGCCCCGGTCGGCGAGCGCCGCGATCACCTCGCGGACGTCGTAGACGCGCCGCGCCTCAGTCGGAACCGGGAGCGAGGGGTCGGCCGTCTCCTCGAGCGGCGTGGCAAGCAGTGGCGGCTCCTCGCCCAGCGCGCTCGGCAGGTGGCCGAGGAGCTCGCGCGCCGCGTGCGCCGCGGCGAGCTCGTCCGGGACCACGACGTGGCAGACGCCGTTTCGCTCGTGTATCCGCGGCCCGCCGAGTTCCTCCATCGAGACCTCCTCGCCGAGCGCCTCGCGCACGACGCGCGGGCCGGTGAGGAACATCCGGGCGCGATCGGTCATCACGACGAAGTCCGTGAGCGCCGGCGAGTACGCGCCGCCACCCGCCGAGATTCCGGAGACCACGGTCACCTGGGGCACGCGGCCGGAGAGCCGGACGCTCTCCCGGAAGATCCGCCCGTAGCCGGCGAGCGACGCGTGGCCCTCCTGAAGCCGGGCGCCGCCGGACTCGACGAAGCCGACCACGGGCGTGCCCGACTGGCCCGCGAGCTGCATCACCCGGACGATCGTCTCGGCGTGCGCGGCGCCAAGCGAGCCGCCCATGAAGCTCGGATCCTCCGAGTAGCAGAACACCGGCCGGCCACCGACCGTCCCGGCGCCGGCGAGGACCCCGTCGCCGGGCACAGCCCGATCCCCCACGCCGGCGGAGATCACGCCGGTGCGAAGGGGTCGGAAGCTGCCCCGGTCACAGAGCGCCTCCAGCCGCTCGCGCGGCTCCAGCCGCTCCTGAGCTTCGACGGCGGCGGGCGGCTTGGCGAGCGCGATCGTCACTCCGCCGCCTCCACGCAGATGACGACGTTGTGGCCGCCGAACCCGAACGAGTTCGAGATCGCCACCGGCGCGCGGCCGTTCCGCTCGATCCGCTTCGCCTCGCCCGGGACGTAGTCGAGGTCGAGCCCCTCGTCGGGCTCCTCGTAGTTGAGCGTCGGGGGCGCCGTCGCGTCGCGGAGCGCGAGCGTCGTCGCGACGGCCTCGACCGCGCCGGCGGCGCCGAGCAGGTGGCCGATCGACGACTTGAGCGAGGAGACGGGGATCTCCACGGCGCGCTCGCCGAAGACGCGCTTCAGCGCCTCGGTCTCGGAGCGGTCGTTGAGCGGCGTCGAGGTGCCGTGCGCGTTCACGTACGCGACCTCGCCAGGCTCGATCTCGGCATCGCGAAGCGCGGCCTCGATGGCGCGCGCGGCGCCGTCGCCCTCGGGGTCGGGCGCCGTCAGATGGTAGGCGTCGGCCGTGGCGCCGTAGCCGACGACGCGTCCGAGGATCGGCGCCTCGCGCTCCGCCGCCGACTCGGCGTCCTCGAGCACGAGAACGCCCGCACCCTCGGAGATGATGAAGCCGTCGCGGCGGCGGTCGAAGGGCCGCGAGATGCCGACCTTCGACGTGGCTCCCATCTTGTTGAACGCGGCGACCGCCAGGGGAGTGACCCCGGCCTCGGTACCGCCGACGATGCAGGCCCTGGCGTCGCCGTGCTCGATCATGCGCATCCCCGCGCCGACCGCCTGCGCGCCCGCCGCGCAGGCCGAGACCGTGCCGTAGCACTCGCCCTTGAGACCATGGCGCATCGCCACGGCACCGGCGGCCGCGTTCGGCATCATCTGGGGGACGCAGAGCGGCGACATTGCCGCCTGCCCCCGCTCCTCCAGCACCGTGTGCTGCTCCTCGATCGTGGCGATACCGCCGATCCCGGTGCCGATCACGCAGCCGACGTCGGTCCCGTCGTATGGGGATTCCTCCCCGTCCCAGCCGGCGTGCGAGAGTGCCTCCTGTGCGGCCGCGAGCGCGAACTGCGTGAAGCGATCCGCGCGCCGCGCCTCGCGGCGACTCAGATGATCGGTCGGGTCGAAGTCTGTGCAGCGGCCGACTCCCTCGGAGATCCCGGAGTCACCCGCGGACCAGCGCTCGATCAGCGTCGAGGCGCCCACCCCGAGCGGGGTGACGGCGCCGACGCCCGTTATGACGACGTCGCGCGTCAAGTGACCCTCGCCGAGACCAGGTCGATCACGTCGCCGACCGTCTTCACCTTGTCGAGGTCGGAGTCCTGGACCTCGACGCCGTACTCGTCCTCGACGATCTGCGCCAGCTCGACGAGGTCGAGCGAGTCGATGTCGAGGTCCTCGAAGCGCGCGTCCGGCGTCAGGTTCTCGCGCTCCTCGCCGAACTCGACGAGGGCGGAGATCACCCGTTCGGAGATCTGTTCCTTGCTCTGTGTCTCAGGCATCTCTGGGTTCCTTTCTGGTGTTTCGGTCGTGTCCGTCAAGCGGTCATGCCTCCGTCGACTGTCAGGGTCGCTCCGGTGACATACGAGGCCTCGGGCGAGGCGAGGAAGCCGATGCAGGCCGCCACCTCCTGCGGCGTTCCCGGCCTGCGAGCTGGAACGTGGTCGCCGAGGCTCGAGCCCACATCGCGAGTGAGCTCGGTCTCGATCAGGCCCGGCGCGACGGCGTTCACCGTGACGCCGCGCCGCGCGACCTCGACGGCGACCGTCTTCGTGAACGCCACCAGCCCCGCCTTCGCCGCCGCGTAGTTCGCCTGCCCGGCGTTCGCGCGCTGGCCGACGACGGAGGCGACGTTGACGATCCGCCCGTACCGGGCGCGCATCATCCCTCCGAGCGCGCGGCGCGTGAGGCGGAACGCTGCGGTCAGGTTCGTGTCGAGGACGCGCTGCCATTCCTCGTCGCTGAGGCGCATCGAGAGGTTGTCGGCCGTGATTCCCGCGTTGTTAACGAGGACCAGCACCTTGCCGAGCTCGCCTTCCGCCTCGGCGAGCAGGCGTTCGGCCGCCTCCGGGTCGGTGACGTCGGCGCGGATCGGCACCGCCGCGCCGCCGGCGTCGGCGATCTCCGCCGCGACGGACTCGGCGCCCTCGGCGTCGGCCTTGAAGTTCACGACGACGGGGAGGCCCGCGGCGGCGAGCTCGCGCGCGGTCGCGGCGCCGATCCCGCGCGAGGCGCCGGTAACGAGCGCGCAGCCCTCGGCCGGCGGCGTCGCGCCCGCCGTCCGCGCAGGGGCCTCGGTGGTGCCGGCGGCGTTCATTCCGCCCCTCCCCAGTCCACGATTCCCGCCCCCCACATGAGTCCCGCGCCGAAGGCGCCCACGACGACCTTGGAGCCGGGTCGCACGCGACCGTCGGCGATCGCCTCGTCGAGGGCGATCGGGACGCTAGCGGCCGAGGTGTTGCCGTAGCGGGCGAGCGAGTCGACCACCCGGTCGGCCGGCAGGCCCAGGCGCTCGCCGACCGCCGCGAGGATGCGGCTGTTGGCCTGGTGATAGACGAAGAGGTCGATCTGCTCGAGCTCGAGGTCCGCCTCCGCGGTCACCTCGAGCGTCGCCTCGCAGAGCCGCGCGACGGCCGCCCGGAACGTGGCGCGGCCGTCCATCCGGACCTTGCCTCCATGCGCGGCACTGACGTGCGTCGCACCCGCGCCGTCGGCGCGCAGGCGGATGGGCCCGATCGCTCCAGCTCCGCCGGGCACGACAACCACCGCGCCCGCTCCGTCGCCGAACAGCCCCGCCGTGCGCCGGTCGTCGAAGTCGAGGATGCGGCTCATGAGGTCGGCGCCGATCACGAGCGAGCTGGCGACGCGGCCGGACTCGACCGAGGCGGCTCCGAGCTCGAGCGCGGCGAGGAATCCCGTGCAGGCGGCCCCGACGTCCATCGCGCCGGCTCGGTTCGCGCCGATGCGCTCGGCGACCAGTGGCGCGGCGTTCGGAAGCAGATCGTCGGGGGTCGAGGTCGCGACCAGCACCTGGTCGATCTCCTCCGCCTCGACTCCCGCGCGTCCGAGCGCGACTGCTGCAGCGTCGGCCGCGAGCTCGACGAGCGTCGCGTCGGGCGCCGCGTGGCGACGCTGGGCGATCCCCGTCCGCGTCGTGATCCAGGCGCCGTCGACGCCGAGCCGTGAGGCGATCTCCTCGTTGGCGACGACGCGCGGCGGGACCGCCCGCGCGACCGCGGCGATCCCGGGACGGCCACGGCGCTGCGCTGCGTCCGTGCGCGCGGTGAGCGGTGCGCCGGCGACGCTACGCATGGGCCACCTCCAGCCGGTCGCCGACGATCGCCTCGACGTCGTCGAGGGTCCGGCGGACGAGCCCGGCGAGGACCTTCCCCGGTCCGGCGTCGAGGAAGCTCCGCGCGCCGTCCGCATGCAAACGCTCGAGGACGGCGACCCAGCAGACCGGGCTGACGAGCGCCGCCACGAGGAGCTCGCGCGGGTCGTCCTCGAACGGCGCGCCGCTGACGGACGAGATCACCGTCGCATCGGTGACCCGGAAGTCGACCTCGGCGAGCTCGGCGCGAAGCGGCGCGAGCGCCGGCTCCATGGCGGGCGAATGGAACGCGCCCGTCACCGAGAGCCGCTTCGCGCGCAGGCCGAGCTCGCGCGCCCCGGAGCGCGCCGCGTCGATCCCCGGCTCTGGGCCGGTAAGCACGTACTGGCCGGGCGAGTTCTCGTTTGCGAGGGCGAGGCCGAACCGATCCGCGAGAGCGAGCGCCTCGTCGCGGTCGCCGCCCACGGCCAGCATCCCTCCGGGAGCCGCCGCGCGCGCCGCCTCCTGCATCAGCCTTCCGCGGGCGGCGGCAATGCGCAGGCCGTCGAGATCGTCCACCGCACCCGCGGCGGCAAGCGCCGCGACCTCGCCGAGCGAGTGGCCGGCGTAGAGGCTCGAGCGCGGCCGGCCGAGGCGCTCGAACGCCGCGATCGAGGCGCAGTAGATCGCGGGCTGGTCGAAGCCCGTCCCCTGACCAAGCCGCTCCAGCGGGTCGACGCCGACCAGCTGAGTCGCGAGCTCCGCGAGGTCGGGGCGCAGCTCGCGAACGACGCCAGCGTCGATCGCGTCGCCGACGCCCTGCCCCGGGAACAGGATCGCGGTCGATTCGAGGGTCTGCCGCTCCGTCATCTCCGACACACCTACCGCGGTCACGAGGGGCGGTTAAGCCGATCGCGCGTTCAACCCCCCATCCGGGGGGTCGACGAGCGAAGTATCGGGGGGGTCAGCGGGTGAGCCCGAGCCGCTCCGCGCGCCGGGCGGCCTCCGCGCGGTTCTTCACGCCGAGCTTGCGGTAGAGCGCGCTCGCGTGCTCCTTGACGGTGTGAGGCGAGAGGAAGAGCCGCTCCGCGATCTCGCGGTTGGTGGCTCCGGCGGCGATCAGGGTGAGCACCTCGCGCTCCCGCTTCGAGAGTGGCGTCGACGGCGCCTCCTCCTGGCGCCCGAAGACGGTCATTCCCTTGCCGACCATCCGAACCGCCATCGCGACCTCGTCCGCGCTCCAGTCCTTGGAGACGAAGCCCGACGCGCCCGCCGTGCGCGCCGCCTGGGGCGAGATCCAGCCGACGCCGGAGATCAGCAACACCCGCGTCTTGGGGGAGGCGGTGCGGATCGCCTCGCAGAGCTCGGCGCCCGAGCGCTCGCCGAGGAAGAGGTCGACGAGCGCCACGTGCGGCCGATGCTTCTCGGCGGCGGCGACCGCCTCCTCTGGGTCCGAGGCGAGGACGCAGCGCTCGACCCAGCGCTGCCGCCCGAGCAGGACCTTGAACCCCCATTGGACGACCGCGTGGTCATCGACGATCAGGACTCGAAGCGCCTCCTCAGGCACGGAGCACGCTCTCGACGTCGCTTGCCGGCAGCACGAGCCGCACCCGCCACTCGCCGCCCTCGGGGCCGTACTCGAGCATCCCGCCGCGCTGCAGCGATTCGTAGGAGGCGAGCCGCAAGCCCAGCCCAGAGGCGGGGGTGGGAGGGCCGCCGAGGCCGTCGTTTCTGACCTCGAGCGCAAAGGCCCCGTCGACCCTGCCGATCCAGACGCGCACCTCGGTCGGCCGCGCGTGCTTCTCGGCGTTTCGAAGCGCCTCGCCGAGCACCGACACCGCAAGCGGCTCGAGCCCCTCCGGGACGGCCGTCTCGTCCTCCCACTCGACGCGGAGCGGCAGCGACTTGTATTGGCGCCCGAGCCGGCGCAGCTCGTCGCGAAGTGTGGTCCGCGAGGGCTCGGACGTCGGTTCGAGCGAGCGGTCGAGCGCCGCCCGCAGCTCGCCGAGCGCCGCCTCGATCTCAGCGGCGGCCCGCTCGGCGTCGTCGGCGCTCAGCTCGCGGCCCGACCCTAGCACCATCGAGACGCCGAACAGCCGCTGCATGACGCTCTCGTGGACCTCGCGCGCGAGCTCGATGCGCTCGAGCAGGAGCGCGTCGCGCTCCCGCTGGGTGGCGGCCTGGCGAACCGTGGTCGCGAGCGCCGCGGTGCGCCCGAGCGCGTGCAGCGTCCAGCGCTCGTCGTCGGACAGCTCGAGCGGCTTGCCGTGCCGCTCGGCGAAGATCACGCCGAGGGGCCGTCCCGCGGCGGCCACCGGCGTGCACGTGATGCCGACGACGCTCGGCAGCGCCGCGTAGCGGTCCGGGACATGGCCGGGCAGCGAGTCGACCGCGATCACGTCGTCCTCCGCGAACGCACGCTGTGCGATCGGCGTCTCCTCGATGTTCCCGTAGACGTGGTTGAGGAGCTCCGGGTCGACGCCGAAGCTGCCGACGGGGACGACGAGCCGGCGCGCCGGGTCGTAGAGAACCAGCACGGCGCGCTCCATCGAGGTCAGCGTGCAGGCCGCCTCGCAGATTCGGTCGTGGAACGGGTCCGATTCCCCCGACGCCGCGTCTCCGAGCTCGAACATCAGCCGCACCACGGCGTCGAGCGCCTCGCCCGAGATCGTCTGCGGTCGCCCGCTCACGCCTCGGGCTATCCCCACGGGGACGGCGAGGTTACGCGCCGGCGGCCAGAACCGACCGATCGGCGGGCGCGCGCACCGACCGATCGATCACAACCCGTGCGTGTACGGCAGGCCGCACCGCGGAGACGCCGACCAGCCGTACCGGCGCGGCCGCGTCGACCTGCGAGGATCGAACGTGGGTTATGGCGACGAACTCGAGCGCAGGGCTCGCGATTGAGGCATCGGGGCTGGTCAAGGATTTCGGCACGACGCGAGCCGTCGACGGCGTCGACCTCGCCGTCCGCCGTGGCTCGGTGTACGGCGTTCTCGGGCCGAACGGCGCTGGCAAGACCACCACGATCCGGATGCTGGCGACGCTGCTTCGGCCCGACGCGGGCGAGGCCCGGGTGCTCGGTCGCGACATCGTCTCCGAAGCGGACGCGGTACGCGAGCTCGTCAGCCTCACCGGCCAGCTGGCGTCGGTGGACGAGGACCTCACGGGGCGCGAGAACCTGATCCTCCTCGGGCTGCTGCTCGGCCTCAAGCGCACTGCGGCGAAGGTGCGGGCCGCGGAGCTGCTCGAAGCTTTCGGGCTCACCGAGGCGGCGGGGCGGCTGGTCAAGAACTACTCCGGCGGCATGCGGCGGCGCCTCGACATCGCGGCGAGCATCGTCGTCACCCCGCAGGTGATGTTCCTCGACGAGCCCACGACCGGGCTCGACCCGCGCTCTCGCAACCAGGTCTGGGACATCGTCCGGGCGCTGACGGGCGAGGGCGCGACGATCCTGCTCTGCACCCAGTACCTCGACGAGGCAGATCAGCTCGCGGACGGAATCGCGGTGATCGACCAGGGGAAGGTGATCGCCGAGGGGACGCCCGCGCAGCTCAAGGCCTCGGTCGGCTCGGGCGCGCTCCGCATCAGGCTGCTCGACCCCGAGCAGCGCCCGCAGGCCGAGCGCGTCCTCGCCGGCGAGCTCGACTCGGTGCACCTGGAGCCCGACCCGGCGGCGCTCTCGTCGGGATGCGCCAGCACCGAGCGTGCGGTCGAGGCCGTGGGCGCGCTCAACCGCGCCGGAATCGCGGTCGCCGATTTCTCGGTCGGCCAGCCGAGCCTCGACGAGGTCTTCCTGGCGCTCACGGGCCACCCCGCCGAGGAGGAGACGATCTCGGAGCAGGCGGCGATCGAGGAGGAGCAGGCCGCATGAGCACGCCGCCGACCACTGCAGGGCGGGCGACGCAGTCCGCCGAGGCCGAGGCGCTTCGCAAGGCGCTCTCCTCGACCCCTAGGCCGCCGCGCGCGAATGCCGTCTCCGCCGCGCTCGCCTTCGGCTGGCGCGGGATGCTCAAGGTCAAGCACGTACCCGAGCAGCTCCTCGACGTGACGATCACGCCGGTGATGTTCGTGCTCATGTTCACCTACCTGTTCGGCGGCGCGATCGCCGGCTCGACCGGGGCGTACCTCGACTACATCCTCCCCGGCATCCTCGTCATGTCGGTTCTGTTCACGACCGTCTACTCCGGGGTGGCGCTGAACACGGACCTCACAAAGGGTGTCGTCGACCGCTTCCGCTCGCTGCCGATCTGGCGCCCCGCGCCGCTGGTTGGTGCGCTGCTCGGCGACAGCGTCCGCTACGTACTCGCCGGAACGGTGATCATCGTCCTCGGCGTGATCCTCGGTTTCCGCCCCGGCGCCGGGGTCGGCGGCGCGGTCGCGGCGCTCGCGCTGGTGGTCGTGTTCGCGTTCGGACTCTCGTGGGTGTTCACGACGATGGGGCTTCTGCTGCGCTCGCCGAACGCGGTCATGAACGCCGGGTTCATGAGCATCTTCCCGCTCACCTTCCTCAGCAACGTCTTCGTCGACCCGGACACGCTGCCGGCCGGCCTCGAGGCGTTCGTGAACGTGAACCCGATCTCGATCCTGGCCGATGCCTCGCGCGGGCTCATGGAGGGCTCGGCCGACGCGACCGACATCCTGGTGGTGCTCGGGGTCGCCGCCGCGCTCACCGCCGTCTTCGCCCCGCTGACGACGCGCCTCTACCGCAGCCGGTAGCGGCTCACGGTCTAGGCGCTCAGCAGCGCGACGCCGGCGACGACAGCGGCGCTCGCGAACACCCGCCGCGCGCCGAAGCGCTCCTTGAAGACGAGCGCGCCGATCAGGGCCGCGACGATCACGCTCGTCTCCCGCAGCGCCGCGACCCCGCCGAGCTTCGCGTGGTACTGCGCCCAGATCACGATCCCGTAGCCGGCGATAGCGAGCAGAGCCACGACAAGGGCCCGGCGCCAATGCCGCACCGCGGCCCGCATCCGCCCGCCGACGTAGGCCGCGGTGACGACGGTCTCGCCGCTGAACAGCCAGACGCTGTAAGCGAGGACATCGTCGGCGTGGCGCACCCCAATCCCGTCGACCGCGCTGTAGCTCGCGATCATCACTCCGGTCGCCACCGCCAGCGCGACCGCGGCCCGCTCGTGGAGGCGGGGGCGGCCCGCGAGCAGCGCGAGGCCGCATGAGATCACGACGATCCCGGCAAGCTCTCGAGCGTCCGGGAGCTCGGAGATCGCGACCGCGGCGATCACCGCGACCAGGAGCGGCGAGAGCCCGCGCGCGATCGGGTAGACCTGGTTGAACTCGCCGACCGCATAGGAGCGCGTGAAGAGCAGGTTGTAGACGAGGTGGAGCGCGACCGACGCGGCGACGAACGGCAGCGCCTCGGCCACTGGAACGACGAACGGCGCCGCGACGAGCAGGGGTAGGGCGATGACGGCGCCGCCGAGTGCGAACACCTCGAGCCGCTCGTCAACCGGCTTCAGCAGCGCGTTCCAGCTCGCGTGGAGGACCGCGGCGACGAGGACCAGGCCGACGACGTCGAGCGCCATCGCCGCAACCTAATCGGGGAACTCAGCCTGGGGCGAGCGGGATCCGGGCCGCGACGACGGTGCCGGACCCGGGCGCGCTCTCGATCGAGAGCGTTCCGCCGAGCGCGTTCACCCGGTCGGCGAGGCCGCGCAGGCCCGAGCCTGAACCGTCGGCGCCCCCGACGCCATCGTCCCGGACCGTGGCCCTGAGCCAGCCGTCGGAGGCTCGGACCTCGACCTCGACCCGCTCGCAGCGTGCGTGCCTGGCGACGTTCGTGAGCGCCTCCGCGACGAGGAAGTACACGGTCGTCTCGACCGCCGGTGACAGGGCCTCGCACCCGCTGACCGCGACGTCGACCGGGACCGGCGCACGACTCGAGAGCGACTCGAGCGCCGCGGGCAGCCCACGATCCGTGAGCACGCTCGGATGGATGCCGCGGGCGAGCTCCCGCAGCTCCGCGAGCGCCTGGTCGAGCTCGGCGCGGGCCGAGTCGAGCCCGCCGGCCGCCTGCGGATCCGCCTCGAGCCGATCGCGCAGGAGTCTCAGCTCGAGCGCGAGCGAGACGAGGCGCTGCTGCGCTCCGTCGTGGAGGTCGCGCTCG
>DATHAL010000034.1:0-41362 GCA_035296705.1 Solirubrobacterales bacterium
CCCGGGGAGGCGATGTCGGCGATGATCGTCGCCGAACCCATCAGCGTGTAGCCGCCCGCCGGCGCCGCGCCGAGGCGGTACGTGGCGGTGCCCTGGGCGTCGGCGCCCGGCGCGGTCGCGCAGGCGCCGCCGCCGGCGATCGGATCGAACCCGGCGCCGGCCGGATCGACAGCCACCGGCTGGACCGTCCGTCGGCCCGACGAGTCGAAGCGGACCTCGCCGGGCGCGAGCGCGGCCCAGGTCGGCGCCTCGTACGGTCCGCCGGACGGCCCGTCGCAGGTGGTCGTCAGCACCTCGACGCCCTGCTCGGGCTCCGTGCCCTCCCCCTTCAGGTAGTAGTTGAACCAGGCCCGCTGGCTGGCGGCGAGGAGCTCTGTGTCGGCGTCCTTGTTCTGGCCGCGCGCGTGGCCGTAGTCGAGGAAGAAGAGCGAGATGTCGGCGTCCGGGTGCTCGGTGCGCGTGCGGTTGTAGAAGCGGAGCGCCTCGTCCACCGGGAAGAGGTCGTCGGTCCAGCCGTTCGAGATCAGGAGCGGCGCGGGGGCGATCGAGTGGTCGATGTAATACGAGGAGTGGTGGCTGGTGATCTCGTCGACGATGTCGGCGGTCAGGGGGTTCGAGTCGTATGGCTCGCCAGCGTTGATCAGGGCGAACCAGGTGTCGAGGTCGGCGTCGGGATCGGTGAGCGGCGGCGCGTACGTCCCGGTGATCGCGCCCGACGCGAACAGGCCGGCGACGTATGACTGCTTCATGACGCCGATCCGGCCGCGCTTCAGATACGGAGCGTCCGCGACGTAGTCGAGCGTGTGGCCGTTCGGCATCAGCGAGTACGCGAGATCGGTCCAGGGGATCTCGGGCGCCGCGGCGGCGAGGCCCAGGGGTGTGCCGTCCGGGCTCGTCCACGGCACGAGCGAGCCGTCGGGGAGCATCGTTCGGTCGCGAAGCGCCGCCAATGCCATCGAGATGCCGCCGCCGTAGGAGCCGCCGGTGGCGCCGATCGCGCTCGGGTCGGCGATGCCCTCGTCGACGAGACGGCCCGCGAAATGCTGCGCGTCGCGCACCTCATAGCGGTCGTCCATGAGCCGGATGTAGCCGTCGCTGAGGCAGATCGGCTCGAGCCGGTTGGCGGCGGTGGCGCCGCACGACTCGCCGAAGCCGCGATCGGTCATCGAAAAGACGGCGTAGCCGCGCTCCGCCCACGGGCGCATGGCGTCGGCGCCCAGCTTCGTCCCGCCCCAGCCGTGGAACATCATCAGCAGCGGATATGGCCCGTCGGGGCCGCTGGCGGGCGCCGCGGGCAGAGCGACGTTCACGTCGATCGGGACACCGTCCCAGGTGGCGACGGTGGATGGATCGCCGCCGCAGAAGCGGATGCCATCCTGGGCAGAGCAGGCCACCGCGCCGTCGAAGACGGAGTCGACCTCCGCCCGCGCCGCCGGCGCCAGCGCGAGTGCGCCGATGAGCGCGACCGAGATCGCGAGTTTGCGAGTAGCTCTTCCTAGCCCCATACCCTGAGCCTCCTCTCGACGCCGAATGTAGACCGGCGGAGCGCGCGATGCGCCGGTTCCCGCTGATCAGGCGAACAGCGCGAGCGCGCGCTCGGCGACGAGATCGGGGCGCTCGTCGACGATGAAGTGGCCGCACCCGGGCACGAGCTCGACCTCGAGGTCGTCGGCGTAGGGCTCATACCCCTCGAGCAGGTCCGGGCTCAGGACGGGATCGCGCGTGCCGAACAGGATCCGCGTTGGGACGGTGAGGCGCGAGGCGCGATAGCGCCCGCGGATCACCGGCAGGAGCTCGTGCAGGTTCCAGGTGCGATAGACGTTGACCGCGGCGCGCGCCCGTGCCGGCTCGGCGAGGTTGTCGGCGAAGGAATCGAGCGCCTCCGGCTCGAAGGCGGCTCGGCTCTCGGCGCCGCCCAGGAGCACTCGGCGGACGAACGTGTGCCGGCGGTGCAGGGCGTAGCCGAGCCAAGGGGCCGCGATCAGCCCCTGGTAGGTGAACCGCGGCAGCCTGCGCCAGCCGCGGCCGAGCGTCGGCCATGGGTGGACGATGTTGAGCGCGAGGAAGTGGCCGATGCGGTCCGGGGCGCGAAGGGCGAGCAGGAAGCCGATCCAGCCGCCCCAGTCATGGCCGACGAGGTCGACGCGCTCGATCTCGAGCGCGTCGAGGACGCGCAGGACGTCGTTCGCCATCTCCTCCTTGCGGTAGCCGTGCTCCGGCGCGTCCGACCAGCCGAAGCCGCGCAGGTCGAGGGCGAGCACCCGGTGGCGCCCGGCGAGGCGCGGGACGACCTTGCGCCACATGTACCAGTGCTGCGGCCAGCCGTGGAGGAGCAGGACCGGAGGGCCGCCGCCTGCCTCGGCGATATGGAAGGTCATCCCGGCGGCGTCGACGTAGCGGTGCGCGACGCCGTCGAGCTGTGGCGGCTGCGACATCTAATTGCCGTGTACCCGTCGCGTCGATTTGACGCAGCTAGCGCCGGTCAGGAGACTGCCGCGGATGGATGCCGTGACGACGACGCCGGGAGCGGAGTTCGCGCGGGCGCTCGCAGAGAAGAACTTCGAGCGGATCGTCGAGCTCCTCGACCCCGAGGTCGACTTCCGCGGGATGACGCCGTCACGGGCATGGGAGGCAAGTGATCCGGACGGCGTGGTGGGCGACGTCCTCACGGAGTGGTTCGAGGAGCCGAACGAGATCCTGGCGCTCGAGTCGGTCGCGGCCGAGCCGTTCGCGGATGTCGAGCGGGTCGGCTACCGGTTCAGGGTCCGGAATCCGGACGGGGTATTCCTCGTCGACCAGCAGGCTTACGTGGCGAGCCGCGACGGGCGCATCACCTGGATGCGGGTGCTGTGCTCGGGGTTTCGACCGATCGATCCGAGCGACTAGCGCCCCCGGCCTCCGCGATCGGGATCACGTCCGCCGTCTCTCCGTCTTCGAGATCGAGTTGCTCGAACGGCGGCGAGAGGCGCGCGTATGGCTTGCCGCGGCGGGCGATCAGGAAGCTCTCGCCGGAGGAAGCCCGCTCCATGTACACCCGAAGCGGTTGCGGAACTCGTGGGCGCCAAGCGTGGCGGCTGCAGGAGTGGAGCTAGCCGGGCTCGAACCGGCGACCTCCGCCGTGCCACGGCGGCGCTCTCCCAACTGAGCTATAGCCCCATGAAGCGCGTGATCGCTGGCCCAGTGTAGACAAGCTCTCTGGCCATTCTTTGGCGCCGCAAGCCGAAGCTGAATTGCACTCATTCCCGCGATCATCTCCGCCGGCAGCAGGTAGCACCTGTCCAGCTCGTCGCAGTACGCGGCGACCGCGTCGATCTCCTCGGCGGAGTATTTCGACCGCACCTTGCCTGTTGCCGTGTACCGAAATCCGACGAGGTGAACGATCACAACGTCCGCGGCGCGGCGAGCCCACTTGCACTGGACTCGAAGAATCCGGCCGCCAAGGTCGAATGCAAGGTCATAACGCCCGTGCTCGAGTAGCCGCTTCGGGACGGTGATCCCCAGTCGCGTAGCTGCGGCCGCGATCTCAGCCTCGGCGATGTTCCCCTTGTCGTTCGAGCTGAACACGAACACATGTTCGTATCAAAGTCGGACGGAAAATTTGCCGCTCGACCGGCGGACCGCGGCTCTCAGTAAGCGTCGGCGACCAGCGCAGGCGCCTACGGCCCGACCCCGACCCATGGCACCCGAGCGCCGCGATCGCGGCGCCGCGCAGCTACGCGGTCTGCTCGCCGTCGACGTCCAGCACGACGCGGTCGGCGCGCTGGTCGCGCACCTTGAACTCGAACGGCGACCGCTCCTCGAGCTCGCGGAGTAGCTCCACGGGCTCTCCGAGGTTCATCGCGAGCGTCGCGCGGCCCGACGCGAAGCGCTTCACCGAGATCTCGCGCGTCGCCCCGATCGCTCCAGCCGCGTCCTCGAAGCCGACGAGCTGCGAGAAGTCCTCGAGCGGCCCGACCTCGATCTCCACCGCCCCGGCGAACACCTCGCCGGCGCGCCGCGGCCGGTGGCCGTTCGACTCGGCCGGCGCCTCGTCCTCGCGATCGGCCTCCTCCGTCCCGAGCCGCGCGATGGCCGCCTCGAGCGAATCCAGCAGCCGCTCGCGCCCACCGGGCGACAGCTCGCCCAGCTCCGCGGTCCGCTCACCGATCTCGACCGCGTCGCGCAGCGCGCGCAGCCGGATCCGCGTCGCCTGGCCGCGTGCCTGCGCCCGCACCGCCTCCAGCTCCTCGGCGAGCGCCGCTAGCGAGCGCATCCCGCTCTCGCTCTCTGCCCGCAGCCGCGCGAGCTCCGCGCGCGCTTCGTCGAGTTCCCGCTCGCCCCGAACCACCCGAACCGACAGCGCATCGCAGGTCATCTCAAGCTGCCTGATTCGCGTGGCCCGCCGCTCGAGCTCCGCGTAGCGAGCCGAGAGCACCACCGCGTACTCCGCGAGCAGCGCATCGCGCCCCGCGAGCGCCGCGTCGACCTCGCGCGGGCGATAGCCGAACAGCGACCGCTTGAACCTCTGTCGCTCGATGTCCGGAAACTAGGTGGCCCGTCGGACGGAGACGGCCGCGTCGCGCCTACGGGCGCGCCTCACCCTCGAGTGCCAGCTCGAGCCGCGGCGCCTCGCCCCACAGCCGCTCGAGCCTGAAGCGGTCGCGCATCTCCGACACCTGCACGTGAAGCACACAGTCGAGGTAGTCGGCGAGCACCCATTGCGCCTCGGCCTCGCCCTCGACCCGCGCCGGCAGCAGCCCCGGATCGCGCTTGAGCTGCTGGTGGACGTCGTCGAAGATCGCCTTCGCCTGGCGCTCGTTGCGCGCCGTCGCGATCAGCAGATAGTCCGTGTAACCGACCAGCTCGCGCACGTCGAGGACGACGATGTCCTCGCCCTTCTTCGCATCGACGATCGTCGCGATCCGCCGCGCGAGCGCGGCCGACGCACCGGGATCGTCGGGTCGGCGCTCGGGCGCAGCCGCCTCGCGCTTCGCGTCCGGCGCCGGCCTCAAGCCCGCACGCTCTCTCGGTAGAGCCCCGTCGCGGCGATCATCTCGCGCACCGGCTCGGGCACGAGGTAGCGGATCGGCCATCCCTCGGCGACGCGCCGCCGGACCCCCGTGGAGGAGACGCCGATCTCCGGCATCCGCACGACCTCGGTCCGATCGAGTGCGCCCAGCCGCTCGAGCGCCGCCTCGGCCTCGTCCAGGACCGCTCCCGGCCGGCCCGCGATCGCGAGCCCGGCGAGCTCCACCACCCGGCGCGGCTCGTGCCAGGACTCGATGTGCGCAGCGACATCGGCGCCCATGAGGAAGAAGAACTCGTCGCCGGGTCGCTCAGCTCGCAACCACTCCAGCGTACGCGCGGTATAGGACGGGCCCGCCGCCATCACCTCGTAGTCGGAGACCTCGAGCATCGGGTCGTCGCGCGCCGCCAGCCGCGCGAGCTCGAGCCGCACCTCGCGGCCGGGCTCGGGCTCGATCCGCTTGTGCGGCGCCTCACCCGTGGGCATCAGCACCACCCGGTCGAGGCCGAGCTGCGAAGCCGCCTCCTGCGCCAGCACGAGGTGGCCGATGTGGGGCGGGTTGAAGGCACCCCCGAGGATCCCAAGAACCCCGACGCTTTACCCCCGGACCTGGCCGTCTCCGTGGACGATGTACTTCGTCGTCGTCAGCTCGCGCAGCCCGATCGGCCCGCGCGCATGAAGCTTCTGGGTCGAGTTGCCGATCTCGGCGCCCATCCCGAACACGAACCCGTCCGTGAACCGGGTCGATGCGTTGACGAACACCACCGCGGCGTCCACGGCCTCCGTGAACTCGGCCGCCACGTCCTCGGAGCCGGTGACGATCGCCTCCGTGTGCCCGGTCGTGTGCCGGTTCACGTGCTCGATCGCCTCGGGCAGCGAATCCAGCACCCCGACCGCCATCTTCAGCCCGTGATACTCCGTGTCCCAGTCCGCGTCACTCGCCTCGCCCATCGCGACCGCGCCGGCCGCCCCGCGCACCCGCTCGTCGCCCACGAGCTCGACGCCCGCGGCCGCCAGGTCGGCCAGGACCCCGGGCAGGAACTCGTTCGCGACATCGGCGTTCACGAGCAGCGTCTCGGCGGCGTTGCAGACGCCGGGCCGGTCGACCTTGGCGTTGTAGGCGATCCGCCGCGCCATCTCGAGGTCGGCGTCGGAGTGGACGTATACGTGGCAGTTACCGCCGGCCGCGTAGAGGACAGGGACCGTGGCGACCGACTTCAGCGCCTGCTTCAGGCCCTCGCCGCCCCTCGGGATCACGAGCTCGACGAGCCCGTCGGCGGTCGCGAGCTGCTCCAGCTCGGACCGATCACCGGACAGGAGCTCGACCGATCCCTCGGGCAGGCCCGTCTCGACCACGGCCTCGCGCACGAGTGCCGCAAGCGCAGCATTGGAGCGCTCGGCATAGCTCGAGCCGCGCAGGACGATCGCGTTGCCGCTCTTCAGGCAGAGCGCGGCGCAGTCGACGGTGACGTTCGGGCGCGCCTCGTAGATCACGGCGATCACGCCGAGCGGCACCCGGACCTTGCGCAGGTCGAGGCCGCTCTCGAGCGTCCGCCGCTCGAGCTCCTCGCCGATCGGGTCCGGGAGCTCGGCGATCGCGCGCACGCCCGCCGCCATCTCCCGGACGCGCTTGGAGTCCAGCGCCAGCCGGTCGCGAAGCGCTTCGCTGAGCCCGGCCGCGCGCTCGTCGGCGAGATCCGCCGCGTTCGCGTCGAGCACCTCGTCCACACGCGCCTCGAGGAGCTCGGCGAGCCGCCCGAGCGCCCGGTTCTTGGTGCCGGTGTCGGCCGTCGCCAGCGCGTGCGCGGCCGCCTTGGCGCTCTCGCAAGCCTCGGTGACGCTTCTCGTCGCGATCGCCATGGCCCCAAAGGGTAACGCTGGACTGCCCCGCGCCCGGCGGCATTCGCGTCACGCGAGCACGAAGTGATCGCGGTGGACGGCCTCCTCCGAGGCGTTCGGGAGGAGCTCCAGGATCTCCGCGGACTTCATCCCCTTGATCCTCGCCAGCTCAGTCGAGGAGTAGTTGACGATCCCCTTACCCACCAGCGCGCCGTTGGAGACGACGTCGACCGCGTCGCCCGCGGCGAAGTCGCCCTCGACGGACGTGATCCCGACCGCCAGCAGGCTCGAGCCGCGCTCGCGCAGGACGCGCGCGGCGCCGGCGTCGACCGCGACCCGGCCGCGCGAGGGCTTCGCGTAGCGGAGCCAGAGCTTGAACGACGGCTCGCGCTCGGGGTGGGGAGCGAAGCGGGTGCCGATCCGCTCCTCCCGCGCGGCCGCGACGAGCGACCGCGGGCTCGTCCCCGCGCAGATCACCGAGGGGATCCCGGCGGAGCTCGCCATCTCGGCCGCCGCGACCTTGCTCCGCATCCCGCCGGATCCGAACGGTGAGGTGCGGGCGCCGATCTCGTAGCGGTCGAGCTCGCCGAAGTCGTCGACCGACTCGATCAGCCGCGCCGCCGGGTCGCGCCGCGGGTCGGCCGTGTGCAGGCCCTCGGTGTCCGTGAGCAGCACGAGGAGCCGCGCGCCGAGGAGCAGCGCGAGCTGCGCGGAGAGGAAGTCGTTGTCGCCGAACGTGATCTCGTCGGTGGCAGTGGTGTCGTTCTCGTTGATCACCGGCACGGCGCGCCACTGCAGCAGCCGCCGCAGCGCCTGGCGCGCGTTCAGGTAGTGCATGCGCACCGAGAGGTCAAACGAGGTCAGCAGGACCTGGGCGGCGTGGACGTCGCGAGCGCCCAGCCGCGACTCATAGGCGCGAAAGAGCCCGCCCTGCCCGACGGCCGACGCGGCCTGCATCTCGTCGACCGTCCTCGGCCGCGTGGGCAGCCCCATGACGCGCATTCCGAGCGCGATCGCCCCGGAGGTGACCATTGCGACGTCCTCGCCGGCGTGGTGGAGCTCGGCGACCTGGGCGCAGACCGAGTCGAGGACGTCCGCCCGCACCTCGCCGGCGTCGTCGGCGACGATCGAGGAGCCGAGCTTCACGACCAGGGTCATCGGCGGCTGAGATTAGAGCGCGGTCGGCGGCCCGGCCGAGCTGATGGCCCGCCTCACCCCGGATCGAGTTCGAACGCCTCCTCGCCGATCCTCACCTCGTTCCCCGGTGTAAAGCCGGCCCGCTCGAGCGCGGCGATCACGCCGATCTCACGCAGCCGCTGCTCGAGATAGGCGAGCGCCTCGGGGTTGGTGAGGTCGTGTCTCGCGACGAGCATCTCGACGCCACGGCCGGTGATGCGGAAGCCGCCGTCCTCGCGCTCGACGTCGAACCCGCCCTCGCCCGGCGGCCGGTAGACGATGTGCTCCGCCTCGAACTCCGGCTCCGCCGCACCCGGGCGGGCCGCAGGCGGCCGCGCCTCCACGGCCGGCGTGGCGGCGAAGATCTGCCGGCGAAGCTCGTCGAGGCCGGCCCCGGTGGCCGACGAGATCGCCGCCACGGGCCGCTCGACGTGCGCCTCGAGCGCGCTCACCAGCCGCTCCAGCTCCTCGTCGGTGACGAGGTCGCGCTTCGAGATCACGGGTATCTCGGGGAGCTCCTCGAGCCCGGCGCGGTGAGCAGCGAGCTCCGCGCGCACCGTCTCATAGCGCTCGACCGGTCCCTCCTCGGTCAGGGGGTCGACCGCGACGAGGTGGACGAGGACCCGGCAGCGCTCGACGTGGGCGAGAAACTCGTGCCCGAGCCCGGCGCCCTGCGCCGCCCCCTCGATCAGCCCAGGGACGTCGGCGAGGACGACCTGGCGCTCGCCGTCGTCGATCGTCCCGAGGATCGGCTCGAGTGTCGTGAACGGGTAGTCGGCGACCTTGGGCGCCGCCCGCGTGAGGCGGCTGAGGAGCGATGACTTGCCGGCGTTCGGCAGCCCGACGAGCCCCGCGTCCGCGAGCAGCTTGAGCCGGAGCTCGATCCAGCCGGACTGCCCCTCGAGGCCGCGCTCGGCGAACCGCGGCGTGCGCCGGGTCGAGCTGGCAAAGCGCTTGTTGCCGTGACCGCCGGGCCCCCCGCGCGCCACCACCGCCTGCTGCCGAGGCTCTACGAGGTCGTAGCGCTCGCCCGTGAGGGCCGCGACCTGCGTGCCCGGCGGTACCGGCACAACGGTGTCGGCCCCGCGCGCTCCGTGGCGCTGCTTGCCCTGCCCGTGGCCGCCGCGCCCGGCGCGATGGTGCGGCGAGAACCGAAGTGACGCCAGGTCCCGGCGTGACGGATCGCAGACGAGCACGACGTCTCCCCCGCGGCCGCCGTCGCCCCCGTCCGGGCCGCCGCGCGGCACGTGCGCCTCGCGTCGCATCGAGACGCAGCCGTTTCCGCCAGCGCCGCCCTCGACGTGGATCCGTGCTCGATCATGCAGCATCGAATTAACGGTAGAGGTGTTAGGACCGGTCGAGAGAGGGTGGGCGACCGTATGCTCGCTGTCAATCGGAGGCCCCTTGCAGGGCGATGAACCGGAAGGAGTCCCAGTTTGAGTGAGGCACTGAATAGGGGAGCGCTCCCGCGCGCCCGCACGACGCTGATCGCGCTCGCCGCGGGCACGGCCGCGCTTTTAGCGCTGATCGCGACCCCCGCGGCGGACGCAGAGGCCGGGAAGGCCGGGAAGGCCGTCCCGTTCAGCGTGATGACCCGAAACATCTTCCTCGGCGCGGACCTGTCCCCGGCGCTCAACTCGAACAACTTCCAGGAGTTCGTGTCCGCGAACGGCGCGATCCTGCGAGAGGTCGACCAGACGAACTTCCCTCTGCGAGCGAAGGGGCTCGCAAAGGAGATCAAGTCGCGGAAGCCCGACCTGGTCGGGATCCAGGAAGGCTCCTGGTGGCGGACCGGACCCGAGCCCACTGCGGAGCATCCGTTCGCGCAGGGCGAGGGTGCGAACTTCACCGCGACGACGACGAAGTATGAGTTCCTGCAGCTCCTGCTCGACCAGCTGAACAAGAAGACCAACAAGAAGTACAAGGGCTACCGGCTCGCGGTCGTCGGCACCGAGTTCGATTTCGAGGCGCCGGCGGACTACGACAACAACCTCGCCACCGGTCAGCTCTTCGGCGGCGAGGTCATGGGCCGCCTGACGATGCGTGACGCGATCCTGGTTCGCAAGGGCGGCGCCGTCAAGGTGAAGCGCCCCAAGACCGGGCATTTCGCGAACCTGTACACGCCGAACATCGGCGGCATCGACGTCTCCGTCACCCGCGGCTGGGTCTCGCTGAACGCGACCGCGAAGCGCGGCGAGGGCAAGGACGCGATCAAGAGGAAGTTCCGCTTCGTGAACTCCCACTTCGAGGCGTTCGACGAGGAGACCCAGCATCCGAGCATCCGCGCGCTGCAGGCGATGGAGCTCGCCGATGGGCCGGCGAGCAACCCGAAGTCGATCATCCTCGGCGACTTCAACTCGGATGTTCCGGGAGTGCAGCCCGGGGACGAGCAGGCCTACCAGGCGCTGCTGGATGCCGGGTTCAGAGAGCGCGGAACGGACGAGCGGACGAGCTGCTGCGTCAGCAACATGTTCACGTCACCGCCGAGCGAGTTCGACCACCGCGTCGACCACGTGATGACCAACATGGGCAAGCGGGTGAAGCTCGTCAAGTCCGAGATCACCGGCAAGGAGCAGCGGAACAGGATCTACGACTCCGACCACGCCGGCGTCTTCAGCAGGCTGAAGATCAAGTAACGGGCTCGGTCAGTCCGACGCGTGCGACGGCGCCGCTCCCTCAGGGGGCGGCGCCGTTTCCGTTCGCGCCCGCGCGAAGCTCGCGGAACGCCGCAAGCGCCTGATCGCGGGTGCGCGGGAAGTCGTCGGAGGCGGCAAGCGCGCGCAGGCCCGTGATCGTCTGGCGGATCTGCTCGAGGTAGGTCTCGCAGCCGTCGCACCCGGCGACGTGCGCCTCGGCCTCGATGCGTTTCGCCTCGGCGAGCTGGCCCTCGATCAGGTCGGTCACCAGCTCAACGAACTCCTGACAGGTCATCTCACTCACGATCTCCGCGCTCATCCGGCCGCCTCCGCGTCGAAGTGACGCTCGAGCGCGCCCCTCACCTTCGAACGAGCGCGATGCAGAAGGACTCGTTGGTTGGTCTCCGAGACCCCGAGGGCGTTACGCGCCTCATCGGCGGAGTAGCCCTGGATGTCCCGGAGCGTGAGCACCTCGCGCTGGCGCGGAGGCAGGTCCGCGATCGCTCGCAGCATGACGTCGCGGGTCTCGCCCTGGGCGAGCGTCTCGGCGGGCGTGTCCCATTCGACGGGCGGGCGCGCCCAGTGCCCCGGGTAGTGGGCGCGGCGCCCCTGGAATCGGTCCGGGTCGACTGCGGGTTCGTCACGCCCTTCCTCGCTGTGGCGCCGCAGGAACGAGAACGGCAGCGTCCGCTTCTCGCGCTTGCCGCGCGTGCGCGCCTTGTTGAGGAGGATCTGGAAGATCCAGGTGCGAAGCGCGGAGCGTCCCTCGAACCGGTCGATCCCGTTGATCACGCCGACCCACGTGTCCTGGACGACGTCCTCCGCCACCGCTCTGCTCGGCACGTGCGCGAGCGCGAGGCGCATCAACGCCGGGTTGAGCTCTTGGACCAGCCCTGCGAAGGCCGCCTCGTCGCCATTCCTCAGCGCCGCGACCAGCTCGGCCTCGTCCTGCCGAACCGCGCCATCCATGCGCGCAGCCTAATCGGAGCGGGATGGCGCCTTCTTCGTCCTAGGGACGAATAATGCGCCAGGGCTTAGGAAGCGCTCTCGTCGATGACCGAGATCACGCGGCCGCGGTGGCCGGCGGTGAACTCCACCGTGCCGGCGCGCGTGGCGAAGATCGTGTGGTCGCGGCCGAGGCCGGTGCCGTCGCCCGGGCGAAAGCGGGTGCCGCGCTGGCGGACGATGATCTCGCCGCCGCCGACCTGCTGACCGGCGAAGATCTTGACCCCGAGCATCTTCGGGTTCGAGTCGCGGCCGTTGCGGCTGGAGCCGAGTCCCTTCTTGTGAGCCATCTGCTCTAGCTCTCCTTCTTGGCGGTTGAGGTCTTGCGCGTGGCGGGCTTCTTCGCGGCGGGCTTCTTGGCCGTGGTCGACTTGTTCGCGGCCGTCTTCTTGTCGGTCGTCTGGGCCTTCTTCGCGGCGGGCTTGCGGGTCAGCATCTTGACCTCGGTCACCTCGAGCCGCGTGAGCTCGGAGCGGTGCCCGGCGCGCTTTCGGTAGCCCTTCTTCGGCCTGTACTTGAAGACGCGGATCTTCGTGCCGCGCTCGTGGCCGGCGACCACCGCCTCGACCTTCACCTTCTCGAGATCTCCGCCGGAGATGACAACGGCGTCGCCGTCGCCGCGGAACATGAGCGCGCGCAGGTTCACCTTCGCGCCCTCGTCGGCCGTGATCCGGTCGACCAGCAGCGTCGCGCCCTTCTCGGCGCGGTATTGCTTGCCTCCGCTCTCGATTATCGCGTACGTATCAGCCATCGTTCGCCGCCTTTGCGCGATTACGGCGCCTGCCGCCGCGGCGGCCCCGGCGCCGTCCAGAGCTCGAGGATTCTAGCTTCTCCTCCTCGGGCTCAACCTTGTCGCCGTTCTGGTCCAGCAACGACGCCGTCGCGGCCGAGCGCGCCACGCTCTCGATCCTCACCAGGCGCCGCTCGCCCACGTGGCGTGCGCCGCCGCCGACGCTGACGATGTAGGAGTCGACCCGGGCGATCGCGTCGTCCGCGTCGTACATGTGCGGCTCCTCGATCGTCACGAGCACCTCCTCGCCGACCCGGAAGGGCAGCGCGCGCTCCTCGATCTCGCCCTTCGTGCCGCGGTCGACGACCTCGTAGGTGTCGACCGCCAGCGCCTCGCCGCCCTCGAAGTGAAAGTGCTTGCCGGTCTCGTCCTCGAGCTCGACGAGGCCGGATGCCTCGCCGACCAGCTCGGCGGCGACGTGCGGGTTCACTCGGATGAGGAACGCCTCGGGGTCGCGCTCGTCGGCGGCGAGCTGACGCAGGCGCCGGATCACCTCGATCGCCATCGTCTCCTCCGACGGCACCACGCCCTCGCCGTCGCAGGTGGGACAGCGCTGGGTGAGGATCTCGCGCACGCCGTCGGTGACGTTCTGGCGAGTCATCTCGACCAGTCCGAGCGGCGAGACCTCCATCACGTAGGACTTGGTCTTGTCGGCGTCGAGTGCCTTCTTGAGCGTCTTCAGGACCTGGTCGCGGTTCTTCGCGCGCGCCATGTCGATGAAGTCGATGACGATGATGCCGCCGATGTCGCGGAGGCGAAGCTGGCGCACCACCTCCTCGGCCGCCTCGACGTTCACCCTCGTGATCGTGTCCTCCAGGCGTCCCTTGCCACGACCGGTGAAGCTGCCGGTGTTCACATCGATCACCGTCAGCGCCTCGGCGTAGTCGATCATCAGGTAGCCGCCCGACGCCAGGTCCGCGCGCCGGGAGAGCACCTCGTCGAAGGCGCCCGCGGCGCCCTCGCGCTCGAGCAGCGGATGCGAGTCCTTGTACAGCTCGACGAACTCGACCAGCTCGGGCGCCGTCCGCTGGAAGAAGCTCGTCACGCGATGGTGCTGCTTCTCGTCGTCGATGACGGCGCCGTCGAACTCCTTCGTGAGGACGTCGCGCAGCACGCGGATCGAGAGGTCGGCCTCCTGAAAGACGAGGGCCGGCGCCTTCACGTCCTTCGCGCGGCGCTGCATGACCTCGTGCAGCTTGTGGAGGTAGTCGAGGTCGCGCTCGAAATCGCCCTTCCGGGCCCCCTGCGCGGCGGTGCGCACGATCACGCCGCCGTCCGCTTTGTGCATCTTCTGCAGCAGCTTGCGCTGCCGGTCGCGCTCGGCATCGGGCAGGCGCCGCGAGGCGCCGACGCCGGCGCCGCTCGGCATGTACACGAGGTAGCGCCCGGCGATCGAAAGCTGCATCGAGAGCCGCGCGCCCTTCGTCTTCAGCGGGTCCTTGACCACCTGGACGAGGACCTCCTGCTTGGGCTTGATCAGTTCGTCGATCCGCCGCCCGCGCCCGTGCCCGCGCCGCGGCACCTTCTGGCCGTCCGGCAGCACGATCTCGTCGACGTGCAGGAAGCCGTTTCGCTGCAAGCCGATGTCGACGAACGCCGCCTCCATGCCGGGCAGCACGTTGTCGACGACGCCCTTGTAGATGTTGCCGACGATGGAGCGCGAGTTGCGCCGCTCGACGTAGAGCTCGGCCACGCGGAAGCCGTCCGAGCCATTTCGGCCCTGGCCCTGGCGGGGCGAGCCCTTTCCTTCGAGTACCGCGACGCGGGTCTCACCGGCGTCGACGGAGACGAGAATTCTCTTCTTCAGTTAGATCACCTCAAAACGGAGTCGTGCCCCGCTTCGAGGTGAGCTGCGCCTGTACGTGGATGCTCTGCAGCAGTCCGAGCGCCAAGAAGGTGACGATCACGGACGATCCGCCGTAGCTGATCAGCGGCAACGGAATGCCGGTGATGGGCATGATCCCGAGGGTCATGCCGACGTTGACGAAGACCTGGAACATCAGCATCGCTGTGATCGCACCCGCGATCATGGTCCCGTAGAGGTTCTTCGAAAGAGTCATGGTGCGCAGCGCCCTCCAGATGAGCAGGGCGTATAGGGAAAGTAGGAACGCGGCTCCAATGAAGCCGAAGCGCTCGCCCACGACGGCAAAGATGAAGTCTGTGTGGCGCTCCGGCAGGAAGCCGTTTTCGGTCTGAGTTGCGTCATCGCCGCGTCCTGTCTTGCCCCCAGAGCCTACGGCGATCAGAGCCTGGTTGATCTGGTAGCTCGAATCAGCCGGGTCGTCGCTCGGGTGCAGGAAGGCGGTCAGCCTCTCCTGCTGGTAATCGGCGAGTACCGGCGTCCCGATGGCCGGGGCAATGACAAGGACGATAGCGACGGCCGCGGCGGCGAACCCTCCGAGGGCGGCGAAATGCGTCCACGGGACGCCGGCGACGTATAGCACCGAGAGGGTGATCACGCCGTAGACGAGCGCCGTGCCGAGGTCCGGCTGCAGGAAGACGAGCGCCGCCGGGAACGCCCCGAGCGCGAGGATCCTGATCGTCCGCCGCCCGTCCGATCCGCGCCGGGTGCGGTCGATCACGAACGCGGCCAGCGTGATCACGAGTAGCACCTTGCCGAGCTCCGATGGCTGGAAGGTGAAAAACGGCAGCTCGATCCAGCGCTTCGACCCGCGCGTCGCCGAGCCGAGCATCAGCACGAGGACAATCAGCCCGATCATCGCGGTGTAGATCCCGACCCGAAGCTCGCGGAAGCGCGAGTAGTCGATCCTCGCCACCGCGAACATGAGCGCGATCCCGACGACCGCGTAGATCGACTGCCGGACGACGTAGAAGTACGGGTTGCCGGGCACGTCGTGCTGGGTCGCAACGCCGAGCGTGTAGATGCTGAACCCGATCAGCGCCAGGCCGGCCAACAGCAGGACCGGGTCGAGGCGGCTGACGCCCGTGCGCTCGAGCACGCCGGAGCGCTCCTCGGTGAACGGCCGCGGGCGGGGTCGCGTGTAGGCCTCCATTACTCGTAGGCCCCCGCGGTCGATCCCGTCTGCTCGATCCTTCCCGGCGCGACGTGGAGGAGCGCGTTGAGGATCTGCTGCGCCGCCGGGGCGGCCGAGTCCACGCCGAAGCCACCCTCCTCGACCGTCACCGCGACCACGTACTTCGGCTCGGGGTACGGGGCGAGGACGACGTACCAGGACTGGTCGCCGTGCGGCGGCCGCTCCGCGGTGCCGGTCTTCCCCGCCACGTCGACGGGGTAGCCGCCGAACACCGGATAGGACGTTCCGCCAGGCTCCTGCGCGGCGCCGTGGAGGCCGTCGAGGATCGTCTGGCGCCACGCGGGATCGATGTCGACGTGGCGCCGGGGCGCCGGGTCGATCTCCTGGACGACGTGCCCCTGCGGGTCCTCGACCCGAAGCGCGACGTGGGGACGAACGATGTCGCCGCCGTTGCCGATCGCGCCGTAGGCGACCGCCATCTGCAATGGGTCGGCCTGGAGGCCGCCCTGTCCGACGGCGAGGTTGACGTTGTCGCCGATCGTCCATGGCTTGTCGGTGAGCTCGCCCTCGCTGATGCAGACCTCCTTGCCGCAGGGGCTGTCCGGCGCGGTGTTGTCCTTGTAGTGCTCGTTCACCTCACCCGGGGTCGGGAGCGATCCCGCGCCCTCGCCGCCGACGTCGAGGCCCGTCGGCTGACCGATCCCGAGGTTGCCCGCCCACTCCTGGAGCGGCCCGCCCTCTCCCGAGTCGACGTCCATGTCCCAGCCGAGGTTGTAAAAGAAGACGTCGGAGGAGACCTTGAGCGCGGTCCGCAGGTCGATCGGCCCATTCGCCGCCCCGCCCGCGTTGTGGAGGACGTTGCCGTCGCCGAGGTCGAACGAGCCGCCGTCGTTGATGATCGTGCCGATACCGATCGTCCCCGAGTCCAGCGCCGCGACGGCCGTGATCGGCTTGAACGTCGAGCCGGTCGGATAGAGGCCCTGGGTGGCGCGATTGAGCAACGGCGCGCCGTTCGCCTCCGACGTCAGCGCCCGGTAGGTCGACTGTGGCACCAACGGCTTGGCGAAGATGGAGGGGTCGTAGGAGGGGCTCGAGCCGATCCCGAGCAGCTCCCCGTTGTGCACGTTCATCGCCACGAATCCGCCCGGAAGGCCGAACGAGGCGATCGCGTCCTCGCCCGCCTGCTGCACCTCGTCGTCGATCGACAGCGCGAGGTTGTTGCCCGGCCGCGGCTCGGTCTCGGAGAGCTGGCGGCCGGTCGGCTCGCCGGAGGCGTCGACCTGGACGCGAGTCATGCCGTTCGTGCCGCGCAGGAGGCTGTCGTAGGTGAATTCGACACCCTGCTTGCCGACCTTGTCCCCGGCCTCGAGGCCCTGGTAGCCGGGATCGTCGAGCTCGTTCTCGGTCACCTCGCCGACGTAGCCGAGGAGGTGTGCGGCGAGCGTCCCCTGCGGATACTGGCGCACGAAGACGCGCTCGACGGAGACGCCGGGGAACCGCCCCTGGTTCTCGCGCAGGTAGTAGACGGTGTCGTAGGAGACGTCACGCCGTAGCGTCGCCGGGCACGCCACGCATTCCTTCGCCTCAGCCCGCATCTTGTGGCGGATCTGCTCCGGGCGCAGGTGGGCGATCGTCCCCAGGTGCCTGAAGAGCTTCGCCCGCCGCTTGGGACTGTCGGGCAGGTCGGTGCGCTTCACCTGCAGCTCGAGCGCCGTGCGGTTGTCGACCAGCACCTGACCGCCGCGGTCGGTGATCTGGCCGCGCGGCGCCTGGATCGTGAACTCGCGCACCTGGTTGTTCTGCGCCTCGGCCTTGTAGTCGTCGCCGGAGAGGACCTGGAGGTACCAGAGCCGAAAGAAGGCAATCGTGAACAGCACGACGCCGACGCCGCCCAGCACGGCGATCCTGAACGCCGACTGCGCTGGCGCGGGAGCGTTCCAGTCCCCCCGGCGATACATCAGGCGACCCTCCCGACGCGCCGCGGCACCCGTCGCGGCGCGCTCGAGCGGACGCGGCGCCCGTGTGCGGCCCGGCGCCGGCGCCTGCCTCCGAGCCTGATCAGACGACCGCGCTTCGACGGCGTGTAGTCGACGAGCGCCGGGCGGAGGGTGAAGCGGATCAGCGGGTAGAGCGGGAAGGCCAGAAGTCCCGCGAAGAGCGCCTGGAGGACGATCTCGCGGACCACCAGGAGACTGACCGCGGCGTCCACGCCCAGCATCAGCTCCACCGCGGCGAGGCCCGCGGCGGCGAGCAGCGTGAATCCCGCGATGAGGGCCGGCGGCAGGAGACGGCTCTTGATCGGCGCGCCCTCGCGGTAGCGCCCGGCGAGGTAGCCGACGGAGAGCAGGACGAGCGAGGAGACGCCGAGCGTCTGCAGCAGGATTGAGTCGAGCAGGAGCCCGGCGGCGAAACCGCAGACGGCGCCGACGACCGCGCCCCCGAGCAGTCCGAGCGTGACGACCACCACCGGCAGCACGTTCGGCGTCGCGCCCAGGATCGAGAGGTAAGAGAAAAAGGAGGTCTGGAGGATCACCGCGACGAGCAGGATGAGCGCGATCCGGATCGCGATCCGGTTGGTGACGATCATCCGGGCACCCCCGGACGATCCTCGCCGCCGGTCAGCACCTGGACGTAGCCGAGCTCGCGCAGGTCGACGAACGGCTCGACGTGGATACGCTGGAACTCCTGCTCCGGCTCGGCGGCATCGGTGGAGCTGACGCGCCCGATCGGGATCCCCGGCGGATAGGCGGAGGAGATTTGGCCGTTGGACCAGCCCGCGGTGACGAGCGTCTGGTTCTCCTGGACCGGCTCGTCGCTCGAGATGTAGTCGAGCAGGAGGTCCTCGGGGTCGCCGACCTCGGGCTCCACGATCCCGGTCGCGCCATTCGGCATCACCTGCGCGGAGACGGCGTTTGAGTGGTCGGTGATCAGCTCGACCTGGGCAGTGTTCGGCGTCAGGTCAGTGATCCGGCCGACGAGCCCCTCGCCGCTCACGACCGCGTCGTTCTTCTCGACCCCGGCGCTCGAGCCGTGGTCGATCTGCACGGTCGAGAACCAGACGGTCGGAGAGCGGCCGATCACCCGCGCCGTCACCTTCTCGTAGCCGCCGAGCGGCGCCGTGCGATCCAGCTCGAGCAGCTTCTCGAACTGCTCGTTCTCCCCCGCCGCCTGCTGGAGCTCGGTGACCTGTGCGCGAAGCTCGGCCACCTGCGCGTTGAGGTCCTCGTTCTCGCCCCGGGCCTGGAAGGTCTCGTCGAACCAGTCCACCAGGTCGCGGACCGGCTTCAGCGCCCGCTCGGCGACCTCCCCGACCGGCGCGAGCACGGTCGCGACTCCACGCTGGAAGGTGTGAAGCGGCCCACTCTCGGCCTCGGAGAACTGGCTCGAGATCAGGATCAGCGAGAGCACGACCAGGACGACGAGGATCGCGCGGCGCCGGCGCACCTGCTTGCGGTACATCGCCCCGATCTCCTCACGCGGCGGCGCCGAGCCGGCGCCGGTGGGAATTGCGGTTCATGCGGTGGATGACCTCGAACTCCTCCAGCGAGCGTCCCGAGCCGACCGCGACGCAGGTGAGCGGCGACTCGGTGGTCTGGCAGGGCATCTGGCATTCGTCGCGCATGCGCTGCGCGGTGCCCTTGAGCAGCGCGCCGCCGCCCGCGAGCGTGATCCCGCGATCCATGATGTCGCCGGCGAGCTCCGGCGGCGTGCGGTCGAGGGTGTCCTTCACGGCGGCGACGATCTGGCTCACCGGCTCCTCGATCGCCGCCCTAATCTCGCTCGAGCTCAGGGTCACCGTCTTCGGCAGCCCGGTGACCAGGTCGCGACCACGGATCTCAGTGGTCGTCTCCTCCGGCAGCGGGGCGGCGGATCCGATTTCGAGCTTCACCTCCTCCGCCGTCTGCTGGCCGATCAGGAGCTTGTGTTGGTGCTTGCAGTGGTTGATGATCGCGTCGTCCATCTCGTCGCCGCCGACTCGGATCGATTCCGAGACGACGATTCCACCGAGCGAGATCACCGCGACCTCGCTGGTGCCGCCGCCGATGTCGAGGATCATGCTCCCGGTTGGATCGGCGACCGGAAGGCCGGCGCCGATCGCGGCCGCCATCGGCTCCTCGATCAGATATGCCTGCCTGGCGCCCGCCGAGAGGCACGCCTCCTCGACGGCGCGCTTCTCCACCCCGGTCACCCCGGAGGGAACGCACACGACGACCCGCGGGTGCGCGAAGCGGTTCTGGTGCACCTGCTGGATGAAGTGGCGCAGCATCTCCTCCGTGATGTCGAAGTCCGCGATCACCCCGTCCTTAAGGGGACGGATCGCCTTGATCGTGCCGGGCGTGCGCCCGATCATCCGCTTCGCGTCGACGCCCACGGCGTGCACCTCGCCCGTGCCCGAATCGACGGCGACGACGGAGGGCTCGGACAGCACGATGCCGCGGCCGCGCACGTAGACGAGCGTGTTCGCGGTTCCGAGGTCGACCGCCATGTCGCGGCCACCGAAGCCGGTGAGGTTGCTGAAGATGCCCATAGCGAGATCGGCCCCGGCCAGCAAGGGGCCGCGACCTGCGGGCCAGTGTAACGGCTGGATCCGAGGCCTCAAGCCGGGATCGAGGGCGTCGCAAAAGGCTAAGGCTAAATACTCGCCTTAGGGTTTCCGGGCAGCGGGCATCAGGTTTGGCGCCAGTTGCAGCAACAACGCCACCGGAAGCCCGACGACGTTCGAGAAATCGCCGCGCAAGGTCTCAACCAGGATCGAGCCCAGACCCTGGATCGCGTAGGCGCCGGCGCGATCACGCCACTCCCCGGAGCGCAGGTAAAGCTCGATCGTCGTCTCGTCGAGCTCCCTGAACGTCACCTCGGTCACCGAGACGCCGGCGCGCTCGACGGGCGTTTCGTGCGCAACCGAGTCAGTCAGCAGGACGAGGCCGCTGAGGACCTCGTGCGTGCGCCCGGAGAGCGCCTCGAGCCGCTCGCGCGCTCCGCGCTCGTCCTCGGCCTTGCCGAGCACCGTGCCCTCGAGGACGACGTCGGTGTCGACGCCGAGCACCGTCGCCTCCCCCGCCACGAGCTCACGGCCGGCGCGCGCCTTGCGGCGGGCGTTCTCGAGCACGAGCGCCTCCGGCTCCCCGGCGATGAGCTCCTCGACCTCGGGAGCGACGAGGTCGAATTCGACGCCGAGCTCGCTCAGGATCCGGCGGCGGCGGGGCGAGCGGGAGGCGAGGACCAGGCGACTCTCAGCCGAACCAGATCCCGATCTCGCGCTCGGCCGATTCATCGGAGTCGGAGCCGTGGACGAGGTTGAAGGTCACCTCGAGTCCATAGTCGCCGCGGATCGATCCCATCGCCGCATCGACCGGATTGGTGGCGCCGATCACCTGGCGCGCCGCAGCCACCGCGTGGTGGCCTTCGAGCACCGCGGCGACCAGCGGCCCGCGCGTGATGAACGCGACGAGCTCGCCGAAGAACGGCTTCTCCGCGTGCTCGGCGTAGTGCTCGTTGGCGATGTCCTCGCCGGCCCGCACCAACTTCAGGTCCGCGATCCGAAGCCCCTTGCGCTCGAAGCGTGCGAGCACCTCGCCGGTGAGCGCACGCTCGAAGGCATCGGGCTTGATCAGGATCAGCGTCCGGGTCGGCTCCGCCATCGGCGGGGCAGACTACTCGGACGTGCGCTTCGAGGGCCGCGTCGCGGTGCCGCGCTGCGGTCGCGCCGGGCGACCGGGCGACGTCGGCTCGCTGTCGCCGGACGGTCGCGCCGCAGGGCTCTCCACCGTGTCCTCCGGCGCCGCCGTCCGGGCCCGCGCCGGGCGTGTCCGCGACGGCTTCGGCTCGCGGGCCTCGCGCGCGGAGCCCTTGCCGCGGCGCTTCGGCGCCGGCGCGCGCCGCTCGGGAGCGGCGCGGCGGGTGGGCGTCTCGCAGTACGGGCAGATCGTCCAGCGCGGGTCGATCGGCTTGCCGCACGATTCGCAGGGATCCTTGATCCGGGCCCTGCAGTTCGGGCAGCGCAGGAACGAACGCTCGACCGGGTGCTCGCAGTTCGGGCATGATGCCTCCTCGAGCTGGCGCACCCGCAGCTCAGAGGCGCGGACCTCGAGCTCGCGTTCGCGCTTGTCGGCCAGGAACTCGGGTGGCCGCAGGATCGAGTACACGATCGTGCCCAGGAACGGGAAGAGCGACGCGGCGGTCGCGCACGCGATCAGCACCGGGTCCGCGATCCGGCGCCGTGCGTCGAAATACGTCCAGGCGATCAGCGCAAGCCACAGAACGACCAGGAAGAGGATCAGCAGGTTGACGACCAGGTTGAGGGCGTCGTTCGTTATTCCGAAGGTGCCGGCGGGCATGAAGGTTGCGCAGTCTAGTGCGGGTGGGTCGGCTCGATCGCTTCGAAGTCGGTCAGAGGAAGAGGCGCCCGAACAGATAGCCCAGCCCGAAGAAGACCAGGATCACGATCGCGACTACCGCAGCCACCAACCCCATCATGTGGAGCAGCTCTGAGCGTGCGCTTCGATCCAATGGAGACAGAAGGTAGTCGGAAACCCGCTGCGGTGCGACGCTCTCGCCGGTTTTGGGCGCTCGCGGCCACCGCGTCCTGCGCCGCGCTTGCGAGCGCATCCTTCGCCCCGGGGTCGCCGGCCGGTGGCGCCGGGGCCGCGCCGGCGACGGCGAAGCGGCCCCAGATCCGCGCCGACCATGTCGACTACGGCGATCGGCGCCGCAGGCAGATGGCCGCCTACTCGAAGCGCCACTACGGGGAGCGTGAATGGCGGCTCGGCCACCCGAAGGTGATCGTCCTTCACTTCACGGCGAGCGACAGCTACAGCGCCGTCTGGAGCACCTTCGACTCAAACGCGCCGAACATGGGAGAGCTGCCCGGCGTCTGCTCCCACTACGTGATCGAACAGGACGGGACCATCGACGAGCTCGTCCCGCCGCGGACTCGCTGCCGGCACGCGATCGGCCTCAACCACGTCGCGATCGGGATCGAGATGGTCCAGGAGACCGGCCGAGGCGCCCACTGGGCCGACCAGCAGATCCTCGATCGCGGGCCGCAGATCCGCGCGGCCCTCGCCCTCGTGCGCTGGCTCCAGGGCCGCCACGCGATCCCAACCGGCGAGGTGATCGGCCACGCAATGGCAAACGACGATCCCCATTTCGAGGACCGCGAGGGTTGGACCAACGACCACACCGACTGGCTGAAGCGCGACGTCCGCGAGTTCCGGGAGCGCCTCAAGCGGCGCTAGGACGCGTATCGCAGGAGGTAGTGCGACCCGGCGACGAGCAGCACCCCGCCCTGCAGCTCCGCCATCTCTCGCGCGCGCGCCACCGCCCCCGCCGGCGCGGCCGCCGCCTCGACCCAGCCGACGCCCGCCGCCCGCGCCGCGGCGGCCAGCTCCTCGGCCGCCAGCGCACGGGCGCCGGGCCTGCCCGCCGACGCGAGCCGCTCGGGCGGCACCTCGGTCGCCACCATGCCGGCCAGCACGGGCCCGAGTGCGGCGAGGATGCCGCCGACGTCCTTGTCGGCGAGCACGGCGAGGCAGCCGATGATCGGGCGGCCGGCGGCGACCGGCGGCAGCGCCTCGGCAAGCGCCGCGGCGCCGGCCGGGTTGTGGGCCGCGTCGAGAACCGTCGGCGGGTTCGCGTCGAGCACCTCCATGCGCCCGTGGAGCTCGAGGCCCGCGGCGACGCCCCGGACCCGCTCCGCCTCGAGGCCGCCGAGGAGCGCGTCGGCCGCCGCCAGGGCGACCGCGAAATTGCGACGCACATACGGTGCGGGATTCGACAGCTCGACGGCCGGCGACAGGTCGCGCACCGTCACCAGCCGCGCGCTCCGCTCGCTCGCGGTGCGGCGCGCGAGGGCCTCGACCTCGGGCGGGACGGGCCCGAGCACGAGGATCGTGTGATCGCGAAGCACGGCGAGCTTCTCGGCCGCAATCTCCACCTCCGTGTCGCCGAGCCACTGCGTGTGCTCGAGGCCGATCGACGTCAGCGCGGTGACGGTCGACGGCAGCACGTTCGTTGCATCGAGGCGCCCGCCGAGCCCGGCCTCAATGACCGCGGCCTCCACTCGCGCGGCGGCCAGGGCGACGAACGCGGTCGCCGTATCGGCCTCGAACTGCGTCACCGATTCGCCCGGCTCGAGCTTTCGGTTCACCGCCTCGACCGCCTGGGCGACCCGCTCGACGGCGGCGCCGAACGCCGCCGGGTCGATCTCCGCGCCGCGGATCCGGATCCGCTCCGCCCATCGCTCCTCATGCGGTGAGACGTACGCGCCGGCGCTCATCCCGTGGGCCTCGAGCACTGCCGCCGCGATCTCGGTGACCGACGACTTGCCGTTGGTGCCGACGACGTGGATCGAGGCGAACCGGTGCTGCGGCATTCCCAAAGCCGAGACCAAGGCGCGGATCCGCTCGAGGCCGAACCGCATCCCGAGCGGCTCGAGCGAGGCGAGGTAGGCCTCGGCCTCTTGCGCCGTCCAGGCCAGGGCTATCCCAGCTCGTCGAGCTCGCGGCGGTAGCGCTCGAGCTTCTCGCGCTCCGAGGCCACCACCTCGCGCGGCGCCTTGGCCACGAAACCCTCGCTGGCGAGCTTGCGCTCGGCGCGGTGGATCTCGCCGCGCAGCCGGTCGCGCTCGGCCCCGATCCGCGCGCCCGCCTCGGCCCGGTCGATCTCGGCCGAGGCCAGGATCTCCACGGCGCCGATCGCGGTCAGCGGCTGGGTATCGGCGGCGTCGAACGAGAGGCGCGCGAGGCGCGCAACGAGCTCATGCGGCGGCGCGCCGCCTGCGGGCCGTGCCGGTAGCACGGTCGCCGCGGGGACGCCGGCGAGGTCACGCCAGCGGCGCACTCGCTGCGTCAACGTGATCCAACGCTCAAGCTCAGCCTCAGCTTCATCGTCGCCCAGCTCCTGCAAGGCTCGAGGGAAGGTCGAGACAAGCAGCGGCTCCTCGGTCCCCGGCAGGTAAGCCCAGATCTCCTCGGTCACGAACGGCATCATGGGATGCGCGAGGGCGAGCACCTCCCGCAGTACATACAGCAGGTTCGCGGCGACATCCGGGTCGCCGTCGTAGAGGCGCGGCTTGACGATCTCCAGGTACCAGTCGCAGAGCTCGGACCAGAAGAACGCGTAGAAGTCGAGCGTTGCGTGCGCGAAGTCGTACTGCTCGTAACCGCGCGTGACCGCGTCGATCGCCCGCTGCAGGCGGGAGAGGATCCAGCGGTCCTCGACCGTCGCCGGCCGCGGCTGCGCGTGCGTCCCGTGGGGAACCCTGAGCAGGACGAGGCGCGAGGCGTTCCACATCTTGTTCGCCAGGTCGCGGCCCTGCTGCACCTTCGCCGGCGAGTAGCGGACATCCTGGGTCGAGGACATCGCGAGCAGCCCGAAGCGAAGCGCGTCGGCGCCGTGCACTTCGATCTCGTCCAGGGGATCGATCCCGGTGCCGAGCGACTTCGACATCCGCCGGCCGTCGGGAGCCTGGATGATCGAGGTGATGTAGACGTCGTCGAACGGGACGTCGCGGGGGAACTCGAGCCCCATCATCACCATCCGCGCGACCCACAGGAACAGGATGTCGCGGGCGGTGACGAGGACGCCGGTCGGATAGAACGCCCGCAGCAGGGGCGCGTCATCCGGCCAGCCGAGTGTCGCGAACGGCCAGAGCGCCGAGCTGAACCAGGTGTCGAGGACGTCCTCCTCCTGGATCAGCGAATCCGGGTCGATGCCTCGCCCCGTGGCCTCCTCCCTGGCCAGCGCCTCCGTCTCGGCGACGACCTCCTCGCCGCCGGGCCCATACCAGACCGGGATCCGATGCCCCCACCAGAGCTGGCGCGACACGCACCAGGGGCGGATGTTGCGCATCCAGTCGAGGTAGACGCGCTTGTGCTGCGCGGGCGTGATCCGCACGCGGTCGCGCTCGACCACGTCGATCGCGGGTGCCGCGAGCTCGTCCATGCGGCAGAACCACTGCAGCGAGATCAACGGCTCGATCCGCTCGCCGGATCGGTGGGAGAACGGGACCGAGTGCACGTATTCCTCCTCGGCGCGCAGGCACCCCTCCGCGCGCAGCGCCTCGATCACGGCGGTCCGGGCCTCAACCGGCGCGAGGCCGACGAAGCGGTCGCCGGCGGCCTCCGTCATCCGGCCGTCCTCGCCGATCACGACGATCTCGTCTAGGCGATGCGCTCGCCCGATCTCGAAGTCGTTGGGGTCGTGACCGGGCGTGATCTTGAGTGCGCCCGTCCCGAACTCCGGGTCGACGTGCTCGTCGGCGATCACCGGTAGCCGGCGGCCGACGAGCGGCAGGATCGCGTGCTGGTCGACGAGGTGCGCGTAGCGCTCGTCGTTCGGATTCACGGCGATCGCGGTGTCCGCGAGCATCGTCTCCGGGCGGACGGTCGCAACCGTGAGCACCTCGTCGGAGTCCTCGAGCGGGTAGGCGATCGAGTAGAGACGGTCAGTCACCTCGCGGTTCTCGACCTCGAGGTCGGAGATCGCCGACTGGGTGCCCGGGTCCCAGTTGACGATGTAGTTGTCGCGGTAGATGTAGCCCTTCCTGTAGAGGGCGACGAAGACGCGGTGGACGGCGCGCACGTACCCCTCGTCGAGGGTGAACCGCTCCCGGTCGTAATCGCAGGACGCGCCGAGCCGCTTGAGCTGCTCGACGATCGTCCCGCCGTAGCGCTCGCGCCACTCCCAGACCCGCTCGAGGAAGCGCTCGCGGCCGAGCTCTTGGCGGCTCGTCCCCTCCTCGCGCAGCATCTGCTCTACCTTCGCCTGCACGCCGATGCCCGCGTGGTCGGTGCCGAGGACCCACAGGGTGTTGCGCCCGCGCATCCGGTTGAGCCGGATGAGCACGTCCTGAACGGAGCCGTTCAGCGCGTGGCCCATGTGCAGCTCGCCGGTGACGTTCGGCGGCGGGATCGCGATCGAGAAGTTCTCCTCCGACGTTCCGTCCGCCGGCGGGTGAAACGCGCCCGTCTCGTACCACTCCTCGAAGATCCGGCGCTCCGCCGTGGCGGGGTCCCAGCGCGTCGTTGCCTCGAGTCGCTGGCGCTGCTCGGCATCCATTGAGCCGGCGATGTTAGTGAGCGCGTGGTGGCGAACCGGGCGGCTGCGCCGCCAGCGCTGGGGAAGATCAGGGGATCGGTCGGACCGGCCGGCTCGTGACCAGCGCGGCCCTGATCCTGTTCCTCGCCTTCGCCTCGATGGCGTCGGGGCCGCAGACCGACGTGGCAGCGAGGCCTAGACGGCGGCCTCAGTCCCGACTCGATCGGAGCCGCTCGTAGGCCCCAGCATCGGGCTCCGAGCGGCTCAGGTTGCGCTGGTCGCGCGGCGGCGCGTCGGCGGCCGCCGCGCCGATCGCGGGGCTGCGGCGCAGGAGCGCCACGGTTGCCGTCGGCCCGCCGTTCGGCTCGAGCGGGCCAAGCCGCGGGTTGATGCTCGTCCTGTCCGCGGCGCCGCCCAGGCCGCAGCCGCTCGCGCTGCCGACGAGGTTGCCGCCGCCAGAGACGACGCCGCCGAAGCCGAGACAGTCGCCGCCGTGGGCGATCGAGCGATCCGCGGCGAGGACCGAGTTCTCGATCGTGCCGGTGGCTCCCGCGGCGAACTGAATCCCGGCGCCACCCACTCCGGTCGCGACCCCGTTGTGAGCGATCGTGACCGCATTCAGGTGCGCGCTCGCGCCGGGGCCGACGTAGACCCCTCCCCCACCGGCAGCGCTTCGGTTCTCGGCGATCGTCGAGTTCACGGCGTCGAGCTCGCTCGCCGCCTCGAGCGCGATCCCGCCCCCGAGCGTGGCGCTCTCGTTGTTGCCGACGGTCGACTGGCGCAGCGTGACGAGCGCATCGAGGGCGCTGATTCCTCCGGCCACGTCGCTTCCGCCGACCGTGCTGCGGGCCAGCGTCAGGTGCCCGGAGCCGACCGAGATCCCGCTCCGGTTCCGGAGGACGCGGGTGGCGAACCCGCTCACGTCGCCGTCGGCTTGGAGACCCACCCCGCCGTTGCGGGCGATCCGGGAGCGGGTCAGGAGCACGCCACCATCGTCGCTCTCGATTGCGCCGGCGCCGTCACTCCCCACGAGCTCGGCGAGCGTCAGGCCGACGCCGCCCTCCGCGCGCTCGATGATCCCGTCCTCGCTGCTGCTGGCGAGGGTCGACTCCTCGAGGCCGACGGACCCGTCGTCGAACTCGCTCAGGCCGATCCCGTCGTTGAACGCGACGCGCGACTTGATGAACGCGATTCCGCCCGGCCCGGACTCGGTCGCGGCGCCGCCCTCCGACCTGGTCAGCTTCGTTCGGTAGGCGCTCAGCTCACCGTCTCCCGACTCCGTGAGCGCTGTGGCGCCGTTGTCGCGGAGGCTCGAGCGGCGCACGAAGAGCGCCCCGTCGCCCTGCTCGTCCGCCGCCTGCGCGCCGCTGCCGCGCACGCGGACGTCGACGAGCGCGATGTCGCCGGCGTCGAAATCCTGCACGGCTCCCAGCCGGTTGCCGTCCATCGTCGCGTGGTAGAGGCCGATGCCGCCGACGCCGAAGCCCTGGACGCCGGTCCCGACGTTGTTCGAGATCACGAGGTGGGCGCCGCGGAACCCCCCGCCGCCGAAATCGGTGACGCCGTTGCCGGCGTTGAACGAGATCGAGCTGTCGCGAGCGGTCATTCCGCCGGTCCCGAGGAGCGCGATCGCGTCGGCCGGGCCGTCGTTGTCGGCGATGGCGCTCTCGCGAAGCTCGAGGCGGGCATCGGTGGCGCGGACGGCCGCACCTCGACCCTCATCCGCTGCGGGCGCAAGGCCGTTCACGATGCGCAGGCGCTCGAGCCGCGTCGGCGCCCGCAGATCGAGCGCGCGGTCTATCCGCGCGGCGTCGATCGTCGCCTGGCCCCGGCCGCGCCTCGTGATCGTCGCTGGTCCGGTGACGTCGAGGTCCCCGGTGAGCCCGGCGTCCTCGCCGGTGCCGCCGAGCGCGAGCGGGTATGTGCGGCCGCCCGCGAGCGAGACCGAGTCGGGCCCCGGCCGCGCATTGGCGGCGATCACCGCCTCGCGCAGCGAGCAGCCGCCCACCGAGCAGCCGTTGGGAACGGGATCGCCGGTGAGAGTGACGTCGAACGTCGCGGCCCCTGCGCTCGCCGGCCAGAGCGCGACGGCGACCCCGACGCCGATCAGCGCCGTCCAGGGGACTCGCCCGTGCCCGGCCTCGCTGCCCACCGCCCCCCGAACACCCCCGGACCGCCGCGGTTGCGCGGCGGTCCTAGGCGGATTCCTCCCGAACGTCGGCCTCCTCGGCCTCGTCTGGCGCGGCCTGCGTGACCAGGGTCGGGCGGCGGCCGGCCTCGATCGTCTCGCGGGTGACCACGCACTTCGAGACGTCGCGCCGCGACGGGAGCTCGAACTGCACGTCGAGAAGCGTCTCCTCGAGGATCGAGCGAAGGCCCCGGGCCCCAGTCTCGCGCTCGAGGGCCTTGTCGGCGATGGCGGACAGCGAGTCCTCCTGGAATACGAGCTCGATGTCGTCGAACTCGAAGAAGCGCTGGAACTGCTTGGTGAGCGCGTTCCGCGGCTCGGTCAGGATCGTGATCAGGTCGTCGCGGCTGAGCTGGTGGATCGCGGCCATCACGGGGAGCCGGCCGATGAACTCCGGGATCAGGCCATACTCGATCAGGTCCTCGGGCAGCACCTGCTCGAAGAGCTCGCCCGTGTTCTTGTCGGACTTCGAGGTCACGTCCGCGCCGAACCCGACCCCATGGCGGCCGATCCGCCGCTCGATGACGTGGTCGAGCTGCGCGAAGGAGCCGCCGCAGACGAAGAGGATGTTGGTGGTGTCGATCGTCAGGAACTCCTGGTGCGGGTGCTTTCGCCCGCCCTGCGGCGGCACGGAGGCGGTGGTGCCCTCGAGGATCTTGAGGAGCGCCTGCTGGACACCCTCGCCGGAGACGTCGCGGGTGATCGACGGGTTGTCGGCCTTGCGCGCGATCTTGTCGATCTCGTCGATGTAGATGATCCCGGTCTCCGCCTTCTTGACGTCGAAGTCGGCCGCCTGGATCAGCTTCAGGAGGATGTTCTCCACGTCCTCGCCGACGTAGCCGGCCTCCGTGAGCGCGGTCGCGTCGGCGATCGCGAACGGGACGTTGAGGATCCGGGCCAGGGTCTGGGCGAGGAGCGTCTTGCCGCAGCCCGTCGGGCCGAGCAGCATGATGTTCGACTTCTGGAGCTCGATCTCGCCGTCGGCCCCGTTCTGCATCATCTGGACGCGCTTGTAGTGGTTGTAGACCGCTACCGAGAGCGCCCGCTTGGCGTTCTCCTGGCCGACGACGTACTCCTGGAGGACGTGGTAGATCTCCGCCGGCTTCGGCAGGCTCTCGAGCTCGAAGGTCGCCGGTGCCGTGAGCTCCTCGTCGATGATCTCGTTGCAGAGATCGATGCACTCGTCGCAGATGTAGACGCCGGGGCCGGCGATCAGCTTCTTGACCTGGCGCTGCGATTTCCCGCAGAAGCTGCAGAGAAGCTGCTCGTTCGAATCGGTCGGGCGTGCCACAGGCGGAGTCTCCCTTCGGCTTTGGGCTTTCGCCGTGCCGCGGTAGTCAGGTTACGACACCGCCGGCCTCGGCTCGACCCCCCCACTTACGCACCCGCGGCCATGGTCCCTGCTTGCGACGCCCGTGTTGCAGGGGGCGAGCGCGTCACGCTCGGAGCCTTCTATGACCAATGGGTCAGAAAAACCTCCGATGGTCCGAGGTGTGGGCGCTGGCCTCCATCCCGTATGGCGCGGCGTCTACGCGCTCGGGCGCCCTGCCCTGACTCACCGCGGGCGCTGGATGGCCGCGGTGCTCGCCTGCGGCCCTGGCGCGGTGGGCAGCCACATGTGTGCCGGTGCGATCTGGCAGATCGTGGCGCCGGTCCGCGGCCCGATCGACGTCTCCGTGCCGGAGGAGCGCCATGTCGCCAGGCCCGGCATCCGCATCCACAGGTCGACCGAGCTCGGCCCGCAGGAGGTCACCGAGCGACACGGAATCCCGGTGACGACGCCGATCCGCACGCTGATCGATCTGGCGACATGCCTCGACCCGGCGAAGCTCGAGGCAGCAGTCAACCAGGCCGATCGCCGCGATCTCGTCGATCCCGAGACGCTCCGCTTGGCGCTCGAGCGTTATCCGGGGCGGGGCGGCCTGCCGGCCCTCCGTGGGCTCCTCGACCGCCGCACGTTCGGGCTCACCGAGTCCGAGCTCGAGCGGCGATTTCTGCCGATCGCGCGTGCCGCTGGTCTGCCGCCGCCGCTCGCGCAGGAGTGGGTCAACGGCTTCCGCGTCGACTTCTTCTGGCCGGAGCTCGGCCTCGTGGTCGAGACCGACGGCCTGCGTTACCACCGCACGCCCGCGCAGCGGGCGCGACCGCGTCCGCGATCAGGCACACACCGCGGCCGGCCTCGCCGTGCTGCGGTTCACCCAAGCGCAGGTCGCCTACGACGCGGACCACGTGCACGCGACGCTCGTCGCCACGCGACGCGGCTGCGCCGCTAGTGGTGCTCGATCACGCGGTCGACGATGGAGTACTCCTTGGCCTCCTCCGACGACATGAAGTAGTCGCGCTCGGTGTCCTTGGTGACCTTCTCGAACGGCTGCCCGGTGTGCTTGGCGATGATCTCGTCGAGCCGACGGCGGACGTCGATGATCTCCTTGGCGTGGATCTCGATGTCGGTCGCCTGGCCCTGGAAGCCGGCCGAGACCTGGTGGATGAGGATCTTCGAGTTCGGGGTCGCCATCCGCTTGCCGTTGGCGCCGCCGGCGAGCAGCAGCGCCCCCATGCTCATCGCAACGCCGACGCAGATCGTCTGCACGTCGGGCTTGATGTACTGCATCGTGTCGTAGATCGCGAGGCCCGCGTACACCGAGCCGCCGGGCGAGTTGATGTAGATCGAGACGTCCTTGTCCGGGTCCTCGGACTCGAGGTGGATCAGCTGGGCCACGATCAGGTTCGCGATGTCCTCGGTCACGGGGGTGCCGAGGAAGATGATCCGCTCGTTGAGCAGGCGCGAGTAGATGTCGAAGGCGCGCTCGCCGCGCGACGTCTGCTCGACCACCATGGGGACCAGGGGACTCATCGGCCGAGCAGTGTATAGAAGCGCCCTCGCGTCCCCGCGGCCTGCGAGGCCGCCGGCGACGGCCGCATCGAGGTCGACCACGGCGACAACCGCCAAGACGCGGCGCAGGGCCTCAGCTACCCGGCGTCCAGAGCTCGCCGGGCTTCTGCGCGGCGGGCTCCTCGGCCCTCGCCGTCTCGCCCTCGCCCTTCTCCGGGGTCCAGATCTGCTCGCGCGCCGTGGCGCGGTCCATGGGGATCGGCTTCGCGGACTCGGCGATCACCTCGGCCGCCTTGCGCATCCGGACGTCGTCGCGAAGCAGCGCGTCACGGCCCGTCTCGCGCAAACGGGCGAGCAGCTTCTCCGGCGCGTTCTTACCCTCGCCGGGTCCAATCGCCTCGATCAGGTCCTCGTCCGTTGGCTCGATCGCCTCGGCGTCGGCGACCGCCGCGAGCACGGCCTCGCGGCGCAGCGCACGCTCGGCGTCCTCTTCGGCGTCGTTGATGAGGTCATGTCGGTCCTTGCCCTGCATCTGGGCGTAGGCCTGGGGATCGATCCCGCGCGCCGTCAGCTGGCGCTCGATCCGCTCCCACATCTCGTGCGCGCGGGCGTGGACGAGCTCGTGCGGGATCTCGATCTTCGCGTTCGCGGCCACCGCGTCCACCGCCGCCTCGCGAAACTCGGCCCCCGACCGCTGCTCGAGTCCCTCCGAGAGCTGCGAGCGGATCGCCTCGCGGAGCTCCTCGAGCGTCTCGAACTCCGAGGCCTCGGAGGCGAAGTCGTCATCGAGCTCTGGGAGGCTCTTCTCGCGCACCTCCTTCACGCTGACCGCGAAGGTGGCGGTCTTGCCGGCGAGCTCCTCCGGGCGGTAGTCGTCCGGGAAGGTGACCTCGACCGTCTTCTCCTCGCCGCCCGCGGCGCCCATGAGCGCGGCATCGAACTCAGGAAGCAGGCCCTCGGCGCCGATCTCGACCACGAAGTCGCGCGACTCGGACCCCTCGAACGGCTCGCCCCCGATCGTGCCCGAGAAGTCGATCACTACGGCGTCCCCCGCCGCGGCGGGGCGATCGACGGGCGAGAGGCTTGCGAAGCCCTCGCGCAGGCGGTCGAGCTCCGCCTCGAGCGCGTCGGAGGGCACCTCGACCTCGGCCTTGCCGACCTCGAGCCCCTTGTACTCGCCGAGCTCGGGCTTCGGCCGCACACCCACCTCGATCGAGAAGGCGAGCGGCTCGCCCTCCTCCGGAAGGTCGCCAAGGTCGAGCTTCGGGTCACCGACCGCCTGGACACCGCTGTCGAGCAGCGCGCGCTCGTACCACTCGGGGAGCGCGTCGCGAAGCGCCTGCTCGACCACCGCCTCACGCCCGACCCGCTGGATCACGAGCTGCGGCGGGACCTTGCCCTTGCGAAAGCCCGGCAGCTTCATCTCGCCCGCGATCGATCGCGCCGCCCGGTCGATGCGCTTCGCGAGCGCGTCCGCTTCGACCGCGACGTCGATCTTCACGCGCGACTCCGGGAGCTCGGTGACGGTGGTCTCCATGGGGGGACAAGACCTTAGCCATCGGTACCGTTCGGGCCGATGGACCCCGGACGGACCACGATCGGCACCTGGAGCGGCGGGCGCTTCATGCACTTCGGCGAGCCGATCGCCGAGCATCGGCTCGCGGCGCTCCTGCGCCCGGGGGCCGGGATCGACACCGTGATCACGGCCGATGTCTACGGCGAGGGCGCCGCGGACTCGCTGCTCGGCGAGGCCCTCGACGGGATCGAGCGCAGCTCCTACTGCCTCGTCGGTGCCGTCGGACACGACTTCCACACGGGAGAGCGCGAGGGCGCGAAGGGGTTTCCGCGGTTCACCGACCCGCGCCTGCGCGGGGCGGGCGAGTACGCCTCCTACCTTCGACGGGCGACCGAGGCAAGCCTCGAGCGCCTCGGCTCCCCGGCCTTCGACCTCCTGTTGCTTCACAACCCCGACCGCATCGGCTTCAGCTCCGAGGCGGTCTGGGACGGGATGGAGGCGCTTCGCGAGGCCGGGCTCACGCGCCTGGTCGGCATCGCGCCCGGGCCGGCGAACGGCTTCACCCTCGACCTGATCGCGTGCTTCGAGCGTTTCGGCGCACGGATCGACTGGGCGATGATCATCCTGAACCCGCTCGAGCCGTGGCCCGGCGAGCTCTGCCTCGGCGCCGCGGATGCGGCGGGCGTCCGCGTGATCACTCGGGTCGTCGACTACGGCGGCCTCTTCTGGGACGACGTCCTGCCTGGACACGAGTTCGGCGAACGCGACCACCGCGGCTTCCGGCCCGAGGGCTGGGTCGAGGCGGGGCGTGAGCGGCTCGAGCGCATGCGCCCGATCGCCGCGGCCGCCAGCCTCACGCCGCTCCAGCTCGCCTGCCAGTGGAACCTCTCACACCCCGCCATCGAGTGCGCGGTCCCGACGCTGATCCAGGAGCGCGGCCGGGGGGTGCGGGCGATCGAGGACAAGCGGGCCGAGCTCGCGGCGCTTCCCGAGCAGCGGCTGACCGCGGAGCAGGTCGAGGACATCCGCGAGATCGGCGACAACACCGGATCGATGACGCTCAAGGGCGCCAACCCCGAGCACGAGGGACCGCAGGCACCGGACCGCTGGCCCGCCGACGAGACACTGCTCGGCGCGGGGCGGCGCTGGGGAATCGAGCCGGAGCGCGACCTGCGCCGGACGGCGACGGTCGCGTGAACCCGCTCGAGCGCTTCTTCGCTTGGATCGTCACCGGCCCGGTGGGCCGCTTCATCGCCTTCTTCGCGGATCTCGCGGTCTACTGGTGGCGGTGGGTGACCGGTCGCAGCGTGGACCGGGGCGAGCGTTGAGGGCTCAGCGGCCGGCGGCGTAGCCGAGGATCGTCTTGTCGGTCAGCCACTCGACCGGCGCGCGATCGTCCGTGTAGACCTCGCCGCCGGGGAGCCGCGGCGCGAGCCGAGCCGCGTCGAACCGCGCGAGCTCGGCGAGGTTGCCGTGCAGGCGCGTTCCCGCCGCGGCCTCGAGGCGCGCCCCGGCCGCCGGCGCGTCGCTGCCGACCAGCAGCGTGTTCGTCTGCTCGACCGGATCGCGCCGGACGGTCGGGAATGCCGCCGCCATCGTCCGCCCGAGAACCGTCTCGAGGTCGTCGCTTCCCTCCGGGTGCCCGACATTGACGACCACCACGCCGCCAGGCGCGAGCCGGTCGCGCGCGAGCTCGAAGAACTCCCTGGTGGCCATGTAGAACGGGATGTACGGCTGGTGGTACGCGTCCACGACGATCATGTCGTAGCCGCCGCGAGAGCTCCGTAGCCAGGGTCGCGCGTCCTCGTCGAAGACCCTCAGCCGGGGGTTCGAGCCCATGTCGAAGTAGCGGTAACCGATCTCCGTCACCTTCGGATCGAGCTCGACCGCGTCGACCTCCGCCCGCGGCCAGAAGCGGCCGTACTCCCGGGCGACAGTGCCGCCGGCGTTCCCGAGGATCGCGATCCGCTTCGGCGGCTCCGCGGAGGCGGCGAACGGGAGCACCAGGAAGCTGTCCCAGTAGTCGGCGGTCAGATAGCCGCGCGCCGGAAGCATCGAGTGGACCGCCTGCCCCTCGTTCAGCTCGAGGACACGGTCGCCGTCGTCCTGCTCGGTGACGCGGATGTACTGGTAGCGCGACTCGCCCTCGTAGAGGATCCGGCCGTCGTCGATCGCTTTCACGGTTCCAACCGGGAGCGCGATCACGACCGCGAGCAGCGCCGGGACCCCAGCGAACCGCCACCCGAGCCCGAGCGCCGCGACCACCGCGAGCGCCAGGGCGAAGGCGAGGAACGTCCGCTGGGTGCCGGCGAACGGGATCAAAACGAGCGCCGCCACCATCGTGCCGGCTAGCGAGCCGACGGTCGAGAGCGCGTAGAGGCGACCCGCGATGCGGCCCGAGTGCGCGACGTCCGGCACGGCGATCCGGATCGCCCACGGCGAGCAGGTCCCGAGCAGGACGATCGGCACACCGACGAGGACGAGGACGCCGAACAGCGACCCGACGAACGCGCCCGCCTCGATCTCGTCCAAGGCGTCCACGGAGACGTCTAGGAACGGGCGGGCGATGAACGGCACCGCGGCCATGAGCACGGCCGCGGCGAGCACGGCGAGGCTGAGCGAGCGGACCTCGGGATGGCGATCGGCCAGTTTTCCCCCGAGCCAGTAGCCAGTCGACAGTGCCACCAGGACGACGGCGATCGTGTTCGCCCAGACGATCGTGGAGGCACCGAAGAAGGGTGCGATCAGCCGCGCCGCGGCAATCTCGGCGCCGAGACTCGCGGTGCCGACGACAAACACGAGCAGGTAGAGGAAGCGGTGCTCTCTCACGGGCTGTGCCCAAGGATCCGCTCGCGCAGCCGCTCGCCCTGGCCGGAGGCGACGGCCCGGGCGGCGCGCGCCGGATCGAGTTCGAACCCGTGGGCCTCGGCGAGCTCGATCAGCTCCTGCTTCTCGGCGCTGCGGTTGGCCGCGCGGAAGAAGAGCCAGGTGAACAGTCCGAGGGTGACGAGCCCGGTCCAGATCATCATCACGTTCCCGGCCGCCCCCTGGTCGGCGAGCGGACTGATGTCCCACTCGGCCTCGCCGGGCGCGTAGTCGGGGTAAAGCACGGAGCCCGACCAGATGAGGACGTTGGCGAGGACGGCCTCTCCGAACCGGACGACGACGATGTAGAGCAGCTTGGCGCCGTCGCCGAACCAGGCCGGCTTGGGCAGCGGCCCGACCAGGGGCAGCCACATCGCGAGCCCGAAGGCGAAGAAGCAGCCGTGCTGCGCGAGGTGGAGCACGGCGCTGTCCAGGACGCCCTGATAGAGCGCCGAGAGGTGCCAGAGGTACAGGTTGAGCGCCCAGATCGGCAGCGCGACGAGCGGGTGGCCGAGCACGCGCAGCCAGGCGAACGGGCGGCGGGCGAGGAGCGGCTGGAGGATCGGGCCCGTGAGCCCGAGCGCGACCAGCAGACCGGCGAGGTCGCCGATCAGGAGGTGCTGGACCATGTGGGCGACGACGATCTCCTCCGCGACGCCGCTGAGCGGTGGCACGTCGGAGACGATCAGGACGAGGATCCCCGCACCGAACGAGATCTGCCGCCAGACGCCGACCGGCCGGCCGCGCTCGGCGAGCGTCCGCACGCGCCGCCCGTACGCGGCAGCGGCGGCGATCAGTAAAAGCGGCGCCAGGACGTCGATCAGCGTGCCCACAACGCCGCAGCGTAGCGGCCGAAAACCCCCGTCCTGATGGGGATCAGAGCCAGTGGATGCGCCGGAAGAACCGGTGCAGGACGGCCACTGCGACGGCCATCATCGCGAGCGCCACCCAGTAGCCCCAGGGCTCGTCGAGCTCCGGCATATCGGTGAAGTTCATCCCCCAGATCGAGGCGAGGAACGTGGGCACCGCGATGATTGCCGCCCAGGCCGAGATCGTCCTCACGACCTCGTTCTGCCGCACGCTCTGAAGCGCCGCGTTCGCCTGGAGGATCGAGGTCAGGAGCTCCCGCTGGGCTGTCACCTCCTCGTCCACGCGCCGCGCGTGATCGGCGACGTCGCGGAAGTAGCGCCGGAGCTGCTCGTCCATGTTCGGGAAGGCGCCGCGCTCGAGCGACTCGAGCGGTGCGAGCAGCGGCGCCGTGGCGTTGTGGAACTCGATCACCTCGCGCTTCAGCAGGTAGATGCGCTGGGTCGAGTCGACCTGGCTCGAGAAGATCTCGGTCTCGACCTCGGTGATGTCGTCGTCGATGCCGGCGACCACGGGCGCATAGTCGTCGACGACCTTGTCCAGGATCGCCCACACCGCCGCCGCGGGGCCCGCGCGCAGCAGGTCCGGGTTCGCCTCGAGGCGGGAACGCGCCTCCCCGAGCTCACCGGCCTTGCCGTAGCGGACCGCGATCACGTAGGCGCTCGAGAGGAAGAGCATGATCTCGCCGAACTCGACGATCTCGCGCGCGTCGTCGTAGCGCGCCGGCCGCAAAACGACGAAGTAGGAGTCCTCGTAGTCCTCGAGCTTCGGCCGCTGGTGCGCCTCGGTCGCGTCCTCGAGCGCCAGGTCGGGGAGGCCGAACTTCGCCCCGACCTCCTCGAGCTCGGCGCGGGTCGGCTCGAGCAGCCCGAGCCAGACAAAGCCGTCCTCCGCGCGCATGCAGCGCGCGGCCGCATCGGCGAGCTCCAGCTTGCCCTCGTGCTGACGGACGCCGTCGCGGTAGTGCGCGCAATCGACGATCACACCGCGGCTTTCAGCCCCGGCGCGGCCGCTCCTGCTTTGTTTACGGCCCTACTGCGCGGGCGCGGCAGGCGGCTGCGTGAACGAAACCGCGACCGGCTCGCGCTCGGCGGCGTCCTCGATCTCGAAGAACTCGCGCGGGGTGAAGCCGCCCTGGTTGGCGACGACCGAGTTCGGGAAGATCTGGATCTGCGTGTTGTAGGCCTGGACGTTGGAGTTGTAGATCCGGCGCGAGGCCTGGATCTCGTCCTCGAGCTCGCTCAGGTTGCGCGAGAGCTGCTGGAAGTTCTCGGTCGCCCGCAGCTCCGGGTACTGCTCGGCGACGACGCGCAGCCCACCGAGCGCCTGGCTCAGCATGCCCTCAGCCTGGCTCGCCTCCGCCGGCCCCTGAGCCTGCATCGCGGCCGCGCGAGCCTCCGTCACTCGCTGAAACGTCTCGCGCTCGTGCTGCGCGTATCCCTTCACGGTCTCGACCAGGTTCGGGACGAGGTCGTGGCGCCGCTTGAGCTGGACATCGATGCCCGACCAGGCCTCGTCGACGCGGTTGCGCGCGCCGACCATCGAGTTGCGGATCAGGATGTAGATCAAGCCGATCAGCAGCAGGACGCCGATCACGATCAGGACTACGACCATTGCGGGGTCTCCTTCTAGGTGGTGGTTCGCCTGATTATGGACTACTCGGGGCGTCCGCCGAAACGGGCTCGAGAACGGAGAGTCGCCGGAGAGCGGACTCGACCAGGTTGAGCGAGAGCCCAGTCTCCTCGAGCGCGTCGAGACGACCGAGCTCGTAGGCGAGCCCGACCGCGTCGGCCGAGGCGATCGCGCTTTCGATCGCGTCCGAGTACGCGCTGCCCTCCTCCTCGCCGGAGGCCGCCAGCTCGCGGAGCCGGCGAAGCCCGCTGTCGCGGGGCGACCGCCGGCCCGAGTGCCACGGCGCCGACCGCGGGCGCGCGTCGCGGCGGCTGTCCGCTCGGCGTGTACGTCTCGGCCAGCGCCCCCTGGCGTCTGAGGCGCTCGATGTGCTGGTAGACGGTCAATCCCCGCGGATGACGCCCTCGTGCTCGAGGAGGAACCGCTTCATCTCGGGGCCGCCGCCGTAGTTGCCGAGCACGCCCCCCGATCGGAGAACGCGGTGGCACGGCACGACGAGCGGGATCGGGTTCGTCCCGAGAGCCGTGCCGGCAGCGCGGTAGGCGCGCGCGTTGCCGGCTTCGCCGGCGACCTCGGCGTAGGTCTTGGTGGCACCGAACGGGAGCTTCGCCGTCGCGCGCAGGACGCGGCCGTAGAAGCCGGGCGGCACCAGCGTCCAATCGAGGTCCAGCTCGAACCGGCGGCGACTGCCCGCGAAGTACTGATCGAGCTCGCGGCGCGCCTGGTCGAGCCGAGCCGGGAGCTCGAGCACACGTGGCGAGATCCCATCCGCCAGCTTCTCGAGGAACTCGTCCGGGTCCCGGTTCGGAAGCGCGACGGCGACGATGCCCCGCTCGGTGGCGGCCACGTAACCCGTCCCCAGCGGCGAGTCGTAGCTCGCGTAGGCGACGTCGAGGAGCTGCTCGCGCTCGGCGAGCTCCGCGACCCGCGCCGCCGCGGCGGCCGCCCGATCCTCGCCGTCCCCGCGCAGGACGTCCTTGATCCTCGCGATCCCGATGTCTCCGTGCTGAGCGCTCATCGCGCCTCCTCTCGATCGATCATCCCCCGCAGCGCCGCGACGCCGTCGGCGACACGTCGCCGCGCCGCCGCCTCGCTGCAATCAAGCGCCTCCCCGATCTCCCGATAGGAGAGATCGGCGGCGTAGCGCAGCGCGATGGCGCTGCGTTGCACGTCGCTGAGCGCGGCCACCGCAGCCCAGACCTCACCGTCGAGTTCCCCGAGCCCGCCGCTCGCCGGCGGCGCGGGGTGCTCCGGGAGCTCGTCGCGCGGCTCCGGCCGCCGGGCGCGGGCGCGATGGTGATCGATCGCCTTGCGGCGAGCGATCGTCATCACCCAGGCGCGCGGGTGGCGCCCGTCCATCTCCTCGTAGGCCCGAAGCGCGGCGATGAACGTCTCCTGAAAGCAGTCCTCGGCGTCGTTGGGCCCGACCATCGCGCGCAGGAACCCCAGCACCGGGGCGCGGTGCTCGTCGAGGAAGCGCTGGAACGGTGGCCTTGCAGCGATCGCGGACACTCCGAAGGTGAAACGTCCAGACGAGCGTATTCGTGAGCCGCCGCGGTCCCGTTCATAGACTGCGCCGCCAGGGATCGCGAACTCCGACTGGAGGTATTTCTGATGCGCAGGAAGTGGATCGCGGGCGTCGCTGCGCTTGCGGCGATCGGCGGGACCACGGCGGCGGCCGCAAACGTCATGGACGGCGGCGCGGAGCCCACGGCCCGTCCCAACTACGCGACGGTCACCGTCGATCTGAGCGAGAGGCGGCCCGCGCTCGCGCGGCGGGCCAAGTCGAACTCGAGGCCGAAGATCGTCTATTTGAAGAGCGCGACCTCCGATCCGATCAGCACCGCGGACACGAGTGCCGGCGGACTCGGCCCGTACATCAGCATCAAGCTGAAGGGCTGCAAGAAGGTGATCGACGGGGGCATCGTCCCGAGCGATACCGACCTCTACGTGCAGGGGAGCTGGGTCAAGAGCCCGCGCGTCTACGAGGTCCTGGTCGGGCTCGACGACGCGGCGCTCGCAGAGCGGCCGACGTTCACGTTCGGTTCGTTTCTGACCTGTCTCAAGGGAGCGACGTAGGGCTTCTCATCGCGGCCTCGACGCCCTGGAGGCGCTCGCGCTCGCCCGAGGGCAGAGTCACGTAGACGGCGCCGTCGCGCTCGAGCCGCTCGCGCGGCTCCATGACGATGATCCCGACCGGTCGTCCCCCCTCGTCGAACGTCCAGGTATCGCCCTCCGCGGTTCGCTCCCGAGACGCCTCCGGCGCGGTCGTCATCCGCCCGTAGAGAACATCGCTGGGCGGGTCGTAGGTGACGTAGGCGAACGAGTAGCGACCGGTGCGCATCGGCTTCGTTGATAGCAGAGCGGGGCGCTTTGCAAGACTCGCGGCGTGGCCGAGCTTCACCCCGAAGCCCGCGCGCTGCTCGAGGGTGCGAACTTCGTCAGCCTCGCGACCTTGACGCGCGACGGAGCCCCGCATGCGACCACCGTGTGGTGGACCTTCGAGCGCGGACGGCCGTGCTTCTTCACCCAGCCGCAGTCGTTGAAGGCACGCAACATCGCCGCGGATCCGCGGGTGGCGATGACGATCGTCGATCGCGCCAATCCGTACCGGACGGGCCAGCTCCGCGGCGAGGTGGTCGAGACGGTCGAGGGCGCGCAGGCCCTCGAGATCATCGACGGCATGGCGCGCAAGTACACCGGCGAGGACTTCCCGTGTCGCGCCGGGGTCGTCTACCTGATCGAGGTGGCGCACTCGCGGTTCACCGAACTGCCGTTCTCGGACACCCCCGGCTAGTCGCCCGCCGGCTCGGGCGGCTCCGGGATCGCGATCGAGACGATCACCGGGGCGGCGTCTACTCAGCGATGTGCGGGCGCCTCTCCGGAGAGCAGTGCGAGCCCATGCGGGAGCGCCTCGACGACCGCCGCGCCGGCCTGGTCGATCGATCTCGGGCTGCCCGGGAAGTTCACGATC
>DATHAL010000035.1:0-3039 GCA_035296705.1 Solirubrobacterales bacterium
GTTCCCGCCGGCGACCGAACGGGCGATGGTGCCGCTCTGCGTGCAGCGGATCTACGGGCGGCCCAAACACAGCACGTTTGGAGAAGACCGGGGCTCCGGACGGGGCTAGCGTGGCCGACGTTCGATACGACGATCTCGAAGGAGAAACGATGAAGATCTCAACCGCGCAACTCTGGGTCCACGACCAGGACGAGGCGCTCGCCTTCTACACGGAGAAGCTCGGCATGGAGGTGCGAAGCGATGTCACGGTGCCGGAATTCGGGGACTTTCGCTGGCTCACCGTCTCGCCGCCAGGCCAGGAGGACGTCGCGATCGTCCTGATGGCGATCCCCGGAGCACCGGTGATGGACGACGCGACCGCGGGTCAGGTCGAGGACCTGATGAGCAAGGGCTTCGCCGGCACCGTGTTCCTCACGACCGACGACGTCAAGGCGTCGGTCGAAGAGCTCAAGGGCCGCGGGCTCGAGTTCACGCAGGAGCCGCAGGAGGTCCCGTACGGGATCGACTCGGCGTTTCGCGATCCGTCCGGCAACAACCTGCGCCTGACTGAGCTCCGCGGGGACTTCGGCTAGGAGGCGCGATCGATCTCGCGCTCGACCAGGCGGTCCAGCGCGCGGTGGGGGAGCACCCGCCGCGCGACCGCCTGGACCTTCGCGTCGCGACCGACGACGTATCGAGCCCGCGGCCGCGGCGCGGTGAGCGCGTGCTGGACCACCTCGGCGACCGCCTCGGCCGGCAGGCCAGCGGCGCCGGTCTTCGCCGCCAGCGCGCGCATCCGGTCGATCCGCTCGCCGTAGAGGGCGAGGACGCCCGGGTCGAGCGCGTCGCTGAGCCGCTGCGCCTGGTCGTCCCCCTTCGCCCAGATCTCGGTCGCGATCGAGCCGGGCTCGACGATCGAAACGTCGACGCCGAACGGCTTCATCTCCTGCCGAAGCGAGTCGCCGATGGCCGCCAGGGCCGCCTTCGACGCGTTGTACGGCGATAGGAACTGGAGGCCGCCTCGGCCACCGATCGAGGAGATGAAGACGATGCGGCCGCGGGCGGCGCGGATCATCCCCAAGAAGGCCTGCGTGACCGCGACCTGCCCGGTGACGTTAACCTCGAGCTGGCGCCGGAAGTCCTCGAGCGGGATCGCCTCGACCGGACCCCCCACGGTGATCCCGGCGTTGTTGATGAGGCCCGCGAGCCTGCCGCCCGTCGCCTCACGCACGCGCTCGGCCGCGGCGGCGATCGTCTCGCCATCGGTGACGTCGATGATCAGCGGCTCGAGTCGGTCCGAGGTCTCCGATCGCAGCGCCTCGCCGTCGGCGTCGCGCCGCACGCCGGCGAACACCCGAAGCCAGCCCGGTCCAGGGCCACCGCGCACGCGCGGCCGATCCCGGTCGAGCAACCGGTGATGACAACGGCGCGGCCTCGTGCTCCATCGATGGTCATGCGTCGTCCTGGCGAAAGGCCCAGCGGATCTCCTCGGTCGCGAGCCCGGAGGCGAGGCAGGCGAGGAGCTTCATCCGTGCCGCCTGCGGCGAGAGGAAGCCCGCCGGGATGATCCCCGTCTCGCGCAGGTCGATCTCGGATCCGGGATAGCCGTACGTAGCGCTGAGGATGACACCGCGCTCCGAACGGCAGTAGGCGACGACCGGGATCCGGTCGGCGGCCTCGCCCCAGAGTTCGAGCACCGCGGGGGCGAGGTGTCCGGCGCCGAGCGTGCCGATCACGGCACCCTCGGGGTCGGTGTCGAGCGCGGCGCGGGCGAGGGTGCCGTCGTCGCCGGCATGCGTCGGGACGACCAGCACGTGGCAGTCGAGGTGCGGCGGGTCGAGCGGCGGGTTGCGCGGGATCCGGGACCAGATCGTCGGGTGCGCTTCGGTCACCCTGCCGAGCGGCCCGGTCTGGGGCGAGGAGAAGGCGACGAGCGAGGTCGTGTCGGTCTTGCGCACCCCGCGTGCGTGATGGATCTCGCCGCCGAAGCAGACGAGGACGCCCATCCCGGCGGCGGCCTCGCTCGCGGCGACGCTGACCGCGTCGACACAGTTCGCCGGCCCGTCGGCGCCCGGCGCGGAGGCCGGCCGGATCGCGCCGGTGAACACGATCGGCGCCTCGGCATCGTGGAGGACGTCGCAGAGCATCGCCGTCTCCTCGAGCGTGTCGGTCCCGTGGGTGACGACAACGCCGAGGCCGCGCCGCGCGGCGTCGCGCGCCTGCCGGCAGATCTCGAGCTGGTCGGCGAGCGACAGGTGAACGCTCGGGAGGTTCGAGATCGTGTGCGCCTCGAGCCCCTCGTAGTCCGCGAGGCTGGGGATCGTCTCGAGGAGCGCCCGCGCGTCGAGCTCCGGCTTCGCGCCGACGTCCCCAGTCATCGAGATCGTCCCGCCGGCGGCGAGGATGCGCACGTTCCGCGCCCGTGTTCGCGAGCCGTCTATTGCCGCCACCGGCCGACGATACACCGCACGCGGCCTGCCGAATCCAGGGCTCGGCGCTAAACTCGTCGGTCCGCCGCGGGGTGGAGCAGTCAGGTAGCTCGCCGGGCTCATAACCCGGAGGTCGCGGGTTCAAATCCCGCCCCCGCTATGTCTCTCACTACGACGCCGAAGCCCTCCGCTTGGAGGGCTTTCGCGTTCTCGAAGGCATCCGCGACGGCTTCTGACACGGTTGCCGTCAACTCGACGCGGTGCCCGGCCTTGTCGTAGGCGATCCGCAACTCGAACGATTCAATTCGTTCTCGATTAGCGCGGGAAACCCGCAGCCGCGCAGCGGGTCGGCCGTAAAGGTGCGCGGCATGGCCGCTGATTGGCCGTTTCGTCCTTGACGAGCCGCGATTACTACATACGTTGGGTGATCGCGCCCCTGAGCCGGGCGCTCTCCGCAGTAAGCCGACAGCAGAGGAAGTGGACAATGAAGCACCTTATTCATGGCAAGCGTCGCGTAATGCTCGCCTTCGCCCTTGCCCTGGGCGTCATGTCCCTGGCGGCAGTGGCGCTGGCCTCGGAGATCACGGCGATCGCAGAGATCGAAGGCACCACGGTTACGACGGTGACCGTC
>DATHAL010000036.1:0-19586 GCA_035296705.1 Solirubrobacterales bacterium
AGCAAGAGATGCATGGCTCCGAACCTCGTCGTCGCTGTCGAAGTACCGAATGTCGTCGAATCCGTCTTCGGGGCAGCGAGGCCCGAGAATCGTCTCAAGCTCCGCGAGTCGGCGCTTGCGCTTCTTCTCATTCTCATCGCGAAGGCCGTGTTCGATCTTTTCGCGCAGCTCGGCGAATGGACTCTCGGCGTCGCCAGCAGGTGGTTGAACTTCACTCATTTTGGGTTGCTCCTTCGTGGTATGCGCCGGCTTGCCGCCAGGCGCTCGTTAATGGACCGATAAGGCCCGACTTGCTTTCCGTTTAAGAGTCTGCGGAGACGGCTCGCCTCAGCCCGACAAGGCGGCCCGCAGTGCCTGGCGATCGACTTCCGGCCCTCGAGCGGGGCCCCGCAGATGACGCAGCTACGCATCGCTCGCCTCCGATGTCATTCGATCCGAGAAGTGACCGCGATCGGTAGCAACGAGCTCGTCGACGGCCTTGTGGATCACGCGATCTTCCGCGGACGACATCAAGCCGACCTGCCGAATCTCCGAACGTCCCCCGAACATCGGCGTGCCTAACGCGAGCAGAGTCTGAAGAACGCCGGGCCCAAGTTGAGCACGCTTTGCAGGCAGAATTAGGCACGATTCATCGGAATCCCCAATCCGAAACTCCCTCCTAAGGAGTAGGCCCCAGGTTCGAATCCTGGTCGGGGCGCTGCTTGGGTTTGAAAGCCGGCGATCAGCTCTGGACCGGGCGCAGCGGTTCCGAGCCATTCCACCGCTCGGCGCCGTCCTTCACCATCCCGAAGAACTCGCGCAGACCCTCGTTCTCGACATGGATCTCGATGTCGTGGCCCAGGGCGGCGGAGGCGTCGTGGAGAGTGGTTTCGACCCCGCCAAGCTGCGAACTCAGGTACCGCGCCATACCTCGCTCCTCGAGCGAGCTTCGCAAATCGCCTACCTCCGTTGGCGGCACCACGTAGCCGACGTGCTGGACTCGCGGCCAGGGCGCAGAGAAGGCCTTCTCGACGCGCTCGGGCGCCAGGCTGACGGTCTCGATCAGCTCGATCGCCACGCCGCCGCAGCTGCCAAAGGCGGAGTTGTGAACGAACTCCGCCGGCTCACCGCGCGAGAGGACGTTTTCCAGCGGCACGCTTTTGATCAGGAAGAACGGCCCGCCGCCGAGTTGGTCGACCAGGCGCTTCACGGTCGCCTCGATGTCCTCGACGACGTAGGCGTAATGGTGCGGCTCGCCGAGCTGCGGTCTAAACAGGTCCTCGGGCAAGGTCTCTCCTATCGGTCACTGTTCAGGGTGCATGCAGAAATCGAGGCATCCGCCGGCTGCTCAGCTCGAGCGATGGGAGAGGACGTTGACGAGCGTGCCGCTCGGCTCGCGAAGCATGAAGCGCCGCACTCCCCACTCCTCGTCGCTGAGCGGGTAGGCGATCGCCAAGCCCTGGTCGACGGCCTTGGCGTGGACGGCGTCGACGTCGGCCACCTCCACCGAGATCCCAGGCGCCGACGGGTCGTCGCTGCCGATGATGTTCACCTGAGCCGATGGGTTGGTCGGCGATGCCACGGTCGCGATCCAGCCGATGTCCATCGCCACCTCAAAGCCGAGCAGGTTCACGAAGAAGTCGCGCGTCTCGGCGGGACGGTGCGAGCTTATGTTCGGCACGGCTCTGCTGGGTTGCACTCAGCTGCCGACCATATCGAGCGATGCGCGACTCGCGGCTCAGCGGTCCAGCCCCGGGCCCGTGATCCGGACGATGCCCGAGGGCGTGTGGACGAACACCTGCCAGCTGTGGAACGCGAAGTACCGGTGGCGATCGCGGCGCATTCGCCTCGCGTAGCTCAGCACGGCGTTCACGTAGGCCCGCGATGGGTTGTAGGCATAGAGCGCCCGCCGGTTGTTCTCGGGCGCCCCGGAGGCGTGGAGGTAGTTCGCGGCCCCCATGATCGCGTCGTGCGGGTCCTGGATGTCGCCGCCCATCCCGTAGGCGTCCCAGGTCGAGGGGATGAACTGCATCGGCCCCTGCGCGCCGGCCGAGCTCTTGTTGCGCATCCTGCCGAACGCCGACTCGACGAAGTTGACCGCTGCGAGCACCTTCCAGGAGACACCGAAGCGCCGCTCGGCCTTGCGGTAGTAGCGGAGCAGGACACCGGCGGGTTTCGCGGGTCCCGTCCGGAATCGCCGTCGCGGCGCCGGCGAGGCGAGCGCGGCGAGCGCGCGCCTGGCGGCGAGGATGTCGCGCGCTTCGGCGGCGACCGAGCCCTGAAGCCGGTCCAGCACGTTCCGCGCCTGGTGGCGCCGCGAGGTCAGCAGGACGTAGATGCGCTGTTCGTGGAGCGCGTAGAGCGTCACCTCGCGCGGGGTCCCGTCGCGAGGATCCCCCTCGGCTCGCCAGCGGTCGATCGCGCCTTGAAGGGATTCCCGCGTCTTACGAAGGCGGTCGGCTAGGCGAGCCGGGTCCAGCGGGATCGCCGCGTCGGGATCCGGGGGAGAACTGCTCACGACGTGCCCCTCGTACAGCCCCGCTGGCGCAGCCGCCGCGGGCTCGGCACGCGAGATCAGGCCCACGAGGGGCGCCAGGAAGACCAGTCCGATCAGTGCGAAGCGAGCTTGCATCGAGGCCCGGCGACGGTAGCGCGAGTGGCACGCGGGCCGTAGCCTTGAGCGCGTGAGCACAACCTCGATCGACCAGCGCGACCCCGACGGATGGCGCACGCGACCGGCGGCCCAGCAGCCCGAGTGGCCGGATCCGGCGCGCGTCGACGCGGTGACCGCGGAGCTCTCCACGCAACCGCCCCTGGTATTCGCGGGCGAGTGCGACCAGCTCAAGGAGCGCCTTGCGGCTGTGGCGCGCGGCGACGCATTCGTGCTGCAGGGAGGCGACTGCGCCGAGCTGTTCGACGGCTCGACCCCGGATGCCGTGCGCGGCAAGCTCGAGACGCTGCTGCAGATGGCGCTCGTGCTCACGTACGCGGCCAGCGTGCCCGTGGTGAAGATCGGCCGGATCGCGGGGCAGTTCGCGAAGCCGCGGTCGAATCCGACCGAATCACGGGACGGGCGCGAGCTCCCGGCCTACCGCGGCGACGCCGTGAATGGTGTGCAGTTCACGCCCGAGGCGCGCGTGCCCGACCCGGCGCGGATGCTGCGCGCATACCACTGCGCCGCCGTGACCCTGAACCTTTGCCGGGCCTTTGCGAGCGGCGGATACGCCGATCTCCACCAGGCGCACGCATGGAACCGCGACTTCGTCGCGCAGAGCCCGGTCGGGCAGCGCTACGAGCGGCTCGCCGGCGAGATCGACCGGGCGCTGGCGTTCATGGAGGCCTGCGGTGTAGATCCCGAGGAGCTGCATGGGGTCGAGTTCTATTCGAGCCACGAGGCGCTCCTGCTCGACTACGAGCGGGCGCTCACCCGCACAGACAGCCGCACCGGCCTGCCCTACGACGTCTCGGCGCACCTGGTCTGGATCGGCGAGCGCACCCGCGACCTCGACGGGGCCCATGTCGAGTTCTGCAGCCGGATCCGCAACCCGATCGCGGTGAAGCTCGGCCCAGCGGCGTCCGCGGAGGAGGTGCTCGCACTGATCGAGCGGCTGAGTCCCGACGACGAGCCCGGCCGGCTCACGTTCATCACCCGGATGGGCGCCGACAGGGTTCGCGACGTCCTTCCGCCGCTGGTCGAGACGGTCACCGCCCGCGGGACGCCCGTCGCGTGGATCTGCGACCCGATGCACGGGAACACGTTCGAGGCCCCGAGCGGGCACAAGACCCGTCGGCTCGACCACATCCTCGAGGAGGCGGCGGGGTTCTTCGAGGTCCATCGGGCGCTCGGCACGCATCCGGGCGGCATCCACGTCGAGTTCACCGGTGACGACGTCACGGAGTGCATCGGCGGCGGTCACGAGGTGTTCGAGGGCGATCTGCACCAGCGCTACGAGACGGCCTGCGATCCGCGGCTCAATCGCCGGCAGGCTCTCGACCTCGCGTTCATGGTCGCGGAGATGTACGGCGCCCGGGACTGAGGGGTGGGCCTTCATCCGCTCGCCGCGCAGTTCGCCTCGGTAGCCGACGCCTACGACCGCGGTCGCCCCGACTACGCCCCCGCCGTCGTCGGCGCCATGACCGCGGAGCTCGGGCTCCGGGCCGACGCAACGGTGCTGGACCTCGCCGCCGGCACGGGGAAGCTCACACGGGCGCTAGTCGCCGCGGGACTTGACGTCACCGCGGTCGAGCCGCAGCCGGAGCTTCGCGAGCGGCTGGCGCAGGCGGTGGGCCTGGAGCGCGTGCGAGACGGAGTCGCCGAGGCGATTCCGCTCGAGGATCGATCCGTCGACGCCGTGACCGTGGCCGACGCCTTCCACTGGTTCGACCAGGCGCGAGCCGTCGCCGAGATCCGCCGCGTGCTGAGGCCGACCGGTGGCCTCTCAGTGCTGTTCACGGTGCCCGATTGGACCGGCGCGTCGTGGGCGGACGAGCTCGGGAAGATGATTGAGGCGCGGAGGCCCCAGCACCCGCACTTCGACGGCCCTCGCTGGCAGGAGTCGCTGCGCGAGGCGGGCGGCTGGACAGACCCGCGCGAGGTCCGCGTGACCACCTCACGCGCGGCCGACCCCGCGACCGTCATCGACCACGTCGCGTCGATCAGCTTCGTCGCCGCGATGCCGGAGGAGGAACGCGGCGAGTGGCTTGCCAGCGCGACCGAGGTGATCGACTCAGGCGAGACGCCGGCCGAGCTGCCTGTTCAAGTGGCGATCGGGCTTGCGTCGCTCGCCTGAGCGCCGGCCGCGCTGGCGCCCCTAGCTCCTCTCGCTCCCGCTTGGGGCGTCCGGATCGATGCGCTGGGCGTGCTCCTCGTGCTCGGTCGCGGTCGAGCGCTCACGCTCGGCAACCCGCGAACGCTCCTCGGCCTCGGCGGCCTGGCGCCGCGCCCGCGCCGCCTGCTCCTGCGCGGTCGCCGCCTCCTTCTCCGCCGTCAGCCGGCGCTCGGACGCCTCGTCCCGGTGGGCGCTCGCCACCTGCCGTCGGTCCTCGAGCTTCCGCTCGCGCCGCTTTCGAAGCGCGGCGACGATCAGGGCGATGAGGATCAGCACCCCGATGATGATTAGGACAATCGCCAACGTGCTCATATGAGATTCCTTTCGCTCGCCGTCACGGCTGTACCCGGAGCGCGAGCGCGGCAACCCCGCGAGGACGCGACGAGCTAGCGCTGCTGGAAGATCCCGAGGAGGTTTCCGTCCGGGTCCTTGAACCAGGCGGCGCTCCCGTCGGGAAGCCGAGCGATCCCGCGCTCGTCGGTCCTCAGCGGGTCCTCGTCGTAGCGCTCGAAGCTGACGCCGTTACCGGTGAGCTCCTCGACCGTCGCCTCGACGTCGTCCACCGCCCAGCCGGCCACCGTGGTCTCGGAGCCGCCGGCATTCGGCGACGGGAATATGTGCAGCCCCGACCGGCTCCCGCACGGATAGGTGCGACCTCCGTCCGGCTCGTCCGTGCCGTCCGAGAGCCCCAGCTTGCCCTCATAGAACTCCCGCGCGCGGTCCATGTCCGTGACCGCGACCGCGGGCTCGACCTTCGCATCCGCAAGACGCATCTCTCTTCTCCTCCTCGGCGTTTCGGTCAGCCGATCCTCCGTCTCCGAGGGCCCGGCGTCAACCCGCGGGCGCGCTCAGCTCGTCCGCAGATCGGCGAGGGAGTCAGCGAGCCAGTCGATCAACCGCCAGGCATCCGGCATCTGGTCGCGGTCGGTGACGATGCCGAAGTCCATCTTCCCGCGGTAGCTCATCACCGTGATGTTGAGGCCCATGCCGTCCGTGATCACCGAGACCGGGTGGTTGGCGACGAGCTGCGCGCCGGCGCAGTAGAGGGGGATCTGCGGGCCGGGGACGTTCGAGATCACGAGGTTCCAGTTCGGGCGCCCGCGCCGGCTCGAGGCGAGCGTGAAGGTGGCGCGCGCCGCGCGGGCGAAGACGGCCGGCGGGATGAAGTGGTTCGCGTCCTGGAGGAGCTCGGCCGGCATCGCACGGTGGCGCTTCTTCATCACGTCGAGCGCATCGTGCGTCTGGCGGAGCCGCTCCGCCGGATCCTCGACGTTCGTAAACAGCGGCGCGCTCATCAGCATGATCCGGTTGCCGTAGGTGCCGGCCTGCTGCTCGGTCCTCACCGAGACGGGGATCTGGGCGACGAGCGGCACGGGCGGCAGCTCGTCGTGCTCGACCAGCCAGCGGCGAACGGCGCCGGCGCAGATCGAGACGACGACGTCGTTGACGGTGAACGCGTACTCGTTCTTGACCGCCTTCACCTCGTCGAGGTCGAGCCTGCCGAAGACGAAGCGCCGGTGCGCGGAGATCCGGCCGTTGAACGAGGTCCGAGGCGGCGTCAGGTTGCTGCGCTCGAGCTCCTGGCCGTCGCGCGCGCCGCGCACCGTGCGCAGCAGCCGATCGGAGGCCTTCGCGATCGTGCCCGTCCCCGGGATCGTGCCGAAAGCGGTCTCGTCGAGGTTCGGGAGCGCGCTCGGCAGCGAGCGCAGCATCCTCGCTGGGTAGCGCGGCAGGCCGGCGAGCCCGCGCATCAGCATTCCAACCTCGCCGGGCCGACCCTCCGCGAACGACGGCACCGGCTCCGGCAGCTCGCGGCCCTCCGGCTCGAGGTCGAAGAGGACGGCCATGATCTCGGCGCCCGAGAGGCCGTCGATGACGGAGTGATGGATCTTGGTGAGCATCCCGACGCAGCCGTTCTCGAGCCCGTGGATCAGGTAGAGCTCCCACAGCGGCCGGGCGCGGTCGAGCGGTCGGGCCACGATCCGGGCGACCTGCTCGGCGAGCTTCTCCTTCGTCGGCGGCTGGGGCAGCGCCAGCTCGCGGACGTGAAAGTCGAGGTCGAAGTCCGAGTCGTCGCACCAGTACGGATAGTCGAGTCCCAGCGGCACCTCCACCAGGTTCCAGCGCAGCGGCGGCAGGAGCGGCAGCCGCTCGGCCATGAGGCTCTGCAGGTCGACGAGCTCCAGCCGTCCGCTCGGCGCGGTCGAGGGGTCGAGGACCGCGAGCGCGCCGACGTGGCCGCTCTGCCGCGCGCTCTCCAAGGCGAGGAACTGTGCGTCGACGCTCGTCAGCTGACGCATCGCGCCGAGTGTGTCACTTCGGCGGGCTTCGCGACGCCGGCTCGACCCCGCGCTAACGCAGCCCAAAGGCCGGGGTCGAATCTCGGAAAGCCGCTATCCGGTTAGCCACTCAGCTGGCGAGCGCGCGCCGCGCAGCACGGAGAAGTCGCCCGCGTCGCGCATCCGCTCGGCCGCCTCGACGATGGCGCCGACCCCGACGAAGCCGAGCCAGCTGCCGAGGCTTACCCGCTGCCCGCCCGCCTCGACGATCTCGGTCATCGAGAGGCCCGGGGTTGCGAGTACGTTGACCGGCCTCGAGGTCGCCGCCGCAACCCCCCTGATCTGGTCAGCCTCGCGAAGGCCCGGCGCGTAGACGACGTCGGCGCCCGCGCGCTCGTATGCCTGCAGCCGCGCGACCGTGTCGTCGAGATCCGGGTTGCCGCGGAAGTGGTTCTCGGCGCGGGCGGTGAGCGTGAACTGGAAATCGAGCGCTCGCGCCGTCTCGACGGCGGCCGCGATCCGCTCCGTCGCGTGCTCGAGGTCGTAGATGTGGCCGTCGGGGTCGTAGTCCTCGATCGACCCGCCGACCGCGCCCGCCTCGGCGACGCGGCCGATCGCTGTCGCCGCGTCCTCGGGCTCCGGCCCGTATCCGTTCTCCAGGTCGACCGAGAGCGGTAGCTCGGTCGCGTCGTCGAGCGCCGCCACGTGCTCGACCACCTCGTCCAGGGTCACCGCGCCGTCGGCGCGGCCGAGGGTGAAGGCGAAGCCGGCGCTGGTCGTCGCGAGGGCCTTGAACCCCAGGCCTGCCAGGACCTTGGCCGATCCCGCATCCCAGGCGTTCGCGAGGATGAACGGCTCACCCTCGTGGAGGGCCTTGAACTCGGCCCCCTTGTCCGCCTGCGTGCGCGCCACCGGCGTCAGCCGACCTCGAGGACCTCAAGCCGCTTCATTCCGCGCGGGGTCTCGAGCTCCACGGTCTGTCCCGGCCCGCCGCCGAGGAGCGCCCGTCCGATCGGGCTCTCGACCGAGACCTTGCCCTCGGCGACCGACGCCTCGAGCGGGTGGACGAGCGTGACCGCCTTGGTCTCTTCGCTGGCCATGTCGCGGTAGCTCACGCGCGTGCCCACAGCGATCGCGCCGTTGCCGCCCGCGCCCTCCTCGACCACGGCGCTCGCGAGGTGGTGTTCGAGGAGGCGGATCCGCGCCTCGTTCATGCTCTGCGCCTCGCGCGCCGCGTGGTACTCGGCGTTCTCCTTGAGGTCGCCGAACTCGCGCGCCGTCTTGATCGACTGCACGATCTCCGCTCGGCGCACCTCGCGCAGGTGCCTGAGCTCGGCCTCCGCCTTCGCCTTGCCCTCGGGGGTGATCGAGTTTCTCTCGGTCGGCATGAGCCGCGCAGGGTAGCGAGAGCCCGAACCGATCCTACGGCCGCGTGAGCTCCTCGAGCGCGAAGGCGAACGACTCGTACGCCTTGCCGGTGCCCTGCTGGAGCCCGATCTCGCAGGTCCGATTCGAGCAGAGCGCGGCCTCGAACTCGCGGCCCTCGATCTCGGCTGCCGCGTCGGCGGTGGCGGCGGCTGGCAGCTCTGGATGGAGCATGCCCCGATCGCCGGCGAAGCCGCAGCACGTGGAGCTCACGGGGACCACGACCTCCTCGGCGAGCTCATGGGCAAGGGCGACCAGGTCCGCGTCCGTGCCCAGGTGGCGGCTCGCACAGGGCGGGTGCACGACCGCCGAGCGGAGCCTTCGCTTCCGCTCGAGGCGCGGCAGGAGGCGCCCACGCGCCCACCGGGCCGAGTCGAGGATCTCGAGCCTCGCGTGGCGCTCGGCGTTCTCATCGCTCAGCAACGCGGCCATCTCGGAGGCGAGTCCGAGCGAGCAGGAGCTCGCGTCGCAGACCACCGCGAGCGCTCCGGCGTCCGTCCACCGCCAGAGCGCGTCCACGGTGTGGTTTGCCATCCGTCGCGCGCCATCGCCGTAGCCCTTCGAGCTCCACGGGACGGCGCAGCAGTGGCCGGCAACGTCGGATGGGATCCAGAGCGGCAGGCGCGCGCGCTCCGCGACGCTCACGAGCGCCTGCGGCAGGCCGAGCCCCGACCCGCCGGGCGCGCCGCGGGCGCGGCCGAAGATGCGGTTCACGCAGGCGGGCAGGTAGACGGCCGCGGCGCCCTCCCTGCGGGTCTCCGGGAGCTCGGCCGGTGCCGGGCGCGGCATGTTCTCGGGCCACTCGGGAACGAGCTCGTCGCTGAGCGCGCGTCGCGCCACGCGGCTGGCGCCGCGAAGCGCCGGGGCTCCAGCGCGCGGCAAGCGCTCCCCCAGCTCGAGGCCGCGCCGCGCCACCGCCTCGGCCGCTGCCCAGCGGTCCGCGAGCCGCCGCGCCACGCGCTGCGCGCGGTCGGTCCGCTGGCGTGCGCGCAGGGCCTTGACGAGCTTGCCGGTATCGATCCCGACGGGACAGGAGAGCTGGCATGTGCCGTCCGCCGCGCACGTCTCGACCGCGTCGTACTCGTACTCGGCGAGGAGCGTCTCGAGCACCGGCGAACCGGGCGCCTGCCTCGCCATCTCGCGCCGCAGGACGATCCGCTGGCGGGGCGTCGTCGTCAGGTGACGGCTCGGGCACACCGGCTCGCAGAACCCACACTCCACGCAGGTCGTCGCCTCCTCCTCGATCGGCGGCGTCGTCTTCAGGTCCTTGAGGTGAACGCCGGGGTCGTCGTTGAGGATGACGCCGGGCGCGAGCACGCCGTCCGGGTCGGCGAGCCGCTTCACGTGGCGCATCAGCTCCACGGCCTTGGCGCCCCACTCGCGCTCGACGAAGGGCGCCATGTTGACTCCCGTGCCGTGCTCGGCCTTGAGCGAGCCGTCGTACTTGTCGATCACGAGCGCGATCAGCCCCTCCATGAACGCGTCGTAGCGCTCGAGGTCCTCGCGCCTGGAGAAGTCCGGCGTGAGCATGAAGTGGAGGTTTCCGGCGGACGCGTGGCCCGCGACCCCGGGGAGGAAGCCGTGTTCTCCGAGCAGCGCCTGGAGGTCGGCGGCCATCTCCGCAATCCGCTCCGGGCGCACGCAGACGTCCTCGACGATCAGCGCGGTGCCCGGCGGCCGCATCTTTCCGACCAGCCCGTGCATCCCCTCGCGCACGGTCCAGTACATGTGGACCGTCTCGGGATCGCGATGGAACTCGGGCGCTCGGATCAGCTCCCGGTCGGCCAGGACCCGTTCGGCCTGCTCCTCGGCGGCGTCGAGCTCCTCGTCGTCGGCACCGCCGAACTCCACCAGGAGGGCGGCGGAGCCCGGGTCGAGCCCCTTCCAGCTCTCGGGTGTGCCCCGGATGTTGTGGGCGGCGACGATCAACGCCGGGGCGACCATCAACTCGACCGCGCGGGCGCCCGCCGCGACCAGCTCCCGGACCGGCTCGACCGCTGCGTCGACGGTCGGGAAGTGAAGCCACGAGCAGGTCGTCCTCGCCGGCTGCGCCACGGTCTCGAAGACGACCTCGGCGACGAACGCGAGCGTCCCCTCCGAGCCGATCACGAGCCGCTGGAAGATCTCGAGCGGCGTCTCCGCGTCGAGGAAGGCGCAGAGCCGGTAGCCGGTCGTGTTCTTGATCTCGAACTTGCTCCGGATCCGCGCCGTGAGCTCCTCGTCGGCGACGACCTCGCCGCGGATCCGGGCGAGGCCCTGAGCGAGCTCCGGCTCCGCCTCCGCGAAGTGCTCCTCGGCACCGGGCTCCGCCGTATCGATCAGCGTTCCCGAAGGGAGGACGAGGCTCATGGAGCGCACGGTGCGGTAGCTGTCGTGGGTCACCCCGCAGCGCATTCCGCCGGAGTTGTTGGCGACGACGCCGCCGACGCAGGCGATGTCGGTGGAGGCCGGGTCGGGGCCGAGCCTGTAGCCGAGCGGGGCGAGCACGCGGTTCACATGACCGAGCACGGTGCCCGGTTTCACCCGCGCCAGTCGGCCGCCGTCCTCGACCGCGACGCCGCGGAAATGCCGGCGGACGTCGAGGAGGATCCCGTCGGACTGCGCCTGGCCGTTGAGGCTGGTGCCGCCGGCGCGGAAGGTCACCGGGATGCGCGCGCGGCGTCCGAAGGCGAGGACCTTGGCGACGTCGCCTGCATCGCGTGCCGCCACCACCGCCCGCGGAAACCGGCGGTAGGGACTCGCATCGGAGGCGTAGCGAACGAGATCGCTGGCGCGGGTCAGCAGCCGGTCGGCGCCGAGCAGCGCCTCGAGCTCGCGGCGAAGCGGCTCCGGCGTACCGGCGGCGACCCAGTCCGGCGCTGCGTCCTCTGCCGGGCCGAGCGTCTCGGGCGCGAGCGGCGGGATCCTCGGGGCTAGAAGAGCCACATCCCCGGCGCCACGCCGACCTCGACCAATTCCGGGCGCTCGGACGCGATCGCCTCTCCGAGCGCCTCCCGGAGCTCCGCGGCGTCCTCGACCCGGCGTGCGCTGACGCCGTAGCCGCTCGCGACCGCAGCGGTGTCGAGCGCCGGTAGGTCGAGGCCCGGCGCGCCCGTCACCCCCTCGATCTCGGCGAACCACTTGAGGATCGCGTACTCGCTGTTCCGCAGCACCAGGAAAGTGACCGGCGCTCCGTAGGCGACGGCGCTCCAGAACGCCGTCACCGCGTACTGAACCGACCCCTCGCCCACCACGCACACGACTGGGCGGTCGGGTTGGGCGAGCTGCACGCCGACCGCCGCCGCGAGCCCGAAGCCGAGCCCGCCGCCGGCGCCGAAGTAGTAGCTGCCGGGCTTCGAGATTCGGAGCTGGTTGCGAAGCGCGAGCGTCGAGGACGGCGACTCGAGCACGACGATCCCGTCGGCCGGAAACGCCGCGCCGAGCGCGTGCATCGCCGCCGTGCCCGTGATCGGGTCCTGCTCGGGCCCGGGCACGGCATCGGGCAGCGGTTCGCCGGGGTCGCGGCTCGACTCGCCGACGAGCTCGACGAGGCGTTCGAGCGCGAGCCGCACGTCCGCGACGATCGCCTCGCCCATCGGGGCCCGGGCCGCCTCGTCGGGATCGGACGTGATCTCGACCAGGGTGGCGCCCTCCGGAAGCAGCGGCCCGGCGATGTTCGGGTAGTACGGGAACACCGACGAGCCGACGACGAGGATCAGGTCGTGGCCCACGAGCGTCTCGGAGAGCGGCCCGATTGCCGGCGGCAGCACGCCCCGGAAGTTCGGGTGCCCTTCGGGGAAGCCGAGCCGCCCGCCACCCGGGGCGGGAGTCGCGAACACCGGCAGCCGTTGGCGCTCGGCGAGGGCGACGGCGATCTCCCAGGCGCCGCTCGCATCGATGTCCGGGCCCGCGACCATCACCGGGTTCGTCGCGCTCTCGAGGCGCCGGGCGAGCTCCGCAACCGCCTCCGGGTCGGGAGCGGCGCGCCCGCTCGTGCGGCGCGCGACCGCCGCGGCTGCGTCGCCGTCATCGACCTCGGCGTCCCAGTCGTCGAAGGGGATCGAGACGAAGGTCGGCCCCCTCGGCGCCAGCGCCGCCAGGTGCGTGGCCCGCGCCAGCGCCAACGGGACGTCGGCCGCGCGCGCCGGCTCGTAGCTCCACTTGACGAGCGGATGCGGCATCCGCGTGGCATCCCGGTTCGTGAGGTTCGCCTGAAGCGTGATCAGCGATCGCGCCTGGTTTCCGGCCGTGATCACCAGGGGCGAGTGGTTCGCCTGGGCATTGAAGATCGCGCCCATCGCGTTTCCGACACCGGGCGCCGTATGGAGGTTGACGAGCGCCGGCCCGCCGCTCGCCTGCGCGTAGCCATCGGCCATTCCCACGACGACCGCCTCCTGGAGCCCGAGGACGTACGTGAAGTCCTCCGGGAACTCCTTCAGCATCGGCAGTTCCGTCGAGCCGGGATTGCCGAACACCGTCGTCATCCCGCGGGCGCGGAAGAGCTCGAATGACGCTTCGCGGACCGAGGCCAAGGAACGGCGGACTCTATTCGCGCTCCGCGGCGCGGGCAACGCGATTGTTACATCGACTGGTGTAACGGTCACGGCACAGCTGGTGTAATCCGGGGAGGCCGAATGGACGATCCCGCCGACCAAGCGGCCGCCGATGGCGGCGCGAACCTGGGTCCGAAGCTGATTCGCGCGCTGAAGATCGCGCGCGAGCTGCTCCCCGGCGACAGCCGCTACGGCGACCCTCTGTCGACGATCGGCTCGCAGCCTCGCGCGGTCCTCGCCCGGCGGCTGGGCGAGCTCGCCGAGGAGCGGCCGGGGATCCTCAAGGAGGTCGGGCTGAGCGCGCTCCAGGTTTGGGAGGCGGCCTCGGAGGCCGGGTCGGGCGGGCGCGAGGACAGCCGCTGCGCGATCGTCTTCACCGACCTCGTCGGGTTCTCGGATTGGGCGCTCGAGGCGGGGGATGACCTCTCGCTCGAGCTCCTGCGCGAGGTTGCGCAGGCGATCGAACCGCCGGTCGCCGGGCATGGCGGCGAGGTCGTAAAGAGGCTCGGCGACGGGATGATGGCCGTGTTCGACGCTGCCGAGCCGGCGGTCGAGGCCGTGCTGGAGGCGCGCGAGCGCCTCGGTGGCGTCGAGGTGGCCGGGTACGGTCCGCGTATGCGCGCCGGGATGCACGTCGGCTCGCCCCGCCGGCTCGCCGACGACTACCTGGGCGTCGACGTCAACGTCGCCGCACGGGTCGCGGACAGCGCGAGCGGCGACGAGCTGCTGCTCTCGGGGACGGCACTCGACGCGCTCGACCCCGAGCGGGTCTCCGCGCGACGGAAGCTCCGCTTCCGCGCCAAGGGCGTGCCCGACGATGTCAACGTCTACATCCTGAGGAGCTGGAGATGAGCAACCCGGAGCCGGAGATCCTCGACGAGGCGGCGATCGCCGACGACGAGCGGGCCGTCGATCGTCCGGTCGTCGACGTGATGCAGATCCCGCGGATGATCGGCGGTGCTCTCTCAGACATCCGCACGATCGCGGAGGGGATGGCGGTGCTCCCCAAGTTGCTCGTCAGCCTGAACTCGATCCAAGATCGGGTCGAGTCGCTGGACCAGGAGGTGCGCGACATGCGCGCCGCGGTCGAGTCGATGGGCGGCGATGTGGGCGAGGTCCAGCGCGGGATCGCGCGCGTCGAGCCGCACCTCGAGGACGTCACGCGCGTGGCGCACCCCCTGCGAAGGCTCGGCGAGCGCACTCGCCGGCGCAGCGACGGCTCGTGAGCGCTCGCCGGGCGCTGACCATCGTGGTCGCGCTCGGCGTCGGCGTCGCCGGCTGCGACGCGCCCGGGGAGCGTGAGGCGCCGCAGAGCACGACGATCGCCTCGACGACCACCTCCACGACCGCCGCGGCTGCGCCGGAGCCGTCGCGCGAGACCGTCGACCCGCTCGACGAGCTGCCGCCGGGCTTCAGGCGCTTCGAGGAGGTCCGCGGCGGCTTCGCGCTCGGGGTCCCGCGCGGGTGGACGGCAGAACGCCACGGCCCCAACGCGCTGATCCGCTCCTACGACCGCCTCGTCGCCCTCTCGATCACCCCGAACCGCTCACGCCGCGCCCAGGAAGTGCCGCTCGATGACTTCGCGAGCCGTACCGCGAGCGCGCTCAAGGGCTTCCGCGAGCCGGTGCGGCCGGGCCGCCCGCATCCGTACGAGCACCGCTACCCGGCTGTGCAGGTCCGCGCGAAGGCGACCGAGCGGAAGTCGGACGTCCGCGAGCGACTGCGGGTCATCGTCCTGCGGCGCAAGGACCTCGTCACCTTCACGGCGATCGTCGCCGCGAACGCGAAGCGCCACTCCGAGCCGGCCGAGAACCTCGCGCTGAAGGTCCTCCACACCCTGCGCAGCCGCCCGCCTCTCGCTCATCGCGCAGCTCGCGAGCACCGCCACAAGCGTCGAGTCGACGATTGACCGGTCCCGAGCCGGGCAACGTGCGAGTCGGCGCTCGCCCGGCGCCCTGCCGCCGCTAGCGGTCCGGGCGCTCGGGGTAGACGTCGTCGATCGTCGTGAGCGCCTCGAACGGGCCGCCGATCGCGGCGGCGATCGCGTCGGCGCCGCCGGCGAGCCGATCGACCACGCAGAGGCCGCCGACGATGTCGAGCCCCTGTTCGCGCATGAGCTCGATCGCCTGCACGGTCGAGCCGCCGGTGGTGACCGTGTCCTCGACCACGAGGCATCTCGTCCCGGCCTCGACCGGCCCCTCCACCCAGCGCTGGAGCCCGTGCTCCTTTCGCTCCTTGCGGACGAAGAAGCCCACGAGGCCGTCGCCGCCGGGCACGGCGATCGCCGCGCAGGCGAGCGGGATCGCCGCCATCACCGGGCCGCCGACGGCGTCCGCGCCGTGGCGGTGTGCCGCGTCTGCGATCAGCTCGCCCGCGGCCCGGAAGCCTGCGGGGCGCAGGAGCGCGCGGCGCGCGTCCACGTAGTAGGAGGCCGTCGCGCCGCTCGAGAGCGTCACCTCGCCGAGGACGAGCGCGTGCTCGCGCAGTTCCCGGATCAGGACCTGGCGGGCGTCGGACGACGAGCTAGTTGTAGACAAACATCTTGTCCCCGAGGTCGATCCAGTTGTAGATGAAGATCGAGTCGGGGATCGGGTTGCGGATGCAGCCGTGACTCGCGGGATAGGGCGGCACCGAGTGGTAGCCGTGGGTCGCCTCGCCGCGGTTGTAATAGATCGAGTAGTACATCCCGATCGAGTTGAAGCCGGGATCCTTGCGGTAGAAGGTGAAGGCGCCCTGGTCCGACGGCGTCGCGGCGGCGCCGGTCGCGATGTGGAAGACGTACTGCGCCTTGCCGTGGGCGGACAGCGCCATCACCTGCTTGGAGATGTCGACCTCGACGTGCTTGCCGGCGTTCGGGTACTTGATCTTGAACCCGCCCTTGCCCTCGGCGAGCGTCTTGAAGATCCCCGGCGTCGCGTTCCACGTCCGCGCCATCCCGTTCACCTTGCGGAAGGCCATCACCGCGCGCTCGGTGTGGGAGCCGTAGCGATGCTTGTCGGTGTCGTAGTAGTCCTGCCTGCGCAGCAGGTCGTTGAAGAGCTCGACGGCTGGGCCGCGGTCGCCCGGGTCGAGGTCGACGTACTTGAGCTTGAACTTCTTCGACTTGGCGGCGCCCCCCGCCTGCGCGGCGGTGGGAGGCTTCGTCAGGCGGACGCGGTAGCGGCCCGGGTCGACCAGCGGCTTCGAGCGCAGCTTCACGCGGCCGAAGTCGCGACCCTTGACGCCGCGCACGAACGGCGTCCTCTTGACCACGGTGTCGCCACCGTTGCCGAGCCGGATCTCGACTCGCTGCCCGCCGACGAACGGGCTCACGGTGGCGATCGCCTGCACTCTGTCGCCGACCTTGGCGCGGCCGTTCTTCAGGCCCTTGACCTTGAGCTTGATCCGCGCGGGCGCCTGCGTCTGGCCGCCGCCCTCGCCGCCCTGGCCTCCGCCGCCCCCCGGCGCGTCCTGCGCCGGCGCGAGAGCGGGGAACACGAGCATGGCGGTCGCCGCGAGCATCCCTGCGGCCAGGTGGAGGTGCTTCATCGCCCGGGAATAAAAGCAGGCGCCTCCCACGGATGCCGAAATTTTCGGCTCAGCCGCCGACCAGGACGGCGAAGGCGATGCCGTTGTTGATGACGTGGACGAGGATCGTCGGCCGGATCGAGCCCGTGTGCTCATAGAGCCACGCGAGGATCGCCCCGAGCACGGCGAGCTGCACCGCCGACGCGACGTTGCCGGTCGTCAGGTGGACGGAGCCGAAGATGGCGCCCGAGATCGCGATCGCCGCGGCCGACGGCATCGCGCCGCGCAGGCCGCCGAACACGAAGCCCCGGAAGAAGGTCTCCTCGGCAAGCGGCGCGAGGAGGACGATCAGGATCGCCGCCGAGATCGCCCCGGCGGTGCTCGAGTCGAAGCCGAGGTCCTCCGCGACGTTGGTCTGCTCCGGCTGGGCGACGAGCTGCGTGTAGACGAGCGCGAAGGCGAGGTAGCCGAAGAAGGCGAGCGCCGTTGCCCCGGCCCAGGGGCGGCGGGGCGCATCGAGGCCGAGCGCCAGCAGCCCGCCTCGGGTGCCGTGGTGGCGCCGGGCGAAGTAGACGGCGCTGCCGAGGAAGCCCGCCTCGAGCACGAGCTGGGCCCCGATCGTCGCGTCGAGGCCGGAGTCGCCGGCGATCGCGAACACGATGATCCCACCGACGAACGCGATCGCGAGCAGCATCACGATCCCGAGCACGACGTCTCGCGGCGACCAGCCGGCGGCGCCCGGGCCCGCCGCGGACGCGGGCGGGGGCAGTGCGCCTGGCGGCGCGGTGCTGAGCGGCGGACCCGCTGGGGGAGGGGGCTGACTCACGGGCGTGTCGCTCACGCGCGCAGATGCTACGGACGCGACGTGGCCCGTCTCACCGCAGGTGCTCGGCGACCTCGCCGAGCGAGCTGATGTCGGCACCGCCCGCGCGGTCGAGGAGGAGCGCCGGGATCCCGGCGCCGCGGGCGCCGTCGACGTCCTCCTGCGCCGTGTCTCCCACGTGCAAGGCCTCGGCCGGCTCGCAGTCCGCGAGCTCGAGCGCGAGCCGGAAGATCGCCGGGTCCGGCTTCCGGGCTCCGGCGCCGGCCGAGGTGACGACGGCGTCGAGCTTGCCGCCGAGCCCGCAGCGCTCGATGACGGCGGGCAGCGCGTAGTCCCAGTTCGAGACGCAGACGAGCCGCAGGCCGCGACGGCGAAGCTCGTCGAGAGCCGGGGCGGCGTCCGCAGCGGCGCGGAAGCGGATCGCCGCCATCATGCGCTCGACGGGGACCTCGCACCCGAGCTCGGCCGAGATCAGCGCTGCACAGCGCTCGCGCAGGTCGCGGAGCGACGCCGCATCGACCGCCTCGTGGGCGTGGTCGCGGTAGTAGGACATCTCGGCGCGCATCGCCCGTTCGGCCGCGGCGGGATTGACGCCGAGGTCACGGGTGAGGTGCGGCCACGGCGGCTCGAGCTCGATCAGGGTCCCGAGCGCATCGAGGAGCACGGCCTTGGTCGCACGGAACACGTCGGCGGCAAGCGTGGCAGGATCGGGCGATGCTGATCACCGCGGCCGCGGACGAGAGCTTCTGGGAGTCGCACGGCGATTGGATCTCGGCGGCGATCACGCTTGCCGTCGCCTTTGCGATCGCCCTGCTCATCGACCGGTTCGCGATCACGCGCGCGGCGCGGGTCGCCTCCAGGGTGAGCGACGCCCCCGTCTCGCGCGCGGCGATGACCCGGCTGCGGCTGATCCGCCGCCTCGTGTTCGCGACGATCATCGTGATCGGGATCGCGATCGCGCTGAGCCAGTTCAACAAGCTGAACAAGCTCGCCGCCGGCATCCTCGCCTCGAGCGCCGTGCTCGGGCTCGTCCTCGGGCTCGCCGCCCGGCAGATCCTCGCCAACCCGCTCGCCGGGCTATTGCTCGCGATCACCCAGCCGATCCGGATCGGCGACACCGTGACGATCGGCGAGGAGACGGGCAGGGTGGACGACCTGACCCTGTCGCACACCTTCCTCGACACCGGCGACGGCCGGCTGGTGATCGTCCCCAACGAGACCGTCGTCACCGGCGTCGTGGTCAACCGCTCGACCGGCGATCTCACGGCGCCGGCGATGGCAGAGGTTTGGGTGCCGGCGGACGCCGATCTGGCGCAGGCCCGCGAGGCGCTCTCGCGGCTCGAGCCGTCGCAGATCGACGTCGCGGAGATGACCCCGGACGGGATCCGGCTCGAGGTCCACGGCCCGCGGCGTCCCGGCGGCACGCGCGCGGCCGGCGAGGAAGCGGCGCTGCGCGAGCGAGCCCAGCGGGCGCTTCGCGAGGCCGGCGTGCTCGCCACCGAGTAGCCGCTCGCTGCAACCGATCCACCACTGCCGGCGGGGCGCTCGGAAGCTGTCGGTACCCTGCTGAGTTCACCATGAGTCCGCGCCAACGCAGACGTCACCGGCGCGCGCAGGGATCGGTGGGCAAGAAGATCCTGCTCGCCTTCACAGTGCTGATCGTCGCGATCGGCATCGGAGCCGCGAGCGTGGGCCTCTGGGTCCTCGATGTCGCCGCCGACGCGCCCGACATCGACAGCCTGAAGCCACAGGAGAGCGGCGCGAGCTCGCAGGTGTTCGCGGCCGACGGGTCCAGCCTCGGCTACGTGCAGAGCGACGTCCTGCGCACGCCGGTGCCGCTGAAGAAGATCCCGGAGCGGATGCAGAAGGCGACGATCGCGATCGAGGACGAGAACTTCTACGAGCACTCGGGGGTCGACTACGGCGCGATCGTCCGGGCCGCGATCAAGAACGTCGAGGCAGGCGAGGTCAAGCAGGGCGGGTCGACGATTACCCAGCAGCTCGTCCGCAACATTTACATCACCGACCCAGAGGACACGATCGAGCGAAAGATCGTCGAGGCGAAGCTCGCCCAGGAGTACGAGGAGAAGTACTCCAAGGACGAGATCCTCGACCAGTACCTGAACAGCGCCCCGTACGGCACCAACGACGGCCGCACCGCTGTCGGGGTGCAGGCTGCTTCGCAGGTGTTCTTCAACAAGGACGTCTCCGA
>DATHAL010000037.1:0-35800 GCA_035296705.1 Solirubrobacterales bacterium
CGCTTCATCTTCGGCTTCGGGCCGTCCGGGCCGCAGGTCTCCGAGGGCTGGTACGGCGTCTCGTACGCGAAGCCCTGGGGCCGGACGCGCGAGTACATCGAGATCGTCCGCGCGATTATCGCCCGCGAGGGCCCGCTCACCTACAAGGGGTCGCACTACCAGCTGCCGGCCGAGGGTCCCGACATGACCGGGCAGGGCAAGGCCCTGAAGCTGAACTTCCACCCGCTTCGCAGCGAGATCCCCGTGTTCGTCGGCGCGATCGGCCGCAGGTCCGTGGAGATGGCGGCGGAGATCTGCGACGGGTGGATCCCGATCTTCTTCTCGGCCGACGCCTTCGAGGGGACCTGGGGCGAACACCTGGAGGCCGGCTTCAAGATGGGAGGCCGCAGCCGCGGCGACCTCGAGATCTCACCGGCGCTCCAGGTCGCGGTCGACGGCGACCTCGAGGCCGCGCGGGCGGTGGTCAAGGCGGGGCTCGTGCTCTATCTCGGCGGCATGGGCTCGAAGAAGACCAACTTCTACGTCGATCTCACCCATCGCTTCGGGTTCGGAGAGGTGGCCGTCGAGGTGCAGTCGCTCTTCCTGGACGGCAGGCGCGAAGAGGCGTATGCCGCGATTCCCGACGAGCTCGTCGACGCGACCGCCCTGATCGGGACCGAGGACGAGGTCTCGGCGCGGATCGAGAAGCTCGCCGCGGCCGGGGTCGACAGGCTGATCTGCTCGCCGGTGCACACGGACCGCGCCCAGCGTCTGCACACCATCGAGCGCATCGCGGCGCTCGTCGGCAGCGCCTCGCCCGTCTGATCGCACCGGCGCCGGCCGACCGCGGCCCGGGGATAATGGCCACATGCCGGATGCAGCGCCGCGTCCGCCAACGTCGGCCCGCTTCTGAGGCCGACCATGTGGAGCTGCGCGTGCAGACCCGAGGTCTCGGTGTCCCAGGAGAGATTGAGATCGGCCGAAGCGCTGCGCCCGACCCACAGCGATTCGAGGTCCTCGCCGATCACGAGGATCCGCTGCGCGCCCTCCGCGTCGCGATAGACGAGGAACGGACGCCCCTGCCGCTCGGCCTCGATCTGCGCCTTGAGCTCAGGCGCGGTGCGGGCTCTCGGCCCGAGCCGCTCCTCGTTCATGGGCCGGAACATAGCCCCACGCCTTCCGTTAGGCTGCCCCGGCTTTTCAAGGGATGACGGTCGGGGTGCCCAAAGAAACCGCCGAGGCGGAGCGCCGAGTGGCGCTGATTCCGGACGTGGTGGCATCCCTCGAGGACAAGGGCCTCGACGTCGTCGTCGAGGCCGGGGCGGGCGAGGCGTCAGGGCATCCGGACTCCGAATACACCGGGGCCGGGGCCGAGATCGGCGACCCCTGGGGCGCCGACGCCGTCGTGCACGTCGCGGTCCCGACCCTCGACGAGATCGGACGCCTCAAGCGGGGGCAGGTGCTGATCGGCCACCTCGCGCCGCTGACCTCGGCCGAGACGAACCGGGCGCTTGCGTCGGCGGGCGTCACGAGCCTCGCGATGGAGGCGATCCCGAGAATCACCCGCGCTCAGGCCATGGACGCGCTCTCCTCGCAGGCGAACGTCGCGGGATACGCGGCCACGCTCCTCGCCGCCCGCGAGGCGGGGCGCTTCTTCCCGATGATGACCACCGCCGCGGGCACGGTCGCGCCGGCCCGCGTGCTCGTGCTCGGCGCCGGCGTCGCCGGCCTGCAGGCGATCGCGACGGCGAAGCGTCTCGGCGCGGTCGTCACCGGCTTCGACATCCGCCGCGCCGCCTGGGAGCAGATCGCCTCGCTCGGCGGCCGGCCACTCGAGCTTGACTTCGTCCCCGATGCCGAGGCCGAGGGTGGCTACGCGCGGCCGCTCACGGACGAGGAGAACGAGCAGGTGCGCGAGGCGCTCGCCGAGAACGCGGGTAGGCAGGACGTGATCATCACCACGGCGCAGATCCCGGGCCGGCCGGCGCCGATCCTGCTCACCAAGCAGGCGGTCGCGAACATGTCGCCCGGCTCGGTGATCGTCGACCTCGCCGGCGACTCGGGCGGCAACTGCGAGCTCACCGAGAAGGGCCGCACGATCGTCACCGACAACGGCGTCAAGGTCGTCGCCCCGGTCAACCTCCCCTCGGACATGGCCGCCCACGCCTCGCAGCTCTACGCCAAGAACGTCGAGAACCTGCTTGGCCTCCTGGTCGACGAGGAGGGCAACCTGAGCCTCGACTTCGACGACGAGGTCGTCGCCGGGGCGTGCATCACCCACGATGGCGAGATCCGCAACGAAAGGGCTGCAGGCGCCCAAGGCGGCGCTGGAGGTAGCTGATGGACGTGATCATCGAGATAACGATCTTCGTGCTGGCCGCGTTCGTTGGCTTCGAGGTGATCTCGAAGGTGCCGACGACGCTTCACACGCCGCTGATGAGCCAGACGAACGCGATTCATGGGATCGTGATGCTCGGCGGCCTGATCGTGGTCGGGTTCGCCGACGACGGGCTCGAGAAGCTGATCGGCGTGATCGCGATCGCGTTCGGGACGATCAACATCGTCGGCGGGTTCATGGTCACCGACCGGATGCTCGGGATGTTCGCCCGGAAACCCAAGCCGGCCGCCGAGGAGGCCCCAAAGCAGTGATCCCGGTCGCGGCCCTCGAGCCGGGTGGCGACGCCGCCACGGCGCTCTACATCGTCGCCTTCTCGTGCTTCATCTTCGGCGTCCGCCGAGGAACGCACCCGCGGACCGCCAAGCAGGGCAACCTGATCGCGGCAGGGGGCATGGCGCTCGCCGTCGTCACGACGCTGCTCCTCGACGGGATCGGCAACTGGGGGCTGATCGTGCTCGGCCTGGCGATCGGCGCGGCGGTCGGCGTGATCGCCTCGACCCGCGTGCAGATGACCCAGATGCCGCAGATGGTCGCGCTCTACAACGGCGTCGGCGGCGGAGCGGTGGCCCTGATCGCCTGGTCGGAGCTTCGCAACGGAATCGCGGAGATCGACTCGGGGCTGCTCTCGGAGATCCCGCTCGACACGCTGATCCCCATCCTCTTCAGCGCCGTCGTCGGCTCGGTCTCCTTCTGGGGCTCGAACATCGCCTTCGCCAAGCTGCAGGACCTCATCCCCACCCGGCCGCTGTCGGTGCCCGGACAGCAGGTGGTCAACGCCGTACTGCTGGTCGGGATCGTCGCCGCCTGCGTTGTGTTGACGCTCAACAACGACGATCCGTCGCAGGGCCTCTTCATCGGCGTCCTGGTTGCCGCGGCGCTGCTCGGGAACCTGGTCGTGCTGCCGATCGGCGGCGCGGACATGCCCGTGGTGATCTCGCTGCTGAACGCGTTCACCGGGCTCTCGGCGGCCGCCGCCGGCTTCGCCCTCGACAACGTCGCGCTGATCGTCGCCGGCACGCTCGTCGGCTCCTCGGGAACGATCCTCACGCTGGAGATGGCGACCGCGATGAATCGCTCCGTCGCCAACATCCTGTTCGCCGGCTTCGGCGGTGCGCCGGCCGCGGGCGCCTCGACGGGGGAGGAGCGGCCGCACACCTCGATCGGCGCCCAGGACGCGGCGATCAAGCTCGCCTACGCCGACTCGGTGGTGATCGTGCCCGGCTACGGGCTCGCCGTCGCCCAGGCCCAGCACGCCGTCAAGGAGATGGCCGACGAGCTCTCCAAGCGCGGCGTCGACGTGAGCTACGCGATCCACCCCGTCGCGGGCCGGATGCCTGGTCACATGAACGTGCTTCTGGCCGAGGCCGACGTGCCGTACGAGAAGCTCAGGGAGATGGATGAGATCAACCCGGAGATGCCGCGCACGGACGTCGCGGTCGTGATCGGCGCGAACGACGTCACCAATCCGGCGGCCAAGAACGACCCCAACTCCCCGATCGCCGGGATGCCGATCATCGAGGTCCACGAGGCCCAGCAGGTGATCGTGATCAAGCGCTCGCTCTCGCCCGGATTCGCCGGGATCGACAACGACCTCTTCTACGAGCCGAATACCTCGATGCTGTTCGCCGACGCCAAGCAGGCGGCGGGGGACATCGCGGCCGAGGTCGAGAACCTCTGAACGCTGCGCCCTGAACCTATTCGCCTTCTTCCCGACCTATCAGCGCGGGGCGATGACGATCCAGGGCTATCGCGAGATCGTCGGCGAAGATCGGTTCTTCGGCTTCGCTCGTGAGCTGCTCCACCGCTATGCCCACGGCAACGTGAGCGCCTCGGACTTCATCCCCTTCGCCGAGGAGGAGAGCGGGCTCGCTGGCGACGAGCTGGCGCTGCTGGACGACTACTTCCAGCAGTGGCTCTACGGGATCGAGCGGCCGACCATCGTCCCCGAGGACTTCGGGCCCTAGCTAGTCGGAGCGGCCCTCGAACTCGCGCTCCTGCCGGCGACCTCGGCGCACGTGCGGCCACGCCCAGCCGATCAGGGCGCCGAGGGCGCCCGCGATCAGGAGGGCGAAGATCAGCGGCGTCTCGGTCTCCGTGAACAGGAACTGGACCTTGACCTTCTGCGAGTTCTGGATCACGAACAGCAGGAGCAGGAAGACCGCGAGCGCGAGCACGTAGAAGCGCCAGCCGCGGCCTTCGCGGCGGGTCGCAGCGTCGATCGCATCCCTGTGGTCCGCCACGGCGCGACTGTATCGGTTCACTCACGACCCGAAATCGGCGTATCCGCCGCGCCACCCGCGCGGCGGCCCGACCTAGGTTCGCGCCATGTCGAGCGAGTCCGGGCAGGCGACGGTCGAGTGGGTTGGGCTGGTGCTCCTTGTTGCGCTCGTGATCAGCGGCTTGGGCGCGCTGGTCGGCTTCGCGATCCCGGGCACCGAGCTCCTCAGCGCGGTCGCCTCGAAGCTCGTCTGCGCCGCCCGCCTCGGCCCGGCTTGCGGAAGCCAGGAGAGCGACCTGGTGGCGGCATATGGTGAGCAGGGGGCCGCGATGGTGGCGGCGCACGCGCCCCAGATCCGCTACGAGCACGGCATGCACGCGCTCCCGGTGGACTACCGGAGCTGCCGTGAGGACGCGTGCGCGAACGGCGCCGAGGGGCGCGTCCGAGTCGCGCGCTCGGTCACGGGTGAGCCGACCGTCGCCTTCACGCACATGGTCGACTGCCGGCCAGGCTCCGAGACGCCCGGCGCGAACTGCTCCGGCGAGGCCGCCGGCAACCAGTACGTGCAGTACTGGCTCTACTACCCGGGCAGCGCGACCGGCGAGGGCTCGGTGGCGCCGGGTGTGATCCGCGAGCTCACGGGCGGCGCGACCTACCACCCCGACGACTGGGAGTCGGTCCAGGTCCGCGTGCACGCGGACGGCACGGCGGACGTGCGCGCCAGCTCCCACCACGACTACGGCTCCGGCTGGCGCCCCGCCGACGACTCCGTCTACCGGGTCTCGGGCGGCAGCCACGCCGGCACGATCGAGCCGGCGGACTTCGTCCGCGTCACGCCGGCCCGCCGCCTCGGCCTGATCCCGCTCGAGCCGATCGCCGCCGACCGGCCCGGCGCCGAGTTCGCGATCACGCCGCCCTGGTTCAAGCGGGTGTGGCTCGATCCGGAGTACGGGGGGACGGACTAGGGCGCGGTCCGCGACGCCATGAATGGCCACCGCTCGGCCCTGCGACTGGTTTGCGATCGCTGGAATTCCGCGTCGCTGCAAGCCGTCGTCTGACCGAGACGAAGGAGGAGACCGAACTTGCTGATCTCAGAGCACCGGTGCGAGAGAGCTCGCCGCCGGCGGACGCCCAGCGTCAAGCCCATGCGCGCGATTTCCGCCTCGAGGTATGAACGGCCGTCGCGCCCGACCGTCCGGACGAACTCACCGGGGAGAGCGAACGCGATCGGGGCCGCGGAGCGAAGGTGGTCGACCCAAAAGCTCCACAGGGACTCAGCATCACGCCGTGGGACCCAGGAGGACCCTGGCGGATCTTCGATCGACATCATCGTCAGATAGCTGGAGGTGACCGTGATTGCGACCGCTCGATGAAGGGGCTCCACGAACTCCTCCTGCGGCCCCACGATCGCTCCGAGGGATGACTTGCCATCGCCTCCGACCGGCTCGTCCGCCGCGGGGTCCAGCTCGTATGCCAGAAAGCAATCCAGGCAGGCATCGGCGGGCGCCAGCTGGTTGAAGAAGGCGTGGCTTCGCAGGTAGGCGAGACCATCTGGCTCCCGCCCGTTCTGGTAACGGCCCTCGATGAGCTCGATGGCCGGGTCAACGTTCTCGGTCACCGACATTGCGCTAACCCCTAGATACGCGCTCCGACCGGGTGGCCCTTCCCAAACGTCACACCGGCGGCGCCATCTCCGGGTCCTCCACGACGTAGAAGCGGCTGCGGCCGATCTCCTCCTCGCCCGAGCGCATGACCACCGCGTGCGGGCCCTCGGTCGAGAAGGTGACGCCGACGCCGAGCGACAGCACCACGCGCTGGTCCTGTCCCTGGATCGAGCCCGGCGGCCGCCCCGTCTCGAGCTCCATCTCGAACTCCTCGCCGAGCGGCTCGCCGTCGGGGTCCTGGACCTCGAGCGTCAGCATGTGCCGCTCGTTGGTCTCCGACCACGGCACGTCGAGCCCGAAGGCGATCCCGAAGGCGTGATCGGTGGGAAGCGCCGCGAAGCGGAGCATGTTCCAGCCCGCTCCCATGGCGTAGACCTTGCCGTTCAGCGCCTCGCTGTGGTCGGTGAGGATCAGGAAACCGAGGTTCACTCGGCCATTACAGCGAAGCCCTGGTCAACGCGGCGGCATCCTCAGCGCGCCGTCGAGCCGGATCGTCTCGCCGTTGAGCATCGGGTTGACCACGATCGCCGTCACCAGCTCCGCGTACTCGGCGGGATCGCCAAGGCGCGACGGGAAGGGAATGCCGGCGCCGAGCGCCTGGCGCGATTCCTCGGGCAGGGCGGCGAGGAGCGGTGTGTCGAAGAGCCCGGGGGCGATCGTCAACACGCGAACGCCGCGGCCGGCGAGGTCGCGCGCCGCCGGGAGGGTGAGGCCGACGATGCCGCCCTTGGAGGCGGCGTAGGCGACCTGCCCGATCTGCCCCTCGAAGGCCGCGATCGAAGCGGTGTTGACACAGAGGCCGCGCTCGCCGCCCTCGTCCGGATCGTTGCCGACCATCGCCGCGGCTGCGAGCCGCAGCACGTTGAACGTGCCGATCAGGTTCACCTTGATCACGTTGGAGAAGATCTCGAGGTCGTGCGGGCCGTCCTTCGAGACGGTCCGCTGGGCCCAGCCGATCCCCGCGCAGCAGACCGAGATCCGGAAGTCGCCGGCCTCCCTCGCGGCGTCGACTGCCGCCTGGATCTGCTCGGGCTCGAGTACGTTCGCCTCGACGAACGCGGCGCCGTCGCCGAGCTCCACCGCGAGTGCCTCGCCCTTGTCACGGTTCAGGTCCGCGATCACGACCCTGGCACCCGCCGCGTGAAGCCGCCGCGCCGTCGCCTCGCCCAGCCCGGAGGCCCCGCCGGCCACCAACGCCGCGTGTCCGTCGATCCGCATCGCGGGCGGCAATCTATCCACACAGCTCGTTCACGAGCCGAACGGCCGAGCTTTGTAGCCTTGGCGAATCGCGTCGACCGTCCCGACCGATCTCAACCAGCGCACCGCCGAACGTCTGGAGGAGGCACGGCGGCGGACGCTCCTCCTCGTCGAGCCGCTCGCCGACGAGCAGCTCAACAAGGTCTACTCGCCGATCCTCAGCCCGCTCGCTTGGGACCTCGGCCACATCGCGAACTTCGAGGAGCTCTGGCTGGTCCAGCGGGTCGGCGGCCGCGAGCCGCTGCGCGGCGAGCTCGGGCGCTTCTACGACGCGATCGAAAACCCGCGGAAGGTCCGAAACGAGCTGCCGATCCTTCGCGGTGAGGAGTTGCGCGCCTACATGGCGGAGGTGCGCGAGCGCACGCACGAGGTGCTGGGCACGGTCGAGCTCGTGGGCGCCGACGACCCGCTGCTCGCGGACGGCTTCATCTACGAGATGCTGCTCGCGCATGAGCATCAGCACAACGAGACGATGCTCCAGCTCCTGCAGATGGTCGATGGCTATGAGCCCGTCGAGGTGGACAAGTCGGTCGCCGCGGAGCCGGTCGACGACGGACCGGAGATGGTCGCCGTCCCGGCCGGACGCTATGAGATCGGCGCCGCCCCCGGCGGCTTCGCGTACGACAACGAGCGTCCCCGCCACAGGGTGGAGCTCGGCGCCTTCGAGATCGACCGCGTTCCGGTCACCAACGAGGCGTTCGCCGCCTTCGTCGAGGAGACGGGCGCCGAGCCGCCGATGTATTGGGAGCGCGGGGGCGACGGCGGCTGGGTCAGGACGGTCTTCGGCCGCCGCGAGCCGCTCGACGGCGCGCTGCCCGTCGTGCACGTCGACTTCCACCAGGCGGAGGCGTTCGCGCGGTGGGTCGGCAAGCGGCTGCCGAGCGAGTTCGAGTGGGAGGCGGCGGCGCGGGGCGCGAGCCTCGAGCGCGCGAACCTCGACCAGCTCGGCTTCGGCTGCGCGCCCGCCGGCGCCTACGGCGACGGGGCATCGGAGTTCGGGGGCGTGCAGATGATCGGCGACGTGTGGGAGTGGACCTCCTCGCCCTTTGAACCCTATCCCGGGTTCACCGCGTTCCCGTACCACGAGTACTCCGAGGTCTTCTTCGGCGGCGACTACCGCGTCCTGCGCGGTGGCGCCTGGGCGACGCGGCGCAACGTGATCCGCCCGAGCTTCCGAAACTGGGACCACCCGCACCGCTCACAGATCTTCTCCGGCATCCGTTGCGCAAGGGACGTGTAGGGAACCCGTGACGGCGACCACCGACCAGATCGAGATCGAGGTCCACCTGCCCGAGGGAGGGACGTGGGCAGGCCTCGCCGAGGACGTGCGCGAGGGCCTCTCCTCGCCGTTCAAGGAGCTCCCTCCGAAGTACTTCTACGACGATCGCGGCTCCGAGCTCTTCGAGCGGATCACGGAGCTCCCCGAGTACTACCCGACCCGTACAGAACGCCGGATCCTCGCCGACGGCGCCGCGGAGATCGTCGCCGCGGCGAAGCCGACGACGCTGATCGAGCTCGGCTCCGGCGCGGCGGCCAAGACCCGCCGCCTGCTCGACGCGATGCAGGCGGCCGGCTCGCTCGAGACCTACGTCCCGGTCGACATCTCCGAGGAGATCACGCGGCGCGTCGCCGCCGAGCTGGTCTCCGAGTACGACGGCCTGCGGGTGCACGGGATCGTTTGCGACTACGAGACGCACCTGGAGCGGGTGCCGCGTGAGGAGGGCGCCCTGATCGCGTTCCTCGGCGGCACGATCGGCAACTTCCGCCCCGGGCCGCGGCGCTCCTTCCTCGCCCGAATCGCGACCCTGATGTATCCGGGCGACCGCTTCCTGCTCGGCACCGACCTGGTCAAGGGCCGTGCCGTGCTCGAGGCCGCCTACAACGACTCCGCCGGGATCACCGCGGAGTTCAACAAGAACGTCCTGCACGTCCTCAACCGTGAGCTCGACGCCGACTTCGACGTCGACGGCTTCGAGCACGTCGCCTTCTGGGACGCCGACAACGAGTGGATGGACATCCGCCTGCGATCGCTGCGCGAGCAGTTCATCGACCTGCGAGCGCTGGACATGCGCAGCCACTTCGCGCGCAACGAGGAGATGCGGACCGAGATCTCGACCAAGTTCACCCGCGAGCGCCTCGAGGCGAGCTACGCGGACGCCGGACTCGAGCCGGTCGAGTGGTGGACCGACCCGGACGACCTCTTCGCGCTCAGCCTCGCGAAGCCCGTTTAGCTCGGTCCCAGCGCCTCGATCAGGTCGCCGAGCTTGTCGGGCGTCGTGATCGGCGTCAGCACCGGACAGGTGATGCCGCCGGCGACGAACTGCTCGAGCCGCGCGTGCATCTCCTCCGGCGCTCCGAGGATGAACATCTCCTCGATCAGGTCCCACGGCGCCGCCTCGGCGGCCCGCTGGCGGTCCTTCGCCTCCCAGGCCTCGCACATCTCCGCGATCGCATCGCCATGGCCGAGCCAGCGGTAGAAGTTCGCGTAGACCGGGACGGTGACGTAGGAGGAGAACATGAACCGCGCGAGCGGCTCGACCTGCTCGCGCCCGCCCGGCAGGCAGAAGAATCGGCAGAGGAGCTCGAACCCCTCCGGCGCGCCCTCGAGCTCGGCCGTGACTCGCGCAAGTCCCGAGATCGGCAGGAAGTTGGTGAAGGCGCCGTCGCCCTTCTCGACCGCGAGCCTCAGCATCTTGCCGCGCAGCGAGGCGAGCAGGATCGGGACCGGCGGCGGCGCCTGCTCGAGCTTGAAGCCGCCGGCGGCGCGGTCGCCAGCGAGCGCGGGACGCAGGAAGTCCACCGTCTCGGAGACCCTGCTCAGCGGCCGTTCGAACGGGATCGCGTTCCAGCCCTCGACGATCCGATCCGACGACGCGCCGATCCCGAGCACGAAGCGCCCGCCGCTCGCGTCGGCGAGCGCCGCCGCCTGCTGGGCGAGGAGCGCGCGGCCGCGCTGAAAGACGCCGACGACGCCCGTGCCCAGGCGCATCGAGCCCGTCCATGCGGCGGCGAGCGCCAGGGGCGTGAAGCCGTCGGGACCGTTCGTCTCGCCGCTCCAGAGGTCGGTGTAGCCGGCGTCCTCGGCGCGCTTTATGAGCGGCTCGTGGTCGCGAAGCGGCGTCCCGGGCAGCGGCAGTGTGAGTCCCCAGCGGCGGTCGGTCATCGGTCGCCGGGGAGACTAACCGTGGGATAGGCTCGCGGCTGCGTGGACTTCTCGCGGCTGAACACGGGGCGAGTGATCGTCGGCGCGATCGCGTCGATCCTCCTGATCATCTCGACCCTGTTCTTGCCGTGGTACGCCTACGACCTCTCCGGCGTCCAGAAGGCCGCCGAGCCCGACGAGTGGATCTGCGGCGTCGGCGATACCTCGTGCACGGGCTTCGACACCTTCCCGATCCTGCGCTGGCTGCTCCTGCTCGCCGCCCTCGCGCCGCTGATCCTCGGCTGGATCCTCGTCCGCGGCCACAAGCTCTCCTGGGCGCCCGGCGAGATGACAATGATCGCCGGATTCGCGGCAACCATCCTCATCGTCTACAACGGGATCATCGACAAGCCTGGCAGCGGGATCGCGGAGGTCGGGTTGGGCCTCGACTACGGCTACTGGATCGCCCTCGTCGGCGCGATCACGATCGCGGCGGTCGGGTTCACGCGGTCGCTCGAGAGCGGCCCGCGCCGCACCCGCAAGGCGCCGGGCACGGTATGACCGGGCGCGCCGACGAGACCTCGGTGATCTCGCACGACGTCCGCTCTGGCCGGCACCCGGATCGCAACCTCGCGCTCGAGCTGGTCAGGGTCACCGAGGCGGCGGCGCTCGCGGCGGCCCGCTGGGTCGGCAAGGGGGAGAAGGAGTCCGCCGACGGCGCCGCGGTGGACGCGATGCGCCTCCTGCTCGAGACGGTGCCGATGGACGGCATCGTCGTGATCGGTGAAGGTGAAAAGGACGAGGCGCCGATGCTCTACAACGGCGAGCGGATCGGCGACGGCAGCCCGCCCGAGGTCGACATCGCCGTCGACCCGCTCGAGGGGACGACGCTCACCGCCCGCGGGATGCCCTCGGCGCTCTCGGTGATCGCGCTCGCCGAGCGCGGAACGATGTTCGATCCCGGTCCCTGTGTCTACATGGAGAAGATTGCCGGCAGCTCCGGGATCGCCGACTGCCTCAGCCTCGACGACCCGCTCGCCGAGGTCCTTGGCCGGGTCGCGGAGCGCAAGGGCAAGCCGGTCGGCGACGTGACCGTGATCATGCTCGACCGCTCCCGCCACGAGGACGCGGTCGAGCAGGTCCGCGAGGTCGGGGCAAGAATTCGCTTCATCAGCGACGGCGACGTCTCCGCGGCGCTCTTCGCCGTCTCGGCCGAGGCGGGTGTCGACCTCCTCTGGGGGATCGGCGGCACGCCGGAGGGCGTGCTCTCCGCCGCGGCGATCAAATGCCTCGGCGGCCAACTCCTCGGGCGGCTCTGGCCGCGCGACGACGCCGAGCGGCAGGCGGCGACCGACGCCGGGTACGACCTCGACGAGGTCCTCGACGTCGACCGGCTCGTCTCCGGCGAGGACGTGTTCTTTGCCGCGACCGGGGTCACGGACGGCGAGCTCCTCGAGGGCGTGCGCTACCGCGCCGGCGGCAAGGCGACGACGCAGTCGCTGGTCATGCGCTCGCGTTCCGGCACCGTGCGCACCGTCTCGGCGCGCCACGACCAGGCGAAGCTGCGAGAGATCACCGGCGGCCGCTACGACTGAGGCCCGGCCGGCCGGGCACTAGTCGAGCTCCGCGAACGCCCGTGCCCGCTCCTCCTCGACGCTTCCCGTGTCGTGGAGCTCGTACCGCAGCGCGTTGATCACGGCTCCCGCCATCAGCGCCAGGCTCACCAGGTAAAACCACAGCAGCGCGACGAGGATGAAGCCGAGCGCCCCGCCGAGCGCGTCGACGTTCGACTGCGCGAGGTAGAACGGGAACGCGGCGTTCGCCACCGCGGTGGTCACCGTCATGAAGAGCGCGCCCGGCCACACGCCCGGCCACGGCACGTGGCCCTTCGGGACGACGTAGTAGATCAACGAGCAGACCGCGAAGGTGAGCAACAGGGCGACGGCCAGCACGGCGATGCTGCGGAATCCGGCGATCTCGTCGAGGCCGAAGGGCAGGTCGTCGGTGCTCGAGGCCAGGACCCCCTCCGCGATCGGCACCACGACGCTCGCCGCCAGAAAGAGCGTCACGACGAGCAGCATCACGAGCGCGAACCGCTTCTGCTCGACCCAGCCGCGGCACTCGACGTGGTAGATGCGGCAGAACGCGGTGTCCATCGCGCCCCAGAAAGAGGCGCCGATCCAGATCGCGCCAAGCGCCGCGACCACGCCGATCGTCGCCGAGCTGTCACGGATCCGGTCGACGACGCTCGTCAGCGAGTCCTGCTCGGCCGCGGGGAAGATGCTCTGGAGGTCGCGGAGCACGCTCGCCTCGACGTCCGGGTTCTTGATCACCTGGCCGAACACGAACAGGACCAGGAGCGCGAACGGGAACAGGGCGAGCGCGAGGTTGTAGGCGACCATCGCGGCGAGGCCCGTGATGTTCTCGCGATAGGCGCGCTCCCAGAAGACGCGCAGGAAGCGGACGCCGGCGTGCGAGGAGGCGGTCCGACGGGCCTCCCCGGCCGTCAACGCCGCCCCGGGTTACCCCGCAGGGACTCGAACGCGCGGCTCGCCAGCCGCACGCCCAGCGTCGCCGCCTCCGCGGCCGCGGCGATCCCCGCCCAGGCGACGTCCTCGAGGCCGCCCCCTGAGCTCGGCTCGGCCTCGGGCGCCGGCTCCGCGCTGCGCTGCTCCGCCGGCGGCGGCTTCGGCCGCTCAGGCTCGCGCTCGGCGCGGGGGGTGGTCACGGCGGGCGCCTTCTTCGGCACCTGCGGCTCGGCCTTCGCCGCGCGCGCGCCGGTCCGGCGGCGAGGACTGCGGGCACCCGGCCTCGAGTCCGGCAGCTTCGCGAACACGCCCGCCTCGTCCTCGTCGGGCTCCCCCTCGGTCGCCTTGCCTTCATCGCTCACGACCCGTATTCCATCGCGATTCGCGGACGCGCGCATTGCGGTGCGCCGTAACTTGAGCCGCCGCACCGGGTTAGAAGGAATTCGGGCCGTCGCGGCGGCCGGGTGGGTGGTGAATTGCCCGCAAATAGCGGCTATAGCTTGACTTCAGAAAATATAGTAACTACGATTCGAACGCACGTTTGAGCTTTGTAGCGCCGCGCCTCGGGCGAGCTCCGGAGGGCGCATCCCGGTTCGACGGGATGTAATTTCGTCCGGCGGCGGAGGCGGGGCTATCGGACCGGAACGGGTGTCCGATGGAAACGCGGACGAGAAATTGAGCGGACCACCAGACCAGGAAGGAAGACGTAGTCAACCGATGCTGATCGCGGAGCTTCAGGAGCTGGAGGAGGTCAAGGCGCTCGTCGCCAAGGGCCACACGGAGGGCGTGATCGCCTACGGCGAGGTCGCGCAGGCGCTTGCCGAGGTCGAGGTCGACGAGGGCGACATCGAGGAGCTCTACGGCTATCTCGAGGGCCAGGGCGTGGAGATGGTCGACGACGTCGACCCGGCGCAGGCCGCTTCCCCGGACGCCGAGCGCGCCGAGCCGAAGCGCGGCAAGCGCCGGCAGAAGGCGGCTCTCGACCTGAAGCCGGACATGACCACCGACTCGCTCCAGCTCTTCCTCAAGGACATCGGGAAGGTGCGGCTCCTGACCGCACAGGAGGAGGTCGACCTGGCGAAGCGCATCGAGCGCGGCGACCTCGACGCGAAGCAGAAGATGGTCGAGTCGAACCTCCGCCTCGTCGTCTCGATCGCGAAGAACTACCGCAACCAGGGCCTGCCGTTTCTCGACCTGATCCAGGAGGGGACGCTGGGGCTCGTCCGCGCCGCGGAGAAGTTCGACTACCGCAAGGGCTTCAAGTTCTCGACCTATGCGACCTGGTGGATCCGCCAGGCGATCGCCCGCGCGCTCGCCGACAAGGCGCGCACGATCCGGATCCCGGTGCACGTCGTCGAAAAGCTCAACAAGATCGGCCGCGCCGAGCGCAAGCTGGTCACGGAGCTGGGCCGCGAGCCGACTCCCGACGAGATCGCCGAGGTCACCGGGATCGACCCCGAGGAGGTCGACCAGATCAAGCGCTCCGCCCAGGCCCCGGTCTCGCTCGAGAAGCCGGTCGGCGACGAGGAGGAGTCGGAGTTCGGCCAGTTCATCGCCGACGAGAAGGCCGAGTCGCCATTCGAGCGCGCCGCCGACCTGCTCACCAAGGAGGCGCTGCGCGAGGCGCTCGAGAACCTGTCCTATCGGGAGCGCCGCGTGCTCGAGCTCCGCTACGGGCTCGGCGGTGAGCATCCGCGGACCCTCGACGAGGTCGGGCGGACGTTCAACGTCACCCGCGAGCGCATCCGCCAGATCGAGAACCAAAGCCTCAAGAAGCTGCAGTCGCTGGCTGAGGCCCAGAAGCTCCGCGAAGTCGCCTGAGCGCCGATAGACGGCGGCCGCTCGCGGCCGCGGCATTGGCAGCGGCGCTGATCGCCGCCGCGATCCTCGGCGCCGGCCGTGGCGCGGCTCAGCAGGCGCCGCGCCCGAACTTCGTCGTCATCTTCAGCGACGACCAGGCGCCCGGGATGACGAAGGCGTTGCCGGCGGTGGGCCGCGAGCTCGCGGCCCGCGGCACCACGTTCTCCAGCGCGATCGCGAGCTACCCGCTGTGCTGCCCGGCGCGGGCCACTTTCCTCACCGGCCAGTACGCGCACAACCACGGCACGAAGGGGAACAACCGGCGCGGTGGCGGCGGCTACCAGGCGCTGATCGACCCGAAGCGAAACCTCGCGGCGTGGCTGCAGGCGAACGGCTACGACACCGGGTTCGCCGGCAAGTGGCTGAACGGACTGCGCACGCCGCATCGCGCTCCGCCCGGCTGGACCTCGTGGTCCGGCCTCGTCGGCGAGGGTGGCGACGGCCTCTCCTCCTACTACGACTTCGACGTCTTCGAGCCCGACGGCATCCCACGCCACTTCGGCGCCGGGGCGTCGGACTATCAGACCGATGCCCTGACGCGGGAGTACGCGCTGCCGTTCATCGACGCCCACGCAGCCGCGCCCCAGCCGTTCTTCCTCTGGCTCGCCTATCACCCGCCGCATTTCGGCCTCGGCCGCAACGACCCGGCCGGCGAGCGGTGCTCGACCGGCGCACCGACGAAGCGAGACGGCTCGCAGAGCGCGATCCCGCCACCGCGCTACGCGAAGCGCTTCCTCGGGGCGCGGCTGCCGCGGCCGCCCTCGTTCGACGAGCGCGACGTCTCCGACAAGCCGAAGTCCGTCCGGCACCGGGCGCCGCTCACCCGCGAGGACATCGAGCGGATCGAGCGCGATTATCGGTGTGGGCTCGCCGCGCTTCTCGCCCTGGACGACGCCGTCGCCGAGATCGTGGAGCACCTGCGAGCCACCGGGCAGCTCGGGCACACGGTGATCGTCTTCTCCGCCGACCAGGGCGTGATGGCCGGTGAGCACCGCATCGCGCGCGGCAAGAACAAGCCCTACGAGGAGGCGCTCCGGGTACCGCTCCTGATCCGCGGTCCCGGCATCCCGAGCGGCCGCGAGGTCGAGGCGCCGGTCGCGAACGCCGACCTCGCCCCGACGATCCTCGACCTCGCCGGTGCCACCGTCCCCGAGGAGCTCACGCGGCCCGTCGACGGCGTCTCGCTTCGGACCGCGCTGGGCGGCGGAGCTCACGACTCAAACCGCGCGATCCCGATCGAGGGCAGGGAGAACACGGCGCGCGCCCGGCACGGCTTCAAGGTTCGCTCCTACGTCGGGGTGCGCACCGCCCGCTTCGCGTACGTCGAGTACCGCCGCGCGCGCTTCGAGGCTGTCGCCGCCGCGAACTCGGCGCCACTCGGCGCCGGCAGGACGACGGATCGCGAGCTCTACGACCTCCGCAGCGATCCGTATGAGCTCCGCAACCTGGCGCGCGAGCCGTCGCTCGCCCGGGTCCGGCGCGCGCTTGCGCGGCTCACGGCCGAGGCCGCGCGCTGCACCGGTGCCGGCTGCGCGCTGGAGTTCGCACCCGGCGCTCAGGCGCGGCGACCTCGCGCCCGATAAGGGATACCAAGGCCGCGCCGAGCCACTTCAGTTCGTAAAGCATTGAGCTATACTCGCGGTTGCGGGCCGGGAGCGATACGCAGCGATCGGCGCTCGGGCTCGTGAACGGACCATGATGGATCCAACCTGTCCAGTTTGCCGCACGGCCGAGATCATCTCCGGCAAGTGGACCCTCCTCGTGATCCGCGACCTGGCGGAGGGCAGCAGGCGGTTCTGTGAGCTCGAGCGCTCGCTCGAGGGCATCAGCCCGCGCACGCTCTCGCTGCGCCTGCGCGCGCTCGAGGAGCAGGAGATCGTCGAGCGCCACACGTATCCCGAGGTGCCGCCGCGCGTGGAGTACGCGCTGACCGAGAAGGGCAAGGCGCTCGCTCCCCTGATCGAGGACATGCGCACCTACGGCAGGCGCTGGCTCTTCAACGGCAAGGACGCCGCGCGCACTCGCGAGCGCGCCGCCAGCGCCGCCTAGGTCGCCTACGCCCTAGTCGAAGCTGCAACCGCGCTTGCAGGGAAGGGGCGGCACACCCCGCCGCGAAGCCTCCTGCCATGCGCGACCTGGTGGTCAGAGAGAGCCTCGCCGCGATGGCGGAGGAGTCCGCGGAGCGCCTACGCGAGCTGACGCTAGCCGGGGAGGAGATCCCGTACGAGGTTCGCGAGCCGGGAGCCGGCTCGCCGCTTTGCCGCTACGAGCCGCTGACGGAGCGCTTCGTTCGCAACCACGCGGCCGAGCTTCGTGCGCTCGACTCCTTCGGTGTCGCCTGCGCGGCGCTTGAGACGAGCGGCCTCGCCGCCGCCTACCTCGAGCGGATGGGGATCGACGTACCCGCGGAGGCGCGGCCCCGCGCCGAGCTGGCCGGGATCGCCTTCCTTTGCCGCCTGTGGATGGACAGCTCCGACTTCTCGCTCGACCGCGTCCGGCTCGACAGCGCGATCGAGGAGCTCGAGGCCGGCGCCGAGCCGCCCGGCCAGATCGAGGTGATCGTCCCCCTGCGCGGTCTTCAGATGCCGGTTGCGCGCCTCGACGTCGGGAGCGTCTCGATCGTCCGTGCCGACACCGTCGACGTGCCCGCCGAGGCGCGCGCGAACGACGGGCTCGGCGGCTCGCCCTGGGAGCCGAGCTTCCTAGCCGTCGTCTGCGTCGACGAGGCCTCCGGTGAGGAGCCCCCTGACGCCGGGATCCTCGCCGTCACCGCGTTCCGCCGCCTGGTTACGACGCTGCGCCTCTTCAAGGCCGGTGGGCTCGGCCTCGGTCCTCACGCCTGGACCCGGATCGCCGGCGATCGCTGGCGGCGAATCGGGACCGGCTCTCCCCGGCCGCGGCCGGGCGGCTACCGACTCACCGAGAGCGAGCTCGGTGACCTGGTGGCGTTCTCCCGGTCGCTTCGCTCCCCAGGCACGCCGTTCGAGCGCCTGGCGGGGGGTCGCCCCGGATTTCCCATCGTGCTCGGGCGCGCGATCAATCGCTTCGAGGCGGGCCTCGAGCGCAACGTCGTGGTCGAGGCCCTCAACGACCACCTGCTCTCGCTCCGCTTCCTGCTCGAGGGTGGCGGCCCGGCCGAGCTCGAGCTCCCCGTGCGGGTGGCGGCGCTCTGCGCCGAGCCCGAGCGCCGCGCGCCGGTCAAGGCGATCGTCGATCGCGCGATCGGCCTCGAACGCGAGCTCTGGAGCGGCGAGCCCGCCGGCGGCGCCGCCGAGATGACGCCGGCGGAGACCGCGGCCGAGCTCGAGGAGCTCGCGCGCGCGATCCTCAAGGACGCCGCGGCCGGGCTGCTCGGCTCGGACCTGCGATCAACCGCGGACGAGATCCTGCTCGCGGACGGCCTCGCCGTCGGCGAGGGATCGGCCGAACAGCGCGGCGGGACCACCGAGTGGGACCTCGAGCCGGTCCCCGAGGAGGGCTGGTCGGCGGCTGAGGACGAGCCCGCGCCGATCAGCGAGGAGCCGTTCGCGCGCGAGCTCGCCGAGGCGAGGCAGGGATCGGAGCTCGACGAGCGAATCACCCCCGAGCAGGACGACGAGCCGGAGGAGATGGTGATCGAGCGAGCGAGAGAGATCTTCGGAGCCGAGGTGGAGCAGGAGACTCGGGTCCTCGAGGCGTTGCCCGAGGCCGACGCGGAGGCCGATGTCGATGCTGGGCCCTCAGAGGCGGAGCGGCCGCTCGACCCCCGCGTACGCCAGAGCCCGGTGCTGCGCCTGATCGAGCAGACGAGGGCGGAGCGCCGCGCGCACCACGACCGCGTCGCGGGCCTCTTCCCGGCCCCGGAGACGACCGAGTGGAACGTGCGCGAGATCGCCTATGACCGCAGGCGCCGCGCCGACGTGCCCACGCACGCCTCCGGTTCCTGAGACTTCCTCCGATCACCCCAGGAAGAGCAGGCCAGGCCACCGAGCTGAGCTCGGTGGCTTCGGCCTGTCCGGAAAGCCGGACGCTCAGGCGGAGGCCGCGATCGCCTCGCGCTCCTCGCTGCTCGAGGCGAACAGGTAGCGGTTCACCTCCATCAGGCCCGCGAGGTCGTGTACGTCCTCGTCGAGGTAGGGCACCTCGATCACAGCGTCGGTGCCGATCTCCGCGACCAGCCGCTCGATGTTGCGGCGATCGCTCGCCGCGAGCGCTCGGAAGTCATCGAAGTTCGCCGCCACGCGCGCCGCCAGCTCCTCGTCGGAGAGCGCGGCGGCGAGGTCAGCGTGGAGGTCCCCGTCGCCCTCGGCGTCCTCGGTCTCGTAGTGGACCTTGTTCACGATCACGCCACCGAACGGCATCTGCGCCTGCTCGAGCTTGCGGTGAAAGTAGACGGCCTCGGCGATGGGCTCTCCCTGCGGACCGCAGACGACGAGGAACGACGTCGATGGATCGGTGAGCAGCTCGTTGACGCGGTGGGCGCGCTCGCGAAAGCCGTCGACCATGCCGCTGAAGGCCTGGAAGAACTCGCTCAGGTCCTGGAGGAGATCGACGCCCGTGATCCGCCGCAGGACCGAGAACATCATCGTCGCGCCGCGGCCGAAGATCCGCATCCCGAGGCCGGCCGGCTTCATGAACACCTGTAGCGCCCGCCCCTCGATGAACTGGGTGAGCCGCTTGGGCGCGTCGAGGAAGTCGAGGGCGTTGCGCGACGGGGGCGTGTCCAAAACGAGCAGGTCGAAGCGCCGCGAGGCGTGGATCTCGTAGAGCTTCTCCATCGCCATGTACTCCTGCGAGCCGGCGAGCGCCACCGAGAGCTGCTGATAGATGCGGTTCGAGAGGATCCGGTCGCGGGTCTCGTCGTCCGGCGCCTGCTCGCGAACCACCTGGTCGAAGGTCTGCTTGGCGTCGAGCATCATCGCCCAGAGCTCGCCTCGGGAGGCCTCGATCCCGCCGGCCTCGAAGAGCGCCGGATCCACGCGCCGCTCCACGTTGCCCAGCTCGGGCAGGCCGAGCGAGTCCGCGAGCCGCTTTGCCGGGTCGATCGTCAGCACCGCGACCCGCTTTCCGCGCGCCGCCATGCCGGCGGCGATCGCGGCGGCCGTGGTCGTCTTGCCGACCCCGCCCGATCCGGCGCAGACGCAGACGCGCTTACCCTCGAGGAGCTCGGCGATCCCCGACATCAGGCGACGGCCTCGACGAGCCCTTCGATGTCCGCGACGCCGAGCTGCGGCGTGAACACGAACGGCAGGGTCGTCACGGGGGCCGCGCAGTTCTCCTCGAGCCGCGCGAGCTGCTCGCGCTGCGCCCGGGCCCGCCGCGCCTCCGCGAGCGCCGCGCGGCAGGCGACGCGGGCGACGCCGTTTGCGCGGTCGGCCGCGGACTCGATGCGCTCCACCTCCTGCTCCGCGAACCGCTCCGGATACAGCGCGTTGCAGTAGATGCGGTCGACCCCCACGCCGACCTCCTCGGCGAGGTCGCGCTCGAGCGCCGCGGTCTCGTTCACGGGCATCTCCTCGGGCAGCGCGACCACGGCGACCCCGGTCCGCTTCGGATCACGGATGAAGCGGTCGAGCGCCTCCGCCTGCTGGCGCATCGGCCCGACCCGGGCGACGTTCGCGAAGGTCCGCGGCGTCTGCATGAAGCCGACGCCGTGTCCGGTGGCCGGGGCGTCGACGATCACGGTGTCGTAGCGCCGGCCGCTCTTCACCTTGCGCTCGGTGAGGGCCAGCTCCCAGATCTTGCCGATCGTGACGAGCTCCTTGAGCCCCGGGGTGGCGGCCGCAAGGTACGTGAAGATTCGGGAGCGGAAGAGGAGGTCGCGCATCGCCTTCACCTTGAGCTGGAGCAGCACGTACTCGCGCATCGACTCGTCTGGGTCGATCGAGATCGCCCACAGGTTCTCGGCCATCTGCGTCTCGTGATAGCCGACCTCGGAGCTGTGAAAGACATGCGAAAGGTGCTCCTGGGAGGCCACCTCGCAGAGGATCGTTCGCTTGCCCGCCCGCGCTGCCGCCAGCGCCAGGGCCAGCGAGACGGTCGACTTGCCGACCCCTCCCTTGCCGGTGACGATCACGAGCCGCTTGTCGAGCAGAGCCCGCATGCCAGCCATCTTTCCAGGGCCGCGGCAGCGCGGGCTGCGCCGATCGCCGAGGCGAATCGCGTTCACGAGAAGGAAAGGCGCAGGCGCGTGCGAATAGTCGCGAACGTATGGGACTTTTCAGCCGCGGTTCCCGCCCCGAAGCCGACCGCCGCCCGGACCCGCAGGGTCCGCACGCGGACCAACCCGCTGCCGCTCCCGAGCCGGTGCACACGCCGGAGCCGGAGCATGCTGCCGAGCCCGCGCAGCCTGCGCCCGAGCCGACTCCGCCGCCGGTGGACCTCGCTGCGAAGCCGGAGCCCGAGCCCGCCGTGGAGCCCCAGCCCGAGCCCACGCCCGAGCCGGTTCCAGCTCGCGCTCCGGCGAACCCGGTGCCGGAGCCTCGCAACGACGAGGATCTCCGGATCACGGCGAGCGAGGCGATCGCGCCTCGACGCCCGCCGCACTCGCCCTCCCTTGCGACCACCGACGAGGAGGAGGCCGAGGCCGCCAACCGCGCCAAGGTGATCAGCTTCGCCAACCAGAAGGGCGGCGTGGCGAAGACCACCTCGACGCTCAACCTCGCGGTTGCGTTCGCCGAGTCCGGCCATCGGGTGCTCTGCATCGACCTGGATCCGCAGGGCAACCTGACGATGAGCCAGGGCATCGACCCGGACAAGGTCGACAAGTCGATGTTCGACGTGCTCGTCCACCACATCCCGATCCGCGAGGTGATTCAGCACCGGGAGATCGACATCGCTGTCGCCTCGATCGACCTCGCCGGCGCGGAGATCGCGATGTCGATGCAGATCGGCCGCGAGCGCTCGCTCGAGAAGGCCCTGGCCGCTGTGATCGAGGATTACGACTTCGTCTGTATCGACACGCCGCCGAGCCTCGGTCTGCTGACGGTGAACGCGCTCACCGCGTCCGACAAGGTGATCGTGCCCGTGCAGTGCGAGTATCTGTCGATGCGCGGCCTCCTCCAGCTCCAGAACACCCTCGAGATGATCCGGGAGAACCTCAACCCCCGCGTCACGATCGAGGGGATCCTGCCGACGATGCTGGACTCCCGCACGGTGCACGCCAAGGAGGCAGTCGAGATCCTCGAGGAGAACTTCGGCGACCTCGTCTTCGAGACGCGCATCCGGAAGGCGATCAAGTTCGCCGAGGCGCCCGTCCGCGGCTCGAGCGTGCTGAAGTACGATCCGAAGGGCAACGCCGCTGACTACTACCGCCAGCTTGCCGAGGAGGTTCTGACGAATGGCGCGTCGTAAGCGGGCCAGCATGAGGGAGGGCCCGCTCGCCGATCTCTTCCGCTCCACCGTCGAGCCCGATGATCCTCCGGAGGCGCCGGCCCGCGGCGACCGCCCACAAGAGGGCGAGACGGACGTGATGCCGCAGCAACCCGAGCGGTCCCGGGAGGCCCCGGCGCCGGAGCCGCCGGCCCAGCCGGCCCCGTTCGACCGCGCGGCCGAGGGTGAGGAGGCGGGCCGAGAGCGCTCGGGCGAGGAGGTTCGGGCGTATCGCGTCGAGGACTCGGCTTCGTCCGGCCCGCCGGCCAAGGAGCGGCTCTCGAGGATCTTCTCCGACGAAGCGCTCGACGTCGAGGGCCCTGCCTACGGACGCGAGGAGCCGCGCTACAGCGGCCTGCCGGCCGGCGGACAGCCCACTCCGCATACGCCGGTGATCCGCGTCGTCGGCATCGGCGGCGCTGGGGTGAACGCGATCAACCGCATGGTCGAGGCGGGGATTCCGGGGGTCGAGTTCATGGCCGTGAACACCGACCTTCAGTCGCTTCAGCAGTCGAACGCCGACGTCACGGTCCATCTCGGCAGCGGCATGGCGCGCGGCCTCGGTGCCGGATCCGACCCGGAGCTCGGCTACAGGGCCGCTTTTCAGGAGCAGGACAAGATCAAGCGCCTGCTCAAGGGCTCGGACATGGTCTTCATCACCGCCGGCGCCGGCGGTGGCACCGGCACCGGGGCGGGTCCGGTGCTCGCGCGGCTCGCCCGCGACGTCGGCGCGCTCACGGTCGGGATCATCACGAAGCCGTTTCGCTTCGAGGGCACCCGCCGGGCGAGCCAGGCCGAGGAGGGGATCAAGGCCCTCTCGGCCGAGGTCGACACGCTGATCGTCGTGCCCAACGAGCGCCTGCTCAGCGTGCTCGCGAAGACGACCACGATGATGGAGGCCTTCCAGGTCGCCGACGACGTGCTGCGCCAGGGTGTCCAGGGGATCTCGGAGCTGATCACGCTCCCCGGAATGATCAACCTCGACTTCGCCGACGTCCGCACGACGATGCGCGACGCGGGCAAGGCGCTGCTCGGGATCGGCATGGGCACCGGCGATCGCCGCGCGGTGCTCGCGGCGGAGAGCGCCGTCTCATCGCCGCTGCTCGAGACCTCGGTCGACGGCGCCCGCTCGATCCTGCTGTCGATCACCGGTGGGCCCGATCTGAGCCTGATCGAGGTCTCCGAGGCGGCGAAGATCGTCCAGGAGGCCGCGCATCCAGAGGCGAACATCATCTTCGGCGCGAACATCGACGACGCCGTCGACGACGAGGTCTGGATCACCGTGATCGCGACCCGCTTCGACGGCGGAGCGCCGCGCTCCCTTCCCTCGGCCGAGCGCGAGAGCCGCGCACTCGGCGCCGGCGCGGGATCGCGGCGACGCTCCGACTCCTCGCGTCGCATCGAGACTCCCGCGGTCCGTGACGTCGACCTCGACGTCCCGGAATACGTCCCAGGTCGCTGACGGTCCCTTCGGCGGGGTGCCGCCGCCGTAGGCTCTCGCCATGAGCGGAGGTGTTGTGGCGGCCGGGCACCCGGTCACGGCCGAGGCCGGCGCGCGCGTGCTGCGCGACGGCGGCAATGCTGTCGACGCCGCCGTGGCCGCGGTGATGACCTCGTTCGTGACGGAGAGTCCGCTCACGGGGCTCGGCGCCGGGGGCTACATGCTCGTCCACGGCGAGGGCCGCACCGACGTCCTCGACTTCTTCGTCGCGGCGCCGGGAGAGGGCGAGCGGCGATCCGAGCTCGTCCCGATCGACGTCTACTTCACCCCCGAGTCCGTGCAGGTCTTCCACGTCGGCGCGGCCTCCTGCGGCGTCCCCGGCACGCCCGCGGGCCTGGTCGAGGCGCTCGAACGGTTCGGCTCGGTCCCGCTCGCAGAGCTCGCCGCGCCCGCCGCGCGGCTGGCGCGCGAGGGCGTCGAGATCAACGGCGAGCAGGCGTACTTCCTCGACATCCTCGAGCCGATCCTCACCCACTACGAGGAGGCGCGGGCCATCTACGCCCCGTCCGGGCGGTTGCTCGGCCGAGGCGAGACGTTTCGGTTTCCGGAGCTCGGCGACGCGCTGGAGCTGCTCGGAGCGGAGGGCGCGACGCCGTTTTATGAGGGCGAGGTCGCGGCCGCGATCGCGGACTGGGTCCTCGAGCGCGGCGGCACCCTGGGGCGGACCGATCTCGCCGCCTACGGGACGATCGCCCGCGAGCCGGTCGCCGCCCGCTTCCACGGCATTGAGGTGCTCACCAACCCACCACCGTCCTCGGGCGGCATCCTGATCGCGTTCGCGCTCGAGCTGCTCGAGCGCACCGGCGGCCCGTGCCCGACCCTGGAGCAGATCGTCGCCGCGATGCGCGCCGCGCAGGAGGCGCGCAGCGAGCAGTTCCTCGACGGCCTCGTCGTGCCCGAGTTCGCCGAACGGTTCCTCGACGAGTCGCGCCTGCGGGCGGCGGCCGACCGGCTCGGCTCGACCACGCACATCACGGCGGTCGACGGAGCGGGACGCTGCGCCAGCGTCACCTGCTCGAACGGCACCGGCTCCGGGATCATCGTCCCCGGCACCGGCGTGCACGTCAACAACATGCTCGGCGAGGAGGACCTCAACCCGCACGGGTTTCACCTCCACCCCCCGGGCCGCCGGCTGCCGTCGATGATGTCGCCGACCGTCGTCCTCGAGGAGGGAGCGCTCGTCGCCGGCCTCGGCAGCGGCGGCTCGAACCGGATCCGCTCGGCGATCCTCCAGACGATCGTCCGTTTGCTCTGCGACGAGCTCGGCGCCGCCGAGGCCGTGGTGGCGCCGCGCGTCCACTACGAGGCCGGCGCCGTCCAGGCGGAGCCGGGGATCGACGAGGAGGCCCTGCTGGCGCTCGAGGCGGCGGGCTACGAGGTGGTCCGCTGGCCGGCACTCAACGTCTTCTTCGGCGGCGTCCACGCCGTGGCCCGGGACGCGTCGAGCGGCGAGCTCGAGGGCGGCGGAGACCCGCGTCGTGGCGGCGCCGTGGCCGTGGCCTGAGCGCGAGATTACGGTCGCGCGGTGACGCCGGGCGGCTAGAGCGCACCGCCGAAGGCGACCTTGCCGTTGAGCTTCGCGCGCTCGGCGATCTCGCGCGAACGCGCCACCGCCTCGACGAGCGCGCCGAGCGCGCTCGCCAGCACCTCCATGCGCTCGGGCTCCTCACGCAGCTCGAGCAGCCGCTGCTTGGTCTCCGGCGGCAGCTCGACGCGGGCGGCGATCCCGTAGGAATCCATCGCCTCGAGGTCCTCATCCTCGGGCGGGTCGCCGCCGACCCGGCGCACCAGCTCGGCGAACGCGGCGCGCGCGTCCGCGGCGGCGCTCCCTGCGGTCGGCTCCTCATCCGCGAGCCCCTCCACCGGCGCGACCTCGCCGGCCGGGAACTCGGCGGCCTCGAAGCGGTCGAGCACGCGGAACGGCCGCTCGCCCGTGACGACGATGTTCATGCGCCCGTCATCGAAGCGCTCGGTGACCTCCGTGACGCGGGCCTCGCAGCCGACCCGGCGGGCGCCGTCGTCGTCGCGAAAGACGATCCCGAAGAGCTCGCCGTCCTCGAGGCACTTGGCGATCATGCGCTTGTAGCGCTCCTCGAAGATGTGCAGCGGTAGGAGCTCGCCGGGGAGCAGCACGAGCGGCAGCTCGAAGATCGGCAGCTCGACGCCGTCGGCGTCCATGGCTCGATTCTAAGCGCCCCGCGTAGCGGGCAGAATGGGTGCCGGTGGCCACGACCGAGATCGACTTCGAGGCCGAGGGCCTGCTCGCCGGAGCGGACGGCGCGGCGCGGGAGGCCCGTCTCAGGCTCCTGCGGGAGCTGGCCGGCGACGGTGTGGAGCTCGAGGAGCTGAGGCGCGCCGTCACCGAGGATCGGCTCGTCCTGCTCCCGGTCGAGCGCGTCCTCAGCGGCGGTGCCGAGCGCTTCACGCCGATCGAGGTGGCCGAGCGAGCCGGGATCGAGCTCGAGTTCCTGAAGCGCCAGTGGCGCGCGCTTGGGATGGCGCTGGTCGACGACGACGAGCCGGTCTACACCGAGCGCGACGTCGAGGCCGCGCAGCGCCTGCGGCTCCTTCGCGAGGCGGGCGTGCCGGACGACGGAGTCCTCGAGACGGCGCGACTGCTCGGGATGAGCATGTCGCAGCTCGCGGCCGCCAACCGGCGCCTGATCGCCGACGCCTTCACCCAGGAGGGCGACACCGAGTACGACGTGGCGAAGCGGTTCGAGGCCGCCGCGTCGGCACTCATGCCGATGATCGGTGATTCCCTCGGCTACGTGCTCAACCTCCACCTGCGCGAGCAGATCAGACACGACGCCTTCGGCCTGGCCGAGCTCTCGGGCGGCCGGGGCGCGCTCGCCGACGACATCACCGTCTGCTTCGCCGACATGGTCGGCTTCACCCGACTCGGCGAGGCCCTCGAGCCGGAGGCGCTCGGGACGGTCACCGGGCGCCTGGGGGAGCTTGCTGCGGAGGCGGTCGAGCCGCCCGTCCGGCTCGTGAAGCTGATCGGGGATGCGGCGATGCTGGTCGGGCCCGAGCCAGGTCCGGTGCTCGACGCGGCGCTCGACCTGGTCGACGCCGCCGATGCCCAGGGCGAGGACTTCCCGCCCCTTCGGGCCGGCGTCGCATCCGGATCCGCGATCCCCCGCGGCGGCGACTGGTACGGACGGCCCGTGAATCTCGCGAGCCGCGTGACCACGGTTGCCCGCCCCGGCAGCGTGCTCGCAACGCGGGAGGTCCACGACGCGCTCGAGGATGCCTACGCCTGGTCCCACGCGGGCGCGCGCAGGTTGAAGGGAATCGAGGGTTCGGTGCGGCTCTATCGCTGCCGGCGGCGGGCGGAGTAACGCCGCGGGCGCTCGCGCGACCCTCTCCAGAGATGGTTCTCCTGATGCTCTTCGCGCTCGTCGCGGGCGCCGCCACGGCACTATCGCCGTGCGTCCTGCCGGTGCTGCCGGCCGTGCTCGGCGCTGGGGTCACGGGGGGCCGGCGTCGGCCGCTCGGAGTGGTCACCGGGCTGGTGCTCGCGTTCACGTTCGCGACCGTGGCGCTCGTCTATGTGATCGATGCGCTCGGGCTGCCGAACGGGTTCGTTCGCACGCTCGCGATCGTCACCCTCCTGGGCTTCGGCGGCGCGCTGCTCGTCCCCGGGCTCGCGGGCCGGATCGAGGCGTTCGGCAGCCGCCTCGCTCCGGGGCCGGCGCGGCCCCGCGGATCGGGATTCGGCTCGGGCCTGGCGATCGGCGCCAGCCTCGGCTTCGTCTACACGCCGTGCGCCGGGCCGATCCTCGCCGGCGTGATCACGGTGTCGGCCGCCCAGGACTTCGCGGCCGGCAGGCTCGCGGTGGCACTCGCCTACGCGGTGGGATCCGGGCTCGTCCTCTACGTGGTGATGCTCGGCGGACGCCGCCTCGTCGAGCGTCTCAAGCCGGCCCGCGCCTGGGTGCAGATGGCGACCGGCGCGACGATGGTCGCCGTCGCGATCGCGATGAGTGCCGACCTCGACCTCAAGTTTCAGAACGCGATCGCCGACGACCTCCCGTCGGTGCTCGTGAACCCGAGCGGCGGCCTCGAGGAGAGCGAGGCGGTGGCCGACGACCTTGCATCCGTGCGCGGTGCCGGGCATCCGCCGCTCCAGCCGAAGCCGGGCGAGGGCGAGCTCTCCGATTACGGCCGGGCGCCGGACTTCACCGGAACGCAAGCGTGGTTCAACACCGGCGGCGAGCCGCTCTCGGTCCCGGAGCTCACGCGGGGCGAGGGCGGGGTCGTCCTGGTCGACTTCTGGACCTACACGTGCATCAACTGCATCCGGACGCTCCCGTACGTCGAGGCGTGGGCGCGCGAGTACACCGACGACGGCCTCACCGTCGTCGGGGTGCACTCGCCGGAGTTCGCGTTCGAGAAGGACGCCGGCAACGTCGCCGACGCCATCGACCGCTACGGGCTGACGTACCCGGTCGTCCAGGACAACGTGCTCTCGACCTGGAATGCGTTTGGAAACCAGTACTGGCCCGCGAAGTACTTGATCGACGCGCGCGGTCACGTCCGCTACGTGCATTTCGGCGAGGGCCAGTACGAGGAGACCGAGGAGGCGATCCGCTCGCTGCTGGCCGATGCCGGTAACCGCAGGCTGGGCTCGCGTGCCCGACCCGGCGGCACCGAGCGGATCGACCCGAGGCTACGGACCCCCGAGACGTACCTGGGTACGGCGCGGGCAACGGGCTGGGTCGAGGGCCCCCATCCCGGCGTCTACGACTACGGGGCGACGGACAGTCGCCGGCTCGAGCTCAACCGGTTCGCGTACGGCGGAGTCTGGGACGTCGGCCCGGAATCGGCGCGGTCCGTGAGCAGCGCCACGGTGTCGCTGTCCTTCCAGGCGCGAAGGGTGTTCCTGGTGCTCGGCGCCGACCATCGTCCGCGCGATCTTCGGCTCGAGCTCGACGGCAGACCGCTCGGCGAGCGGATCGCCGGGGACGACGTGCGCGATTCCAGCGCGCGGATCTCCAAGCAGCGCCTCTACCGGCTCGTCGACCTGCCGCGCGCGGGCCGCCACACGCTCGAGCTGCGGTTCGAGCCGGGGATCGAGGGTTACGCGTTCACCTTCGGCTGAGCCGCGACCGGCTACGGCTTGCGCGCGCTCAACAGCAGGTTGTAGAAGAGCTCCGGCGGCAGCCGTGGCTCGAGCACCTCGGTATCGAGACGCTGCAGCGCGATGTAGCTGCGGAATGCGAACTCCCGCCACGCGTATGGGATCTCCGCCGGATCGGCGCGCGCCTCGAGCGACCGCAGCAGCCAGCCGTAGGCGTTCGCGACCAGCTCCTCGCCGCTCACCCGCGCCTCCACGAACCCGGCGCCCGAGACCAGGCGGCGCAGGTCGGCAGGCGCGAAGGCGTGCACGTCGACCTCGGGCTCGAGCGCGTGGCCGCCGTTCGACTGGAGCCCGGCGGGGGCGCGCCCGGCGCGAAGCGCGCGGCGCCAGAGCGGCGCGAGCAGCGCGCCGCTTCGCTTCGGAAGCTCGGCCAGGCGATCGCCGTAGCGCGAGGGCTCGCCGCAGAAGACGATCTTCCCACCCGGTCGCAGCACGCGCTCGAACTCCGCGAACGCCCGCTCGACGGCGGGGATGTGGTGCAGCACCGCATGTCCGAAGACGAGGTCGAAGCTCTCGTGCTCGAACGGCAGCTCCTCGGCCTCGGTCCGAACCGTCCGCACCTCGACCCCGAGCGCAGCGGCGCTCGCGGAGAGCCTCCGCAGCATCCCGTCGGAGATGTCGGTCGCGGTGGAACGCTCGATCAGGCCGAGCTGGGCGAGGTTGAGAGAGAAGTAGCCGGTGCCGGCGCCGACCTCGAGCGCGTCGCCGAACGGCGAGCGCGGCGGGCGGCCGAGGGCCTTGACCAGCTTCCCGCGGACCTGCTCCTGGCCGACCGGGCCGAAGTCGATCCCCCACTTGGTGTCGTAGGAGTCAGCTGCCGCGTCGTGGTAGCGCGTGTTCGCGTCCTTGATCTCCTCGGTCGTTGCGGTCCGCGCAGCGGGCATCGGCGGCTGGATAGTAGGCGCTCTCAGGCTGCAGCCACTACGGTCCGCGCCCGGTGGAAGAGCCTCACCTGCAGCGAGACCAGCCCGAGGGCGTGCCGCCACTTGCCCTGACCGGCGAGCGGACGCTGCCCGACGTGCCGGCGGAGAACTACTGGTACCGGCGCCACCTCGCCGTCTATGAGTGGATCGCCGGGCGGGTTGCGGGCCTGCGGGTCGCCGACCTCGCCTGCGGCGAGGGCTACGGATCGAACGTGCTCGCCCGGCGCGCCTCCGAGGTGGTCGGCGTCGACGCGAACCCGGAGGCCCACGAGCACGCCCGGCTCCGCTACCGGCGGCCGAACCTGCGCTTCGAGCGCGGCCTTGTCGACTCCTTCGAGGGGCCGTGCGACGCGATCGTCTTCCTGCAGACGATCGAGCACGTCTCCGACCCCGGAACGCTGCTCGAGGGCTTCGCGCGTGTTGCGCCGGTGAGCTACGTCTCGACGCCGAACCGGCTCACGCTCGCGCCGGAGGGTCAGCGGAAGTCCGACAACCCCTGGCACCTGCGGGAGTACACGGCCGCCGAGTACGGCGAGCTGCTCGCGCCCCACTTCGCCTCGGTCGAGCTCTACGGCGTCTTCCACGCGCGCAAGCTGCGCCTCCACGAGCTGGCGCTGCGCGCCGGCTGGGACCGGGTGCACGCGGCGCTGGGGATCACGAAGCCGTTCTACGACCGCTTCGTGCCGTCGATCGCGGCCTCGGACTTCGCGATCCGCGCCGAGGCGGGTTGCGATCTCGACCGCGCGCTCGATTTCCTCGCCGTCTGCCGCTCGTGAGCTCAGTTCCACGCGGACGCGGCGGCGGCGGAAGCGAAGCTGAGCACGCCGGCGGCATTGGTTCGGTCGCGATCGTCCTCCACAGCCACATGCCTTACGTCGAGGGGTTCGGCACCTACCCGTTCGGCGAGGAGTGGCTGTTCGATGCGATCCTGCGCTCGCACCTGCCGGTGCTCGAGCGCGCGCGGGGGGTGACGGTCACGGTGACCCCGGTGCTCGCCGACCAGCTGGAAGCGCCCGGGGTCGCCGCGCGCCTGCGCGAGTTCGCGCGCGTGCTTCGGGTCGAGGCCTGCGAGGCGGACGAGCGCGATGTCGAGCCGCCGCTGCGGGCGTCCTGCCGGGCCGAGGCGGCGCGTTACGGCGCCGCGCTCGCCCGGCTCGAGGAGCTCGGTGACGACCTGCTGGCGATCTTCGGCGAGCCGGCGCGGTCGGGGCGGGTCGAGCTGCTTGCCTCCGCCGCGACGCACGCGGTATTGCCGCTCCTCGCGACGGCGCCGGCCCGACGGCTCCAGATCGACGCGGGCCTTCGCTCGCACCGGCGCCGGTTCGGCGAGCCCCCCGGATTCTGGCTGCCGGAGTGCGCCCACGAGCCGGGGCTCGACGCGCTCCTCGCCGAGCATGGCGTGGGCTGCTTCGTCTCGGACCAAAGCGCCCATGAGCCGGCCGCGGCGGCGCTTGCGCCCGCCGCCACCCCCGGCGGGCCAGTGGCGCTGACGATCGACTGGGAGGCCGTCGCCTGGCTCTGGTCGCTCGACGGCTATCCCTCCGACCCGCTCCACACCGACTTTCACCGCAAGACACTGCGCGGCGCGCGGCCCTGGGCGATCGGAGGCGGGCCGCACCATCCGGCCGCCGCCGACGCCCGAGCGCGCGAGCAGGCGCGCGAGTTCGTCGACGGCGCGCGGGAGCGCCTAGCCGCGTTCGCGGCCGAGCGCGGCCGCCCGGGCCTGCTGACCTTCGCCATCGACACCGAGCTCCTCGGACACTGGTGGTGGGAGGGACCGGCGTGGCTCGAGGAGGTGCAGCGCGTCGCGCCGGCGCGCGGGCTCGAGCTCGTCACGGTCTCGGAGGCGCTTCGCAGGCATCCGCCCGAGGCCAGGCCGTTGCGACGCTCGAGCTGGGGGGAGGGCAAGAACCTCCGCACCTGGGACTCGCCCCAGGTCGCCGATCTCGCCTGGGCGGCGCGGCGACTCGAGCTGCGGCTCCTGCGGGCACTGGGGGAGGGGCTTCGCGGCGCGCCGGCCGAGCGGGCGGCCCGTGAGCTGCTCGCGGTCCAGTCGAGCGACTGGGCGTTCCTGGACCGCCGCGCGCAGGCGGGCGACTACGCGTATGAGCGCGCGTCGCGGCATGGCCAAGCGCTGCTCGAGGCCATAGACTCCGGCGGCCGGCCGGATCCGCGGCTGCGAAACCTGGCGCCGGACCTGAGGCTGGCACCGCTGCTCGAGTAGACCGCTCAAACCCCTTGTCTCGAGTCCTCATCCTCTCCTGGGAGTACCCGCCGCTGATCGAGGGCGGCCTGGCGCGGCACGTGCGCAAGCTCTCCGAGGGCCTGGTCGACCGGGGGGTCGAGGTCCACGTATTGACCCGGGGCGGCGAGGAGTCGCCGAGCGACGATGCCGTCGCCGGCGTTCAGATTCATCGCGTCCTCGAGCCAAAGCGCCCCACCGACCTCGGCGAGTTCGTCGCTTGGGTCGAGCGGATGAACTCCGACATGCTCGCCGCCGGCGTCGAGCTCGGCGACCGCTACGAGTTCGACCTCGTCCACGGCCATGACTGGCTCGTGGCGATGGCGGGGGATCACCTGGCGCGCCGCTTCGCCTGCCCGCTCGTGCTGACGATCCACGCCACCGAGCACGGCCGCCACCAGGGCTGGGTGGACCAGCATCCGCAGAGCTACATCCACGGCGTCGAGCGCTGGATCACGAACCGAGCCGACCGTGTGATCGCGTGCTCGTACTACATGCGCGAGCAGATCGCCGACATCTTCGGCGCCGAGGAGGAGCGCGTCGCGGTGATCCCGAACGGGATCGACCCCGGCGACCTGCGCCCCCACGACGAGGCCGGTCTGCGCCGACTGCGTAGGGAGTTCGCGGCGCCGGACGAGAAGCTCGTGCTCCTGATCGGCCGGCTGGTCTACGAGAAGGGCTTCCAGCTCGCGCTCGAGGCGATGCCGAGCCTGATCGCGGCCATCCCCGGGACGCGGTTTCTCGTCGCCGGCTCGGGCACGCACGAGCCCGAGCTTCGCCGGCAGGCCACCGAGCTCGGCCTCGATGAGCACGGCACCTTCCTCGGCTGGATCGGCGACGACGTCCTTCACTCGCTCTACCGGATCGCCGACGTCTGCGTCGTGCCGTCGATCTACGAGCCATTCGGGCTCGTGGCCCTCGAGGCGATGGCCTCCGACTGCCCCTGCATCGTGGCCGACACCGGCGGCCTGCGCGAGGTCGTGCCTCACAACGAGGCCGGCCTTCGCTTCCGCGCCAGCGATCACGAGGCGCTCGGGGAGATGGTCGAGCGCGTCCTCACCGACCCGGTGCTCCGCGATCGCCTCGTGGCCGAGGGCTCCGAGCACATCCTGCGCTTCGACTGGGCCGACGTCGCCGAGAGCACCGCCGCCCTCTACTCCGAGCTGGTCGCCGACCCGACGCCGGCCTGAGCGCGACGCGGTGCCGCGCCCTCAGATTCGCGTCACGTCGGCGTCCGGCTGCAGCGTCGTCTCGGCATCCGGGTCCGGCTCGACCGGGTCGCGCCAGCGCAGCGTCGCCGGCGCCTCGCGCATCCTCAGGATCCGCGCCGGCACACCGCCGACGACCGAGTTCGCCGGCACGTCCCTGGTGACCACCGAGTTCGTGCCGATGATCGAGTTGTCGCCGATGCGGACGCCGCGCAGGATGCAGGCGCCGTAGCCGATCCACACGTTGGAGCCCACGACGACGTCGCGCTTGTAGATCCCCTGCAGGCGGATCGGCCGCTCGACCTCGACGACGCCGTGGTCGAAGTCGATGAACATCACCCGGTCGGCGATCACGCACTGCTCGCCGATGCGGACGTGCTGGTAGGCGGAGATCGTGCACTCCTGGCCCATCACCGTCTTCTCCGCGATCATGACCTCGCCCTCGTGGCAGCGGATCTTCGTGCCGTCGCCGATCCAGACGAAGCGGCCGAAGTGCACGCGGCCGCGGGGCGAGATCTGGAGTTGAAGGCGGCGGCCGAGGAAGAGCGGCCCGTCTGTGCTCCACCGCCGGCCGGCGCCCGTGAGGAAGCGCCGCCACACATAGCGCCACAGCAGCCGCGCGTAGGGCGGGCTGAGCATCCGGTTGGCCGCGAGGAACCTCAGCGTCCGGAACATCGCGGCGCTGACTCTAGACTGCCCCGCCGTGGCCGAGTCCGCGACAACAGGCTCGCTCGCCGAGCGCCTGGTCAACGGCGACAAGCGGGCGCTCGCGCGGGCGATCAGCCTGGTCGAGAACCGCGATCCGGAGGGCGACCGGCTGGTCGCCGAGCTCTTCCCGCGGACTGGCGAGGCGCGCGTCGTCGGGCTCACGGGTCCGCCCGGGGTGGGGAAGAGCACCCTGATCGGCGCGATGTGCGCCGAGCTGCGCAAGCGCGACCGCGAGATCGGGGTGCTCTCGATCGACCCCTCGAGCCCCTTCACTCAGGGTGCCGTGCTCGGCGATCGGATCAGGCTCTCGGAGCACTTCCTCGACCCGGGCGTGTTCATCCGCTCGATGGCGACCCGCGGCTCGCTCGGCGGCCTCGCGGAGGCTGCCCTTCAGGCGGCGCTTCTGATGGACGCCTCGGGAAAGGACGATGTGCTCCTCGAGACGGTGGGCGTTGGCCAGGGGGAGATCGACGTCGTCGACCACGCCGACACCGTCGTCCTGGCCCTGATGCCCGGCTCGGGCGACTCGATCCAGGCGCTCAAGGCCGGCGTCATGGAGATCCCGGACGTGATCGTCGTCAACAAGGGCGAGCACCCGCTGGCCGACACGATGATCCGCGAGGTGAAGGCGGTGTTGGCGCTCGGCCCGGATCGGCCGTGGAAGGTCCCGGTGGTGCGTACCGAGGCGATGAAGGGGGAGGGCGTCACCGAGCTCGTGGCGACGATCGACGCCCACGGCGAGCACATCGCCGAGGCGGGGACGCTGGCCGAGCGCCGCGCGCGGAACCTGCGGGCCGAGGTGATCGGGATCGCGGCTGCGCGGATGCGCCGCGAGCTCGAGGAGCGCGCCGGCTCCGACCCCGACTGGGCGCGGCTGCTCAAGCGCGTCACGAGCCGCGAGATCGATCCGGCGACCGCCGCGCGCGAGCTGCTCTCCAAGACCCGCGATGCCTGAGGGGCGCTCGGGCCCGGCGCTCGAGCTGATCCGAGGCTGGGTCGGGCACCGGCTGGACGACGTCGGCGGCGCAGGCGTCGGCAGGATCGAGGCGGCGTACGTGCCGGAGGGCCACGGCTCGATCGAGTGGATGCTGGCGCGGATGGGGCGCTTCGGGCACTACACGCTGGTCCCGACGCGCGATGCGGTGGAGGGAGTCGAGCACGTCTGGGTGCCGTACACGCGCGACCACATCCGCGCCGCGCCGCGGATCGAGCCGCAGGAGGCGCTGACGGTCGCGGCCGAGCGAGGCCTCCGCGAGCATTACGAGCTCGCGGGCGATGATCGCGGCGCCGCCGAGCTCGAGAAGCTCGACGGCGATGCGATCAGCGCTCGGCCGGACGCTCGAACGAACTAAGCGGCCCGACGGCTACGTGCGTCGGAGATCCGCGACCACGACTCCGAGAACGAGAGGGCCTCGGCGAACCGCCGTGCCTTCGGCGACAGCTCGTGGCGCTTACCGTCGATCCGGCTCACGCAGATCGGCACCACGACCGCCCCAGAGTCCAACTCGTCGCGCAGCGCCGTGATCTCGCTCCACCTCGCGTTGCTCTCCATGCTTCCCATCGCTCCTCCCCGACCGACTCGCGGTCGGAGTGACTGGAATGGACGGGGCGAGTCTAAGCGCATCCGCCGGACGCGATTTCGTGGCGATGCGAACGAACCCGCAAAATCGGGATTC
>DATHAL010000038.1:0-12260 GCA_035296705.1 Solirubrobacterales bacterium
GTTGGCGAGCTCGATCGCCTCCTGCTCGGACTCGACGGTGATCACCGGGAGCACGGGACCGAAGATCTCCTCCTTCATGATCCGCATCTCGTGCGTCACGCCGGTGAGCACCGTCGGCGCGATGAAGCTCCCCTTCATTCCGTTCACCTTGGTGGGCCCGCCGGTGAGCTTCTTCGCTCCGCTCTTCACCGTGTCGTCGATCAGCTCGGTGACGACCTTCGCCTGCGCGTCGGAGACCATCGGGCCGATCTCGGTGGTCCACTCGCGGGGATCGCCGACCGTGAGTCGCTCGGTCTCGCGCAGCACCCCCTCCAGGAAGGCGTCCGCGACATCGTTGTGGACGTAGACCCGCTCGATCCCCGAGCAGGTCTGGCCCGCGTTGGCAAAGCCGCCCCAGACCGCGCCAGAGATTGCGTTGGCGAGATCGGCGTCGGGGCAGACGATCTGCGGGTCCTTGCCGCCGAGCTCGAGCACGGAGCCCTTGAGCCGCTGCGCGCAGACCTCACCCACCTTGCGCCCCACCTCCACCGATCCGGTGAAGAAGATCTTCGCCGTCGAGGCCTCGCAGAGGGCCTGGCCGATCGCGCCGCCGCCGTGGACCGTGCGCACGAGCCCCTGCGGGAAGCCCGCGTCGTCGAAGACCTGCTGGATCCGCTCGCCGAGGAGTGGCGTCAGGCTCGCGGGCTTCAGCACGACGCCGTTTCCGGCCATCAGCGCGATCGCCACTTCGCCGAAGGGGATCGACCACGGGTAGTTCCAGGGCGCGATCACCCCCACGACCCCGAGGGGCTCGTAGCTGAAGAAGCTCCGCTTCGTCTTCAGGAAGGCCTGCGGGTAGGGGATCTTCTCGTCGGCGAGGATCTCCGGCCCCGCGGACGCGCACCACTTGAGCGCATCGATCGTGGGGATCAGCTCCATCACGTAGCTCTCGGTGATCGGCTTGCCCTGCTCGCGGGTGAGGAGCGCGGCGACCTCCTCCATGTCGGCGACGAGCGCGTCCGCAGCGCGGCGCATGTAGCGGGCCCGGTCGGCGAGCGAGAGCTGCGCCCAGAACGGCTGCACCTCGGCGACGTCGTCGACGACCGCCTGCACCTCCTCGGGCGTGATCGTCTCCACCGTTCCGACGAGCTTGCCGGTCGCCGGATTGAACGACTCGAGCGTTCCCATCGTCGGCTGATTCTATGGCGGTCCGGCCGGGTAACGAGCCGCATGCGGCCGTCGCCGGCATCGTCGCGGGTGGGCCGAGCCATTCGTTGACAACGGCGGCGGCCGCGCGTTAGTCGGGCTCAGCTCTCGCGCATTCGGCGCCACTCCGCGAGCCGCTCGGCGACCCGGGCCTCGAAGCCGCGGTCGGTGGGCTCATAAAAGCGCTCTCCCTGAACCTCCTCGGGCAGAAGCGGCTGGCCGGCGACGCCGCCCGGAGCGTCATGGGGGTAGACGTAGCCCTGGCCGCGGCCGAGCACCTTGGCCCCGGGATAGTGCGCGTCGCGGAGGTAGTCGGGCGGCAGCTTGGCGCCGTGCTCGCGGACGTGGGCGCGCGCCGCGGCGATGCCCTTGTAGGAGCGATTCGACTTCGGCGCCGTCGCGAGGTACACGGCGGCCTGGGCAAGGTTGAGGGCGCACTCCGGCAGCCCGACCCGGTCGACGGCCTGCGCGGCGGCGGTCGCCACCACGAGCGCCTGCGGGTCGGCGTTGCCGACGTCCTCGGAGGCGAGGATCACCATGCGGCGCGCGATGTAGCGCGGGTCCTCGCCACCCTCGAGCATCACCGCGAGGTAATAAAGGGAGGCGTCGGGGTCCGAACCGCGGGTCGCCTTGATCCAGGCGGAGATGTAGTCGTAGTGCTGGTCGCCCTCGCGGTCGAAGGTCACCGCCTTGCGCTGGAGCGCGTCCTCGGCGATTTCCAGATCAACCTCCGGGTCGCCGCGCGCGCGGACGGCCTCCGCCGCCCGCTCGAGGGCGCCGAATGCCGTGCGGGCGTCGCCGCCGGAGCGCTGGGAGAGCAGCTCGAGCGCCTCGTCGGCGACCCGCGGCGGGTCGGCGATGCCCCGCTCGCCGTCGGCGAGCGCCCGCTCGAGCAGCTCGCGGACCTGGGACGGCTCGAGCGCCCGCAGCTCGTAGATCTGGCTGCGAGAGAGGAGCGCCGAGTTGACCTCGAAGTAGGGGTTCTCGGTCGTGGCGCCGATCAGGGTCACGAGGCCCTCCTCGACCGCGGGCAGGAGCGCGTCCTGCTGGGCCTTGTTGAAGCGGTGGATCTCGTCCAGGAAGAAGATCGTCGGCTGGCCGGTGCCGCGCCGTCGCTCGGCGGCGCGACCGATCACGGCCCGCACCTCCGCTCGGCCGGCGTTCACCGCCGACTCCTCCTCGAAGGCGCCCTGCGCGGCGGCCGCCACGATCCGTGCCAGCGTCGTCTTCCCCGAGCCGGGCGGCCCGTAGAGGATCATCGAGTGCGGCTGGCCGCTCTCGATCGCCGCTCGCAGCGTCGAGCCCTCTCCCAGCAGGTGCTCCTGGCCGACCAGCTCCGCCACGGTCCGCGGGCGCATTCGCACGGCGAGCGGCGCGTCGGACGGCGGCACCGGCGTCCGCGTCGCCCGCCGCTCGGGCTCGGTCTCGAACAGGCGCTCCTCCATCCCACGATCAGTATGGCTGCGGCCGACGGCGTAATCTGGACCGGCATGGCTGAGGAGACGGCGCTCGCGGGAAGCTCGCTCGGGTCGGAGGCGGCGTTGCTGCTCTCCGAGCTCATCCGGATCGACACCTCCAACCCGCCCGGCCGCGAGCGCCCGGCGCAGGAGCTGCTCGCCGCGCGACTCCAGGACGCCGGCTTCGAGTGCGAGCTGATCGCCGCCGAGCCCGAACGGCCGAACCTGGTGGCGCGGTTGCCGGGCGAGGGGGACGGCGAGACGCTCTGCCTGCTCGGCCATGTAGACACGGTTCCGGCCGACGCGGGCGAGTGGAGCTTCGGCCCGTGGTCGGGTGACCAGGTCGACGGGGAGGTGCGCGGGCGCGGGGCCCTCGACATGAAGGGGCAGGTCGCGGCGGAGGTCGCCGGCGCGATCGCGATCGCGGGCTCCGGATGGCGCCCCGCGCGGGGTGAGCTCAAGGTGGTGATCACCGCCGACGAGGAGAAGGGCGGCCACATCGGAGCGGCGTGGCTCTGCGAGGAGCATCCGGACGCGGTTCGCGCCGACGTGGTCGTGAACGAGGGCGGCGGCTCGGCGTTCGAGCTCGGCGGCCGGCGCTTCTACACGCTGTGCGTCGGAGAGAAGGGCATCAACCGCTTCCTGCTGCGCGCGCGCGGCACCGCCGGCCACGGCTCGATCCCGGGAATCGGTGACAATGCGCTGCTCAAGCTGGCTCCGGCGCTCGAGCGCCTGCGCCAGCAGCCGCCGCTCGAACCGACGCCGGAGGGCGTCGCCTTCCTGGAGACGGTGCTCGGCGAGGAGCTCGCCGGCGCCGACTCGACCGAGCTCGGGGCCGCCGTCGAGCGGCTGCGGGGCCTCTCCCCCCAGCTCGTGACGCTGCTCGCCGAGCCGATGCTGCGGGTGACGATGGTGCCGACCAAGGTCAGGGCCTCCGAGAAGGCGAACGTGGTCCCGTCTCGCGCCGAGGCGCTGATCGACTGCCGCGTCCCGCCGGGCGGCGGCCCGGACGACGTGCGGGCAGTCCTCGGGGACGTCCTCGGGCCGCTCGCCGACCGGATCGAGGTCGACTTCGAGGGTCAGGAGCAGGTGACCGGGAACCGATCGCCGGTGGATTCGCCGCTTGCCGAGGCGATCGCGGCCTGGCTCGCCGAGGCCGATTCCGACGCGGTCCTCGTGCCGACGGTGATGCCCGGGTTCAGCGACAGCCACCCGTTCCGCGAGGCCTTCCCCGACGCGACCGTCTACGGCTTCTGCCCGCACCGTGCCTACGGCCTCCTCGAGGCGTGGCCGCTCATCCACTCGGCGGACGAGCGGGTCGCGGTCGAGGACCTCGAGCTCGCCGCCGGCTTCTTCGCCGACCTCGCCAAGCGGGTGCTCGGGTGAGCGAGAACGGGTCGGGGCCGCAGGAGTCGGACCGGCTGCGGCTCGGCGGGATGGCGCTGCGGAACGGGCTCCTGATCCACGGTCCGACCTCCTGGGCGATCGCGGCGCGGGCGCCCGATGGCTCCGTCGAGGTCGTCTCCGGCCCGAAGCCGAACCTGGCCCGCGGAGCTCTCGGCCGGGTCCCGCTCCTGCGCGGGCCGCTTCGGCTCGCCGAGGCGCTCGCGGTGCTGCCGCTAGCGCGAGCGCGGCTCGCCTCGGCGCGGCTGCCGTTCGAGGACCGCACGGTCGCCGCCGCGATCGCCGTCAGCCTCGCGGGCAGCGCGGTGTTGCGGCGCATGCGCGGGGCAACGATGCGGCGCGAGCTCGCGGTGGCCGTGCTCGGAACGCTCCCGGCCCTGACCGCGCTTCGCGACCGGAACCTCGCCTCGTACCACGCGGTCGAGCACAAGGCGATTGGCGGCTACGAGCGCGATGTCGACCCGGCGCAGGTGCCGAAGGAGCACGAGCGCTGCGGCTCCAACCTGATCGGGCCGATGATGGTGCTCTCGATCACCGGCCAGGTCCTGGTCGAGCGGTTCGCGCGAAACCCGGGGCCGGCGCTGCGCGGGCTGGCGGCGCTCGGCGGAGTCGGCGCGGCGGTCGAGCTCTTTGTCTATGCCGAGCGGAACCCCGACTCCGCCGTCGGCTGGGCGGTGCACGCACCGGGGTATGAGATCCAGCGCCGCGTCTCGACCCGGGAGCCGACCCCCGAGCAGCTGGAGGTCGGCGTCGCGGCCCTGAACGAGATCCTGCGGGCCGAGGGCGAAGGCGCGCCCGGCACACCCGCGGAGGCGCTCACGAGCGAGCCACCACCCGAGCCGCCGGGCGACTGACCGCCGGGCGCCGAGGCCGGGCCCGCGGCGTCTTTAGACTCCGCGGCCCCCATGTTCGAGCTCATCGACCACATCGGCGTCGCCACCGAGGACCTCGACGCGGCGCTCGGGCTCTACGAGGGCACCTTCGGGATGCGGCTCGCGCACCGGGAGACGGTCGAGGGGCAGGGCGTCGAGGCGGCGCTTCTCGACGTCGGCCCGTGCCACGTCGAGCTGCTCGAGCCGCTCGGCCAGGAGACCCCGGTCGGCAGGTTCCTCGACCGAAGCGGGCCGGGTGTTCACCACGTGGCCTACCGCGTCGGGGACATCGACGCGGCACTCGCGGAGCTCGAGCGGGCGGGCGTCAGGATGATCGACAGCGAGCCGCGGACCGGGATCAGGAACAGCCGCGTCGCCTTCGTCCACCCGAAGGCGACCGGGTCCGTCCTGACCGAGATCGTCGAGCCGGCGGCGGGACACTGAGAGGTAGGAGATGGCCGAGGAAGAGAGCAGGGTCGAGATCGGGTTCGGAATCGGGCAGGTCCTGTCCGTGAAGCTGAGCGAGGCTGAGCTCAAGGACCTGCGCAAGGCGGTGGAGTCCGAGGGCGGCTGGTACGACCTCTCCACGCAGGAAGGCTCGGTGGCACTCAACCTGGCGACCGTCGTCTTCATCCGCCACGATCGCAGCGCGCACTCGATCGGCTTCTCGGGCTAGCGCCGCGATGCGTCCCGGGACGGTCCTGATCGGCGCGGCGGGCGCCGTGCTCGCGGCGGCGCTCTGGTGGCGGAAGAACCCGTCGGCGTGTCCCTACGGGCAGCGCTTCTGGGTCGAGGCGCCGCATCCGCTGATCACCCGCGAGCGCCTTCGCGAGGTGCTCGAGCCGCAGCCCGGGGAGCGGGTGCTTGAGATCGGTCCCGGCACCGGCTACTACACGCTCGAGCTAGCGTCCTGGATCGAGCCGGGAACGCTTGAGATCGTCGACCTCCAGCAGGAGATGCTCGACCACACGATGCGCCGGGCCGCCGACCGCGGGCTCGACAACCTCGTCCCGACGCCGGCCGACGCCACATCGCTTCCCTACGAGGACGGCTCGATCGACGCGGTCGTGCTCGTCGCGGTGCTCGGCGAGATTCCCGACCAGGGCGCTGCGGTGCGCGAGGTCGCCCGCGTCCTGAAGCCCGGTGGGCGGCTCGTCGTCGGCGAGCTCTTCGGCGACCCGCACTACACCTCGCCTGGCGCCCTGCGGCGCCGCGGCGAGGCCGCAGGCCTGCGCTTCGATTTCCGGAGCGGTCCCGCCCTCGGCTACTTCGCGCGCCTCGTGGCCTGAGCACGCGGCGCGCGTCGCGCCGCCGTCGACGGGTAGAGGTCGGGCCCATGCCCCGGTTGCGCCGCGTCGACTGCTCCGAGCCCGGCATCCGCCGGATCCGTCGCGGTGCCGGCTTCTCCTACGAGGAGGAGGACGGGACCCGGGTCGAGGACGCCGAGACGCTCGACCGGATCAGGGAGCTCGCGATCCCGCCGGCGTGGAAGGACGTGTGGGTCTGTCCCTTCCCGAACGGCCACATCCAGGCAACGGGCTACGACGACGCCGGGCGCAAGCAGTACCTCTACCACGAGGGCTGGCGCGCCAAGCGCGACCGGGAGAAGTTCGCCGACATGGAGCGCTTCGCACGGGCCCTTCCGAGGATGCGCAGGCGCACCGACGACGACCTGGCCAAGCGCGGGCTCGTCCGCGACCGGGTGCTCGCGTGCGCGGTGCGGCTTCTCGACTTGGGCTTCTTCCGGATCGGCAGCGAGCGCTACGCCGAGCAGAACGAGACTTTCGGGCTCGCGACGCTGCGCCGCAGCCACGTGCGGATCGAGCGCGGCGCGGCCGTCTTCGACTACCGCGCGAAGAACTCCAAGCGCCACCGACAAACGATCGCCGACCCCGCGGTCGTACCGACGATCCGGGCGCTTCGCAACCGGCGCGGCGGCGGCCAGGACCTGCTCGCCTACCGCCGCGGACGCGGGTGGGCGAACATGCGCGCAGACGAGATCAACGAGTACCTGAAGGCCGTGATGGGGGGCGATTGGAGCGCCAAGGACTTCCGGACCTGGAACGCGACCGTGCTGACGGCGGTCGAGCTCGCCAGGAACGGCAACGGGGCCGGGACCAAGACGGCACGGCGGCGGATCGCCAACGAGGCGACGAAGCGAGTCGCCGACTACCTCTCGAACACCCCCGCGGTCTGCCGCTCCTCCTACATCGACCCGCGCGTCTTCGACCGTTTCGACTCGGGCGAGACGATCCGCCGAGCGCTCGAGCGCATCGTCGACGGCTCGGGCCCGGACGAGTTCCCGGACCGCGAACGAATCGAGCGGGCCGTGCTGCGGTTGATCGCCTGAGAGTTATATAGCTGTTTGGTAATCTAGGATGCGGAATGAGTCCGTTCGAGGTACTCGCGGAGCCGAACCGCCGCCGGATCCTCGACCTGCTGCGCGACGACGAGCGCTCGGTCGGCGACCTGGTGGAGCGGATCGGGATCAGCCAGCCCGGCGTCTCGAAGCACCTACGGGTGCTGCGGGAGGCGGGTCTGGTCGAGGTCCGCATCGACGCGCAGCGGCGCTACTACGGGCTGCGCCCGGAGCCGCTCGCCGAGGTGGACACATGGCTCGAGCCGTACCGGCGCATGTGGGGCCGCAAGCTCGACGCCCTCGAGCGGAACCTCGACGAGCGAGCGAAGGAGGACCGACGATGAGCACCGACGCGAAGATCGCCGACGGCGTGGTGACCAGGGCAGGCGACGGCCGCGACCTGATCCGCTTCGAGCGGCGCATCGCGCACCCGATCGAGTCCGTGTGGGCGGCGATAACCCAACCCGAGGAGCTGATCAAGTGGTGGGGCAACGCAACCGTCGATCTCACGGCTGGCGGTGAGTTCACGCTCAGGTGGCTGAACGAGGGCGACGAGGGCGAGGCCTCGGCGCTGCGGGCACGGATCGCCGAGCTCGAGGAGCCGCGACTGCTCGAGCTCGTCGGCACCTGGGGGGCCGAACGGCCCGACGGCAGCGTCTTCGAGCAGAGCGACACCGTGTTGCGCTTCGAGCTCGAGGCCGCCGGCACCGACACGATCCTGAGCTTCGAGAACACGCTCATGTTCGGCGAGGAGAAGTTCAGCACGATGGTTCCGGCGGGCTGGCACTTCCACCTCGACGCGCTCGCCCGCGCGCTCGACGGCCGCTCGACCGACCTCGTCGACGTCGGCGAGCAGTGGGAGCCGCTGCACGAGGCGTACGTGGCCCGCGGTTAGCTACCCGCTCGTGAGCGCCGGCCAGAGCCGCTCCTCGGTCGCGAGCGCGCGCTGCGCCTGCTCGTCGACCGCGCGCCAGAGGCGGGGCTCCGGCTCCTCCGCCTCACTTGCCGCCTGCAGGGCGGCGGCGAGCGCCGTCCAGTGGCGGGCGGCCTCGGCTGCGAGCTCCGCCTCCGGGCGCTCTAGCTCCGCCAGGAAGTGGGCGTACATGAGCCTGAAGTTGCCGCCGCCGGTTCCCCGGCGCTCGATCACCTGGTAGCCGAAGCGCGCCGCCCAGCGCCAGTCCTCGATCTCCCGCGGCCAGGAGCCGACCTCGGCCGCGAAGCGGCGGAGCGCCGGCAACCCCTCGAAGTCGCCAAGCGGAGGGTCGACCATCTGGCGCGCGTTGCGCTCGATCGCCGCCGGCGCCGCCGCGCGCGGATCCGGCAACGGCCCGTCGCCCGGCAGCGTGAACATGTGGCCGTCGAGCGGGAAGATCGGATGTGTGCCGTGGCGGGCGCGGGCGAGGCTCTCAAGGCGCGTCGTCTGAAGCTCCTCGAACCCGGTGTCGGAGAGATAGGCGAGCTCGTCGTCGAAGCCGGCCAGGACGACGGCGTGGCCCGGGAAGTGCGCGGAGCGGCCGTAGTGGTCGAGGTAGTAGAGGTCGGTGAGCAGGAGCGCCGGCCGGCCATCCTCGACCGTCGCGCGCGCCGCGGCCCAGGCGGCCTCGGGATCGTCGAACGTCGAGCGCTCGAGCGGCAGGCCGGTCAGCTGGCGGAACTGATCCTCGAGCCGGCCCACGCGGCCGTTGATAAAGCGCGACGGCGACTGCTCGTCGAGGGCCACGTAGTAGAAGCACACCCCGGCGCCGAGGCCGAGCGCCATCTCCTCGGAGATCTCTAGCCCATCGAAGGCCAGGACGTTGCGGAGCGCGGTCGAGCCGCAGTGGTTGCCGGGGTGGTGCCGGTATCCCGGCACCATCGTCGCGCTCACGCGGGTGCCCGCCGCAGCTTCAGGTACTCGGCCCGCTCCCTGAAGCTGGTCCGCATCTCCTCGGTGAGCTCGACCAGGAACTCCTCGCGGTAGGTCGAGTCGGTCAGCATCGCAACCGCGAAGTAAAACCCGGAGAAGGCGGCGAGGCCGCCGGAGACGCGCAGGAGCTCGCTGGTGAGCTGATAGTCCTGGTCGCCGATCGAGAACGAGACCACGGTCTGTCCGGCCGTATCCATCCATTCCGTTCGCAATCCCGCATCGACCGCGAGCAGCCCGAAGACGACGAAGAACAGCCCGACGGTGAGGCTCACGACCAGCACCTGGAGCGCCTGGCTGACGAACAGGACGAGCCCGACGTTGACACGCTGCGCGCGGCTCAGGGGCGGCCCCGCCTCGCCGGCCTCGCGCTCGAGCCGCCGCGCCTCGCGCGGTACGCGGACGATCAGGAACGCGGAGCCGAGCACGACGAAGAGCCCGATCACCGCGAAGTAGTCGGGGGCCGCCATCTTCCCGAACATGTCCCACATCTCCTCGGTGGTGAACGAGAGCAGGGCGAAGATCGCCAGCAGCGGCACCGCCTTCGCGAGGAGGCCGAGCGACGACCGAAGCTGCCCCGCGAGACGCCCGAGCACCCAGCGAAGGATCGCAAGCAGGCCGTAGACGAAGATCGCGTAGATCAGCCCGAGGAGCACCAGGTTGAAGGCCAGGGTCGCCACGGCGCTGCCGAGCTGGCCGCCGAAGATCAGCGGCAGGACCGCCGGCAGGAGGACGAACGCGGCGAGCTCGGTCTTCCCGAGTCGGTTCGGGATCGCACGCATCGGCCGACCCTGGGCGACGTTGAGGGCCGCCATGCCCGCGAGCAGGATCGCCAGCGCGCCGAGGATCGCGAGCGCGTTCTGCCACCACGTCCAGTCGAGCTGGCCGGCCCCGAGGATCTCGGCGATGAACACCAGCCCGAGGAGCGGCGCGGCGCGATTGAAGACGTCGGTCGAGGCCGAGAACCCCTCCACGAAGAGGGGCAATCCGGCGCGGCGAAAGCGGCGCTCGAACACGTTCAGCTGCTCCGCCGAGCTCACGGCCGCTGATTCTCCCCCAGTTTCCGGCGCCCGGGCGGGGGTACGGGCGGTTGAGAATGCACCGCCGCGGAGGAGAGAGCCGATGACGATCGTGGTGATCGCCGGCGTCTGCGTGGTGCTCGCGGTGCTCGCCTTCCTGTTGCCGCGGGCGTCGTGGTGGCCGCAGCGCGGCGTCGACAAAACGCTCGGCACCGGGCAGCGCGGAGCCTCGAACCTGCCGGGCAAGGCGGGCGAGCTGGCTCAGAAGCCGTTCCAGGCGTCGCGCCGCGCAGCCGACACGAGCGCCGCGAAGGGGCGCCAGGGGCGAAGCAAGCTACCGGGCTGATGGCGCGCATCGCGCTGCTCGCCAACCGGCTTTCCGGGGGTGGCGAGGCGGCGGAGGTCGACCGCCTGCTCGCCGCGCGCGAGCCCGGCACCCGAGCCTTCGAGCTCGACGAGCTCGAAGCGGTCGCCCAATGGCGTCCGGAGCGGATCGTGGTCGCCGGCGGCGACGGCACGATCGGTCCGGCAGCCGAGCTCGCAGCGCGGACGGGAGCGCCGCTCGCCGTCGTGCCGGTCGGCACCGCAAACGACTTCGCACGAGCGCTCGACCTGCCGCGCGACTCCCTCGCGGCGGTCGAACTGGCGCTCGAGGGCAAGCGCCTGCGCGCGGTCGACCTCGGGACGCACGCCCGAAACGACGCCACCCACCCGTTCGTGAACGCGGCGAGCGCGGGCCTCTCGCCGGTCGCCGCGCGAGAGGCCCACGGGCTCAAGCGCCTCGTCGGCCCGCTCGCCTACGCGCTCGGCGCCATCCGGGCCGGCGCGCGGGCCCGGCCGGTGCTGGCGCGGGTGCGCTGCGACGGCCGCGAGGCGTTCGCCGGCAGCGCGTGGCAGGTGACGGTCGCCGTCACCGGCGCCTTCGGCGGGGGCGCCGAGGTCGCCGCGGACCCACACGACGGCCTTCTCGACGTGGTCGTGATCGAGGCCGGCTCCCGCGCGCAGCTCCTCCTCCACGCCTACGGCGTCCGCTCGGGCCGGCCCGAGCGCCACGAGGACGTCCGCACGGCGCGCGGCCGGGAGGTCGAGGTCGAGGTCGAGGGCGACGCGGGGTTCAACGTCGACGGGGAGCTCGTCGACGCTCGGGCGCTGCGGTTCGCGGCCGCACCCCGTGCCTTCGAGGTCGTGGTGGGATGAACGGGCCGAATGAATCGGTCGCGCGGCGGGCGTGGAGGCGTTACCGACTCGGCGGCGCCGTTGCCGCGGCCGTGATCGCCTGGTACGCCGCCGACAGCCTCCGACACCGCCGTGAGGGCGCGTTCGGGTATGAGATCGCCACCGAGCTCGACGTCCGATCTCAGGACTTCCTCCGAGCGTCCGAGGCGCTCACCGGCGCGCCAATCTCACGCGGCAACGAGGCGGAGCTCCTGATCAACGGCGATCGGATCTTCCCAGCCATGCTGGAGACGATCGCGAACGCCGAGCGGACGCTCAACGTGGAGACCTACATCTACTGGCGCGGCGAGATCGCGCACGAGATGGCCGGGGCGATCGGCGCCCGCGCCCGCGAGGGCGTCGACTGCAGGGTGATCCTCGACGCGCTCGGCGCCGCGAAGATGGAGCGCTCGCTGGTACGCGGGATGACCGATGCGGGCGTCCGCGTGATCCTCTTCCGGCCTCCGAAGCCGTACGCGATCCGCCGCATCGTCAATCGCACGCACCGGCGGCTCCTCGTCGCCGACGGCCGCGTCGGAATGACCGGCGGGGTCGGGATCGCGAAGGAGTGGACGGGCGACGCCGAGGATCCCGAGCACTGGCGCGACACGCACGTTCGCGTGCGTGGGCCCGTGGTGCGGGGCATGCAGGGTGCCTTCGTGGAGAACTGGCTCGAGGCGACGGGGGAGGTGCTTGCCGGCGACGCCCACCTGCCCGACGTCGAGCCGGTCGACGAGGGCGGCCCGATGCAGGTGGTGCGCTCGAGTGCCAAGGTCGGCGACACAAACGCCGAGGCGCTCTACTACCTCGCGATCGCGTCAGCGCGGCACTCGATCGATCTCACTG
>DATHAL010000039.1:0-23427 GCA_035296705.1 Solirubrobacterales bacterium
GTTGCCGTCGATCGAGACGGCGATCGTCGCGTCCGCCTCGTGCAGGTGGAGGACAGCGGCGTCCGAGGTCTCCGGGCGACGCACGGTGTGGGAGAGGACGATCGAGTCGTACTGCTCGAACGCCCACGCCTTGCTGGCCACGCTGGGCGCCGCGAGGAGCTCGAGCAGCAGATCGTCCGCCGCCTGCCGGTCGTCGCCGAGCACGTTGCGATTGCCGTAGATCCAGCCCTCGGGATCGCGCGGGTCGAGGTCATAAAGCGGGCACTCGTCGACCAGCGCCGCGACCGGCATCTCGCCCACCGCCTCACCGTCACGGAGGACCCTGAAGATGCGGCTCGAGGTCACTTCGCCGATCACGGCGGCCCCCGTCTGCCAGCGCTCGCAGCGGGCGAGCACCCCGTCGACCCGTTGGGGCTCGACGACGGCGAGCATCCGCTCCTGGGACTCGGACACCATGATCTCGAACGGCTCCATGTCGGCCTCGCGAAGCGGGACCCGGGCCACGTCGATGTCGATCCCGACACCGCCGCTCGACGCCATCTCGCCGGCCGAGGAGGTCAGACCGGCGGCACCGAGGTCCTGAAGCGAGACCAGCAGGCCATCCCGGAGGAGCTCGAGGCAGCACTCGAGGAGCTTCGCCTCCTCGAACGGATCGCCGATCTGGACGCTCGGGCGCTTGGACTCGTCGCCCTCCTCGAGCTCGGCCGAGGCGAGGACGGATGCGCCGCCGATTCCGTCGCGCCCGGTGGAGGCGCCCATCAGCACGACCTTGTTGCCGATCCCCGTCGCCGCCGCCCGGACCATGTCCTCCGCGCGGGCAAGCCCGACGCACATCGCATTCACGAGGCAGTTCTGCTCATACGGCGCCTCGAAGTAGACCTCGCCCGCGACCGTGGGAACGCCGATCGAGTTGCCGTAGTGCCCGATCCCGGCAACGACGTGGTCGAAGAGGTAGCGCGAGCGCGGCGAGTCGAGCTCGCCGAACCGCAGCGAGTCGAGCACGGCGATCGGGCGGGCGCCGAGCGCGAACACGTCGCGGAGGATCCCGCCGACCCCGGTGGCCGCGCCCTGGAAGGGCTCGACCGCGCTCGGGTGGTTGTGGGACTCGACCTTGAAGGCGACCACCCAGCCGTCGCCCAGCGAGACGGCGCCGGCGTTCTCGCCCGGTCCCATCAACACCCGCGGCCCCTCCGTCGGAAGCCGGCGCAGGAGCCTCCGCGAGTGCTTGTAGGCGCAGTGCTCGGACCAGAGCAGGCTGAACATCGCGAGCTCGACGCCGTTGGGATCGCGGCCGAGCTTCTCGCGGATGAGCTCGAACTCGTCGTCGGTGAGCCCGAGCTCACGGTGCGTGGTGTCCGTCGGCGCTGGCAGGCCCAGAAGTATCGCGTCCCTGCACGTCGTCTTTCAGGGCGGCCCGGCTGGCGCGACGTTGGGCGCTTTGCCGTGTTGTGATGCCTCGATGGGTGGTTTCAGGTCCAGCCGCCGTCTCGCCGTGGCCGCGGTGGCATTCGGCGTGCTCGTCGCGGCCGCGAGCGCCGGCGCCGCCAAGGCGCCGGACCTGGCCGTGTTCGCGACGAGCGGCGACAACTCCGAGCTGCGGAAGGCGATCCCGATCGGAAAGACGCAGAACGCCCGGCCACGGATAGCGATGTCGCTGACGCCGGATCAGTTCGAGCCGATCGTGCCCGGCGACCGGCTCGTCGCGAGCGGCGAGGTGCAGGTATCGACCACATGTGTCAAGCAGGAGCCGCGCTGCGTCGGGCGCAACTACGACATCAATCCGAAGATCACGGCGCGGATCGTGCTCTCTTCGGGACAGGACGCCGCCGCGCCCTCCATCCCGCTGTCCGGCACCACGGAGCGGCTCTGCAAGCAGCAGCGCCCGAACCGAAACCACCACTGCACACTCGCGATCCCCAACTCAGAGACCACGATCGGCGATCTCGCGGCGCTTCCCTGCGCGCCCACGGCCTGCTTCGTCAACCTGATCGTCACCGCCTCCAACAAGCACGCGAAGCGCGGCAACGTCGTCGTCCTCGGAGCCGACCGTCCGGACGGTTCCGTCGCCCAGGACAAGGGGCGGGTCAACCTCGGTCAGGCCCACGCGGCGGCGCCGGGGCCGAGCGTGAGCGCCAGCAACCAGCTCGTCAACCCAGACCTCCCGCTGACGATCACCGACTCGGAGAAGCGCCGCGTCGTCTACTCGGTCCCGATCGCGGCGCCGCAGAAGGGGGAGATCCTGACGTTCGACGCGAGCTTCGTGGCCGGGATCAGCGCCGTCCACTTCAACACCTTCATTTCCTCGCGGGTGATCACGGCCGAGACCCCGACCTCCACAGACGCGAGGGGGATCGCCAAGAACGCGATCCCGCTCAAGGGACAGGCGACGGAATCGAACGGCTTCAACTGCACGCTCGGCTCGAGCGGCTTCCCCAACCCGTGCACGGTGGTGAAGGCGGGCGCCGTCGAGTTCAGCCGCGACGTCGTCGACAAGAGCACCGGCCAGCCGGCGACCGTCTATCTCAACGTCCTCGGCGCCGCCAAGCCGCTGCTGGCCGAGAAGGTCAACGAGATCGACAAGGTGTCGCTCGGCGCCACCACGAGCGGGTTCACGGTCTCGCGCTATACGCCGTGACGGTCAGGGGCGCGGGTTGAGCTCCGGCGGGAACCGCGTGACGGTGATCTCGGCGCCGCGGAGGGTGACGCGGTCGCTCGCGTGGGCGCGGCGGACCTTCGGGCCGAGGACGGTCACCAGGTTGACGTAGAGCGGCACGGGGCGGCCCTGCCCGTCGACGGCGTCTCGGCGGAGCTCGCCGACGCCGACCTTGCGCGTCGTGCAGACGCCCTCGAAATGCGGGCAGTTGGAGCCGTTGCTCTCGGAGAGCTCGCCCTGTCCGAGAGCGACATGCTTCACGAATGCGCTCTGCCTGGTAGCCGCCGGAGAGTCGGCGAGGATCAGCCGAGCGCTCGTGCGGACGGCGTATGGGACGCTGCCGACGTCGAGGCGCATCCGCGCAGAGACGGCGAGCTGCTCGCCCGCGGCGAGGCGCGGTAGGCGCTTCGAGATGACGGTGCGGCGCTTGAGGTCGGGCCGCAGGCGGTGGTGAAGCGGCGAGTGGGTCGCCTCCGCACCGAACGCCGCCGCCGCTACGCCCCGATAGCGAACAACGTTGATCCGACCGCGGTCCTGTGGGATCGTCCCGTCCGGGCGCAGGCCGCCAACCGTGATCCGGTCGCCGGCGCGGGCGCGCGGGTGATGCGCGTCCGCGACGAGGTTGACGCGGCAGGCGTCCGGCGGGCACGGGAGCCGGCTCGGATCGGCGACGTCGAAGCCAGCGGCGGTGAAGACGAGCACGCAGTGGTGCTCGTATTGAGGTCGCTTCTGAGTGCAGGTCTCGCGCTCGAGGTGGGCGATCGGCTGGCCGGTCCTCGAACTCGGCTCACGGGCCAGGACGAGCCGCGCGCGGACGATCGGGCCGTACTGGTACGGACGGCCGACGCAGCGTGGAACGGGGGAAGCGCAGTCCCCGGTCACCTGCACCTCCGCCGTGACCCGGACGCGGTCGCCGCGCTCGAGCTCGCCGAGGGCGCGTGGCCCGAGCGACACCACCGACCTCGGCCGCATCCCCGGCTCACGCGTGATCGGCAGCGTCCCGAGCCGCTCCGAGTCGTTGCCGCTGGTCGCCACGCGCACGCTCGGGCCGTCCGCGCGCTCTGCCCAGGCGAGCGAAGCCAATGCGACCGCGATCGCGGCGACGAGGCCGGGAACGATTCGAATCGGGATGCCCGCGAGGCTAGCCGCGAGCGCCGACGGGCGCGACAACGCCCTTCTCGGCGGCCCGGGCCTCGCCGGCCTCCGAGGCGAGCTCGTAGCCGAGCTGGACGAGCATGTCACCGGCGACCGCCTCGTACTCGGCGACCTCCTCCGGCGTCATCCGCTCGCGCCACATCCCGATCCGGTCCATGCGCGGCGGCTCCTTCGCGAGGCGGTGGCTCTCGAGGCGCGCCTCCGCCGGCTGCGGCGGGCGGTTCTTGCGCGGCAGCTCCCGGGCCTTCTCGGCCAGCCTGCCCTCGGCCCGCTCGTGGTAGGAGAGCATCACCGGGTCGAAGTGGAGGTCGATGAAGTCGCAGACGCGACGCACGACGCCCTCGGTGTCATCGACCAGGTCCTCGAAGTGGACCTCCATGTAATGGTCGATCGACGGCGCCATCTTGCGCGCCTTGCGGATCCGGTTGCGCCACAGCCGCGCCGACTCGGCGTAGGTCTCCGGCCCCCAGTTCATCCGCAGGTGGGAGAGCGAGACGTCGCGGCCGTCGCGGATGATGTGAACGAAGCGCGCCTCGGGCAGGACGCGCTGGATCCGCCGCATCTCCTTCACGTAGCCGGGGGTCTTGTCGCCGTAGCGATGCTTGCCCTCGCGCTCCGCGTACAGCATGTAGAACATGCGGATCGCGTCGGCCGCGGTCACGGGGTCGAGCGCCCGGATCCGCCGCTGCAGCTCGGCGCCATCGAGGTGGAAGTCGCCCCAGCGCTTGTGGTCGATGATCAGCGCCGCGGCGTCGTTCGGGGTCTGCTTGGAGCGCTCGAACGCCTTGATCAGCTTCGGCAGCCAGTGGGTCTCACCGGGGATCGCGACCTCGGGATGCGAGTCGAGCATCAGCCGCAGTAGCGTCGTGCCGGAGCGCGTGACGCCGCACACGAACGGCGCCGGAGGCGGTTCGGGCGTTCGGGCGTGCAGGCGCCGCCCGGCGAGGACGATCTTCGCTCGGTTCCGGTAGCGCTCGATTGCCTTTGGAAGTCCCATAGCGAGCCGGTGAAGCTAGCGGTTTTCGCCATCGCGCCGCAGGAGCTCGCCGATCCCGCGGACCGTGTGCCTCCAAAGCCGCTCGGTGTCGCGTACCCGCGTCGCTCCCTGCGCGAGTCGAGCGCGCTCGCCGTCGTCGGCGAGCCGCTCGACCGCGGCCGCGAGATCATCGACGTCCGGGTCGAGCGCCGGGATCCCGGAGCGGGCGGCCCCGTTCGGGACCGATGCGACGAGCACGCCATTGACGCCGTCGTGGATCGCCTCGTTCATGGGCGGCGCGTCGTTGGTGATCGCGGGTTGGCCGAAGGCGACCGCCTCATACAGCGGCAGGCCGAGCCCCTCCCAGCGCGACGGAGCAAGGCAGACGTCGCAGCTCGCCACCTCGCGAAGATGTGCCGCGGTCGGCTGGTCGGCGATCCTGACCTCGATCCGCGGGTCGCGGTGCGCCGCGTCGAGCGCCGGGCGCACCTGCTTTCGCTCGACCTGCGCCTTCACGATCAGCCGCAGGCGCGGATCAGGCACCCGCGTGAACGCCTCGAGTACCGGCTCGAGCGGCTTGCGGTGGCCGAGGAAGCCGCCGGGGAAGACGTAGCTCACGGTGTCACCGTCCCCGCGCGCCGCCTGCGCGCCCGCCTCGATCAGCTCTGGATGACACCCCCAGGGCACGTACGGAGTCTCGAGGCCCATCTCCCTGTAGCGCTCCTGCTCGGCGCGCGTGAGCGAGTAGACGACATCGAAGGCCTCGCGCGTCCCCGCCACGTGGTCGGAGGTGAAGTGCTCCCACACGAACCGGCCGATCGTGCGCACCCCGCGGCTCCTGAGCTCGGCGAGCTCGGCGAACTGGTAGTTCTCGTCGCAGAGGATCGCCTCGATCCGGTTCTTTTCGGCCCACCGCACGTACTCCTCGCGCGGGATGTCGTATTCGGATCCCTCGGTGACGCCAGGCTGGTCCCAGACATCGTCGCGGTCGAGCGCCCCCGGGCGCGGCCCGCGCTCCTTTTTGGGACGCGCGAGGACGAAGGTCTCGTGGCCGAGCTCGTCGACCGCGGAGCGGAGTTGGCGTGCCACGACCGGCTGGCCGCGGTTGAACCACTTCGTGACGACACCAACCCGCATCAGCCGACCCGCTCGAGCAGCCCGGCGAGGCTGTCGACGGTACGGCTCCAGCTTCGCTCGCCGTCGCGCAGCTCGAGCGCCCCGGCCGTGAGGCGCGCCCGCTCCCCGCCGTCGCCGAGCCGCTCGATCGCGTCGGTGAGCTGGTCGAAGTCCGGGTCGAACGCCGGGATCCCCGAGCCCGCCTCGCCCCAGTGCACCGAGTCCACGCAGATCCCGTTGACGCCATCGATGACGATCTCGTTCATGGGCGGCGAGTCGTTGGTGATCGACGGCATCCCGAAGGCAACTGCCTCATACAGCGGCAGGCCGAGCCCCTCCCAGCGCGAGGGCGAGAGGCAGACGTCGCAGCTCGCGAACTGGCGCAGGTGCTCGTCCGTCGGCCTGTCCTCGAGCTCGATCACGACGCGCTCGTCGCCACCCGCCGCGTTGAGGAGCTTGCCCCCCTTGCGGTCGACCTGGCCGCGGACGAGGAGCCGGAAGCGCGGGTCGCCGGTGCGCGTGAAGGCCTCCACGATCTCGGCGAACGGCTTGCGCTTGCCCATGAACGAGCCCGGGACGACGAACGTCACCAGCTCGGGGTCGCGCTCGGTCTCGTTCGCGATCTCGATCAGCTCCGGGTGACAGCCCCAGACGAGGAGCGGGGAGTCGATGCCGAGCCCGCGGTAGCGCAGGCGCTCCGCCCGGGTGAAGGAGTAGATCACGTCGTAGGCCGCCTTCGCGGGCTCGGCGTGCTCGGGCGCGAAGTGTTCCCACACGAAGCGTCCGATCGTGCGCACGCCGCGCGCGCGCAGCGCGCCGATCTCCTCGAACTGGTCGTTCTGGTCGCAGAGGACGACGTCGAGCGAGTTCTGCTCGGCCCAGCCCGCGTACTCATGCGCCGACACATCGGCTTGCGACGCCTGGGTCACGCGCGGTTGGTCCCAGACCGGGTCCGGCGTCCGCTCGAGCTGTGCCCGGGGCCCCTTGCCGGGCTTCGCGAGCACGACCGTCTCGTGGCCGAGCTCGTCGAGAGCCGACCGGATGTAGCGCGAGACCACGGCCTGGCCGCTCGCGAACCACTTCGTCACCAAACCTATTCGCACGGCAAGAATCCTCCGCTCCGCGTCCGGTTCTTGCCGGTCTGCATCCAGTGCCGGCTTAAGCGGCTTCGATCTGGGCGGTGGCCTCGGCCGCGGCGCCGGGGCCGACTGCGTAGCCGAGCTCGGCGAGCAGATCCCCCGCGATCGCCTCGAACTCCTCGCGCTGCTCGGGGCTCATCTGCTCTCGCCACCGCGCGACCCGATCTGCGCTCGGCGGCTTCGTCGTCATCTCGTGCGTCTTCATCCGCCGCTCGACGCTGAGCTCCTTGGCCCGGCCCTCCGCCGGCAGGGCCCGCGCCATTTCCCTGAGCCGCTCGGCGGAACGCTCGTGGTAGTGGAGCATCTCGTCGTCCCACGGCAGCTCGAGGAACTCCGCGACGCGCCGCAGCACGGGCTCGGTGTCGAGGATCAGGTCCTCGTAGCGGATCTCGATGTAGTGGTGGAGCTTCGGCGAGTCGTCGCGGGCCTTCGTGATCTTCTTCTTCCAGCGGCGCGCGATGTCCCCGGTGGTCAGCTTGCGCACGGTGCGTTCGAGGACCGAGAGAGCCACGTCGCGCCCGTCGCGGATCACGTGCACGAACCTGGCCTCCGGGATCGCCCGCTGGATCAGCTTCATCTTCTGGACGTACGTCGGCGTCTTCTCGCCCCAGCGCGGCTTGCCCTGCTGTTCCGTGTAGGCGGCGTAGAAGGTCCTCACCGCCGGTCCCGGCTCGATCCGCGGCAGGGCGCGAAGCCGGCCGAGCATCTCCTCGTCGGAGAACCCGAAGTCGCCCCACTCGCGAGCCGACTTCATCGCCGCGAGCGCGTCCTCGGGCGTCGCCCCGCGCTCGCGCGTCGCCTTGATCAAGTCCGGCACGAAGTGCGTCTCGGGAGGGATCGTGAGGTCGGGATGCGCGTCCAGCATCATCCGCAGCAGCGTCGTCCCGGAGCGGTTCATGCCGACCACGAACGGCACCGGCGGACGGCTCTCCTCGCGCTTTGAAAACGGCAGTCGCATCGGAGCTGAGAGAGTCTAGGCGCGACCGCGGAGCCGCGAGAGCAGGCCGCCGCGGGCGCCGCCGCCGCGTTCGGCGCGGGTCTTCGACCGCGCCCACTCCTCGGGCGGAAGCCAGCTCGACTTGGGCGTCACCGTCTCGTAGCCGAGCTCGTCGAGCAGGTAGCCGGCGGCGTTCTCGAACTCCGCGTTCTCCTCCTCGGCCATCTCCGTCTTCCAGACCTGGAGCCGGTCGGGATCCGGCGGCCTCGTGGTCATGGCGTGCGCCTGGACGCGCTCGCCGGCCTCACGCACGGGCCGCCCCTTCTTCGCCGGCAGGGCGCCCGCCATCTCCTGCAAGCGCTCGTCGGCGCGCTCGTGGTACCGGAGCATCACCGGCGCGTAATCGATCTCGACGTGCTCGCAGATGCGCCGCAGCACCGTTTCCGTGTCGGAGATCAGGTCCTCGTAGCGGACCTCCATGTAGTGGCCGACCTCGGCGGCATCGATACGCGACTTCACGATCCGCTTGCGCCACCGGCGGGCCATCTCCCGCGGTGGCACCGGCTCCTTGCCTCGCTGGGCGATGCGCCTGTTCTGCGAGAGACCCGCGTCGCGGCCGTCGCGGATCACGTGGATGAAGCGTGCCTCGGGCAGCGACTTCTGGATCTTCTTCATCTTGCGGATGTAGTCCGGCGTCTTGTCGCCCCAGCGCTCCTTGCCGTGCTTGCGGGCGTAGAGGAGATAGAAGGCGCGCAGCGCGTCCGTCGTGTTGAAGGGCCGGATGCCCTCCATCGCCGCGCGGAGCTCCTCCTCTGCCAGGCCGAAGTCGTTCCAGCGCCGGCGCTCGTCGTGGACGATTGTCTTCGCCGCCGCCCGCGCGTTGAACCGAAGCCGCCCCGATGCCTGGATGAGCGGGTTCACGAAGTGCGTCTCCGGCGGGATCGCGAGCTCGGGGTGCGCGTCGAGCATCATCCGAAGGAGCGTCGTCCCCGAGCGCCCGACGCCGACCACGAACGGGACCGGGAACTCCGGCTCGGCACGGCCGCGCAGACGGCGGTTGCGAAGGAATCTGAGCGAGTAGTCGAAAGCCATCGGCGGCTCAGGAGGATGGCACGTCGTAACCGAGATCGACGAGCAGCGGTCCAGCCACGGACTCGTACCGCCGGCGCTCGTCCTGGCTCATGCTCTCGCGCCAGACCTCGGTTCGCGCCGCGCTCGGCGCGCGGGCGGCCAGTGCGTGCGCCGCCTGCCGCTCCTCACGGCTGCGCCGCGGTCGTTCGCCCTCCGGATCGAGATCCCCGAGTTCCGAGAGCCGCTCCGGGGCGCGCTCGTGGTAGGCGAGCATCCGCTGGTCGTATGCGAGCTCGATCAGCTCGCAAGCTCGCTCCAGCGCCGCGTGCGGCTCGGCGACCAGGTCCTCGAACCGAAGCTCGAGATAGCGGCCCCGCAGGCGCTTTGCCTGACGGCGCGCGTTCTCAATCCGCCGCCGCCAGAGCACGGCGACCTCCTCGATCGGCTTCGACTCACCCATGCCGCGCGCGCGGCGCGAGAGCGCCACGTCGCGCCCGTCGCGGACTACGTGGATGAACCGAGCCTCCGGAAGCGCGGCGGCGATCGGGCGCATCCGCTTCACGTAGCCCGGCGTCTTGTCGCCCCAGCGCAGCTTGTCGTGTGCCTCCGCGTACAGGCTGTAGAAGGCCCGGGCGACATCTGAGGGCGACGGACGATCGAGCTCGCTCACGCGCGCCCGCAAGAGGTCGGCGTCGAGCCCGAAGTCGCCCCAGCCGCGTGAGGAGACGACCGCCTCGACGAGCTCAGCGGGTTCTCCGCCGCGATCGATCAGCTCGGGGACGAAGTGGGTCTCCGGCGGGATCGCGAGCTCGGGGTGCGCGTCGAGCATCATCCGCAGGAGCGTCGTCCCCGAACGCCCCACCCCGACCACGAACGGAGCCGGCGGCGTGCGCGGCCGCGCGGCCGGACGCCGGAGCAGCGGGCTCACGCCGGCGCCGGCGCCGCGCTCCGGACGATCGACTCGAACAGGACGAGGCCGTCGGTCGAGCCGGTGAGCGGATCGACGGCATGCTCCGGATGGGGCATCAGCCCGACGACGTTGCCGCGGTCGTTCGTGACCCCCGCGACCTCGCCGATCGACCCGTTGGGGTTCTCGCCCGGCGCGTAACGAAAGACGATCCGCCCGTTCGCCTCGAGCTCCGCAAGGAGCTCCGGCGGCGCGAACCAGCGCCCGCTCATGTGCTTGACCGGGATCTCCAGCCGCTGCCCGACCTCGGTGGCGCGCGTTGCGGCGGTCTCGGCGTTCACGACCTCGATCCCGACCTGGCGGCAGACGAACCGCAGCCCGGAGTTCGGTAGGAGCGCCCCGGGCAGAAGCCCCGCCTCGCAGAGCACCTGAAAGCCGTTGCAGATCCCAAGCACCGACCCCCCGCCCGCCGCGTAGTCCCGCACCGCCTCCATCGCCGGCGCGAAACGGGCGATCGCGCCGGCGCGCAGATAGTCGCCGTAGGAGAAGCCCCCGGGGATCACGACCGCGTCGAGTTCACCGAGATCTGTCTCCTCGTGCCAGACCAGCCGCGCCTCGTCGACGCGCCGGCAGGCGAGCACCGCGTCGCGCTCGTCGCAGGAGCCGGGGAACTGCAAAACGCCGATCATCCGTCGCTCGACCCCGACACGCCCGGACGCGAAGCGGAGGACGTGTCGGGCATTTGTTCCACCTCGTAGTCCTCGATCAACGGGTTGGCCAGGAGCTTCTCGCAGAGCGCGTCGAGGTCGGCTCCGTCGCTCGCCTCGAGCTCGACCATCCGCCCGACCCGGACGTGGGAGACGCCCTCGAAGCCGAGTGCCGGGAGCGCCCTCTCGACCGCCTTGCCCTGTGGGTCGAGGATGCCCTCCTTCGGCCTGATCAGGACGCGCGCCTTCACGATCTCAATCTAGCGTGAGCCGCGGCGAGCGAAGCGGCCCTCGCGCCGCCGCGCGCGGCCCATGAACCCGGCGAGGCGCGAGCGCCGCGGCGGCGGGGACAGGTCGAGCGGCTCCCCCGGCTCCGGCTCGAGGGCGAGGATCTCGGTGTAGCCGGCCCGCTCGAGCTCACCCTCCATCTCGAGCAGGCGCGCGGCGCGCGCCCAGCGCGGATCGTCGGGTAGGTGGACCTTGGCCTCGCGGTGGATGCTCCGCGCCGCCCACTCCGCGACCGCGTCCGGCAGCGACCGCCCGAGCAGCGCGTAGATGCGCTCGAGCTCGGCGCACGGGTCGGCGCGCAGGTCCTCGAGGCGCACGAGTGCGTAGCGGTCGCCGAACAGCCGTCCGCCGTCGCCGTCGGTGGTCGCGAAGGCGGCCTTCCAGACGAGCAGCGGGCGCAGGAAGTCCGGGATGTCGGCCGGCAGGTCAGGCGACTGCCCGCGGGCGATCAGCTCCTCGGAGATTCGCCGGCTCGACCACAGTCGCCGGCCGGTTCGGGCCGTGAAGAAGGTCGCGGCGTCGGGATAGATGTCGGTCCGCCGGCGGCGGCCGAGCAGCATCGACGCCGTCACCGCGCGCGGGTCGCGCACCAGGTGGACGACCGCGGCATCGGGATCGATCTCGGCCACGGCGCCGAGCTTGTGATGAAGGCGCGTTTCCTTGATCGCCACGTCGGGCGCCTGGTCGAGCAGGTAGGCCAGCAGGTCGCGCACGTGATCGGGCAGCGTCGGCTCCAGCTCGAGCTCCGGCGCGCGGGGACCTCCCCAGTTGAGGAGCTCGATCTGAAGCTGGGGATACCGCTGGGCGCGGAAGCGCTCGCGCAGCTCGCGCGTCTCGGCGAAGACGTCAGCGGCTCGCGCGCCGCTGCCGCCCCCGATCGTCTCGGCCTCCTCGCGCAGCGGCTCATAGAAGGAGCGCAGCCCCCGGTCCTCCGTGAGCGCGTCGTGGACGATCGTCGTCCCCGACCGGCGCAGTCCGCAGACCAACAGGTTCATCGGTTCAGGGTACGGGGGCGCGCTCGGCCGCTCGGTGGACCGGGCCGACTATCGCCGGCTCAGTCGAGCGACCGGTCGGTGATGCGCTCGTAGGCCTCGACGTACTTGGCACGCGTGTTGGAGACCACTTCGGCGGGGAGCTCCGGCGCCGGGGGAGTGTGGTCCCAGCCCGAGTCGTCGAGCCAGTCGCGCACGTACTGCTTGTCGAAGGACGCCTGCGAGCGACCGGGCTCATACGCGTCGGCAGGCCAGAAGCGCGAGGAATCCGGGGTGAGCACCTCGTCGGCAAGCACCACCTCGGCGCCGGCCGACGCGCCGAACTCGAACTTGGTGTCGGCGATGATGATGCCGCGCCCCGCCGCGTGCGCCCGAGCGTGCTCATAGAGCTCCAGCGTCACGTGCCGAAGCTGCTCCATGAGCGCCCGGTCGCCGATCAGCTCGACGGCGCGCTCGAAATCGATGTTCTCGTCGTGCTCGCCGAGCTCGGCCTTGGTTGCCGGGGTGAAGATCGGCTCCGGGAGCTTGTCCGACTCGCGCAGACCCTCGGGCAGCTCGATCCCGCACACGGCGCCGGTCTTCACGTACTCGCGCCAGCCGGAGCCCGAGAGGTAGCCGCGGGCGACGCATTCGACTGGGTACATCCCGAGCTTCTTCACGCGCAGCGCGCGGCCCGCGACCTCCTCCGGCACGCCGTCGGCGGAGATCAGGTGGTTGGGGCAGATGTGGCCGGTCGTCTGAAACCAGAACACCGACATCTGGGTCAGGACCTTGCCCTTGTCCGGGATCGGGGTGGGCAGGACGACGTCGTAGGCCGAGATCCGATCCGAGGCGACCATCAACAGGTCGTCCTCGACCTCGTAGATCTCACGCACCTTCCCCGAGGAGTGGAGGCGAAGCTCTGAGAGTGCGCTGGTCACGAAGGGCGATCCTAGCCCAGCGCGCCGAGGAACCTCGCGACGATCGGCGCCGCGAACTGGGCGCCGGACGGCTTGTCCTCGACCAGCATCGCGACGGCGAGATCGCCGCGGGCGGCGATGAACCAGGCGTGGGTCGGCGGCGGATCTCCGCTGCCGTATTCGGCGGTGCCGCTCTTGCCGATCGGTTCACCCGGCGCGTCTGCGAGCGCCGTCCCGGTCCCCGACGTGACGACATCCCTCATCAGCGAGCGAAGCTCGTCGAGCTCTGCCGCCGGCAGCGACGGCCCGGTCCGACGCGGGTCGGCGGCGAGGATCCGCGGTGCGTGCCAGCGGCCGTCGGCGACCGTCGCCGCCACCCCGGCCATGGCCAGCGGGCTGGCGAGGATCTCGCTCTGGCCGATCATCGAGGCGGCCTGCTCGACCTCGTCGCGGGGCACCGGGACCTGTCCCGAGAATGCCGGCAGCCCGAGCTCGTACTCGCGCCCGAGGCCGAAGAGCTCGCCGGCGTCGCGCAGGTCGCTCGGCTGGAGCATTGGCGCCAGCGAGATGAAGGCGGTGTTGCACGACTCGGCGAAGTCGCGCCGGAAGGGCACGGCTCCGGCAGCGCCTCCCTCGAAGTTCCTGAACGAGCGCCCGCCGACCGTGATCGTGGGCGGGCAGTCCACGATGCGGCCCGGATCGAGGCCGCCCGCGAGGAGCGCCGCGGTGGTCACGACCTTGAACGTCGATCCGGGCGGATAGCGGCCCTCGAACGCGCGGTTGAAGGCGTCGTCGACTGGCCGGGTCGCGGAGGCGAGGATGTCTCCGGTCGACGCCTGGAGCGCGACGAGCGCCTCGACGTCATCGGTGGCACCGAGCGCCTCCTCGGCCGCGACCTGGACGTCGCCATCGAGGGTCGTCCGCAGCGGCCGCCCGCGCTGCGCCTCGACCTTCATCAGCGTGTCGGCCGGTGTGCCGTCGGGCAGTCGCGTGATCACCCGCCGCTCCGGCGTTCCGGCGAGACGGCGCTCGAAGCGGGCCTCGAGCCCGGACTGGCCGACGTTGTCGCCGACGGCGTAGGGCGCGCCGAGCTTCTCGAGCTGCTCGGCGGTGACCGGCCCGACGGTGCCGAGCACGGCGCGGGCGAACTCGCGCGTGGGCGCGAGCGGGAGCTGCCGCTCGCCGAACGTGATCCCCCGGATCGGGTCGAGGCGCCTGCGGATCGGCTCGAACTCGCTCAGCCGGACCGTGATCGCCGGGACGAAGTTCTCCGGTCTCGACGCAGCCTCGATCGAGCGCTCGAGGGCGCGCGCATCGGCGCCGGTCGCATCCGCGATCGCGGCCACCGCCGCCGCGCGATCGCGCAGCTCGCCGGGGATCACCCCGATCTCGACGACCGGCCGCGGGATCACGAGCTTCGCGCCGCGCCGGTCGAGGATCGGCGCCCGGTCGGGGAAGGTCCGGTCGGTCCCGAGCCGCGTGCCCTCCGAGTCGAGTGCCGGATGGACCACGTCCGCGGCCCAGACGACGCGCCAGTCCTCGCCTGAGCGGGCGAGCCGGATCGTGTCGTTCGTGTAGGCGAACTCGCCGATCGCCGGCACCTGCCAACGCATCTCGGTCGTCGCGGTGGCCGCGTCGCCGTCGGCCTCCGCCTCGACCACGTCGGCGTCGAGCGTCGCGCCGTCGAGCCCGTCGACGTTCTCGGAGAGCGCCCGCGCGACGCGGCGCGGGTCGCCGTCGGTCAGCGCCGCAGCACCCGCGTAATCGCGCGCCTCGTAGGCGGTCAGGAAGTCCTCGAGCGCGTCGCCGGGGTCCGGCCCCGCCATCCACCGGACGAAGAGGAGGACGGCGAGCGCGAGCGCGAGCAGGGCGACCGCGCCCCCGATGACCCGCCGCCGCGCGAGCTGGTCGTCCATGGCGGGCAGGAGTAGCAGGATCGTGGGTTCGGCGACCGCCGTTTCGGGAAGTTGCGGCAGGATGGACGAGGTCACCCCGGGCGTCTTTCACTGGAGCGCGATCCACCCGAACACCGGCGGGCGCGCTCACTCCTATCTCCTCGAGCCGGCACGGACGGTGCTCGATCCGATGGTCCCGGACGAGGCGCTCGAGCTGCTGCGCGAGCACCCGCCGGAGCGGGTCGTGCTGACGAACCGGCATCACTGGCGCCAGGCCGAACGGCTGGTCGAGGAGTTCGGGATCCCGGTGCTCTGCCCGCAGCCCGGCCTGCACGAGTTCGCCCACGACGAGCGCGAGGTCGAGCCCTACTCCTATGGCGAGGAGCTCACGCCGGAGCTGATCGCGCGGGAGGTGGGGGAGATCTGCCCCGACGACGCGGCGATCGAGATCCGGCTCGGCCCCGGCCTGCTGGCGTTCGCAGACGGGCTGATGCGCTCGGACGGCGGGCTTCGGTTCGTCTCCGATCCGCTCATCGGCGATGACCCGGAGGCCGTGAAGGCTGGACTCCGGCGCTCGCTTCGCGCCCTGCTCGACCTCGACTTCGACGGCCTGCTGTTCGCCCACGGGGAGCCACTCGCGCGCGGCGGCCGACAGGCACTGCGCGAGTTCCTGGACCCCGGCTGAGCAGCGATACCCCCTGGCGGTATACTGAACGTCGTGGATGCTCACGCCGGTTACATCGAGGACAAGGAGGCGATCCTACGCCGGCTGGCGCGGATCGAGGGCCAGATCGGCGGCCTCCGCAGGATGGTCGAGGAGGAGGCCTACTGCGTCGACGTGCTCACGCAGGTCGCGGCAGTGACCCGGGCGCTCGAGGGCGTCTCGCTGAAGCTGCTCGCCGATCACACGAACCACTGCGTCCGCGACGCGGTCGAGGCCGGGGGCGCCGAGGCGAACGAGAAGATCGACGAGCTCATGGGCGCGGTCGAGCGCTTCGCGCGAACCCGCTGAGCCGTGGAGGCGGCAGCAGCGCCCACCGGCACGGAGCCGCCGCCGCTCCGGTCCGCGCTGCCGCCGGTTGTTCCGCTTCCCCGCGCGCTGCAGACGGCGCGCTTCATGGCGCGACCGATCCCATTCTTCGAGCATTGGCGTCGCGAGCTCGGCGGCACCTTCGCCTCCCGGCTGCTCGGGCCCGGCGACGCCGTCTTCATCTCCGACCCGGCCTCCGCGAAGCGACTCTTCTCGGCGGATCGCGTCAACACGATCGCGCCGGGCCGCAACCTGGTGCTGCGCCCGCTGCTCGGATCGCAATCGCTCCTCCTTCAGGAGGGCCAGGATCACCTGAGGCGCCGCCGCCTGATGCTGCCGCCGTTCCACGGCGAGCGGATGCGCGCGTATGAGGACACGATCTCCGAGGTCACCGAGGCCGCGATCGCGAAGTGGCCGGCCGGGACGCCGTTCCCCGTGCACCCGACGATGCAGGGGATCACGCTCGAGGTGATCATGCGCGCGGTCTTCGGGGTGACGGATCCGACTCGGCGCGACGCGCTGCGGGAGAGCCTCGTTGCCGTCCTCGCCGAGTCGGCCTCGCCCGCCGCGATCGGGCTCACATCGCCGGCGCTGCGGCGGCTCCCCCGCTACCGTCGCTTCGCCCGCCACTCCCGGCGCACCGACGAGCTGCTCGCCGAGGAGATCGCCGAGCGGCGCACCGATCCCGTGGTCTCCGAGCGCGAGGACATCCTCTCGATGCTGGTCGCCGCCGAGTTCGACGACGGCTCGCGGATGAGCGACGGCGAGCTGCGCGACCAGCTGCTCACGCTGCTCCTGGCGGGACACGAGACGACGGCCACCGCGCTCGCGTGGACGATTGACCTCCTCCTGCACACGCCCGCGGCGCTCGAGCGGCTGCTGGGTGAGCTCGCGGACGGCGACGAGGAGTACCTCGACGCGGTCTGCACCGAGTCGCTTCGCGTCCGACCGGTGGTCCCGATGACGGGCCGGCTCCTGCGCGAGCCGGCCGTCCTCGGCGGCTATGAGCTCGAGCCGGGAACCGTGATCCTGATCGCGATCTACCTCCTCCACACGAACCCGGACGTCTTTGCGGACCCGTATGAGTTCCGTCCCGAGCGCTTCCTCGGCGACGGCCCGGAAACCTACTCATGGATCCCGTTCGGCGGCGGTACCCGGCGCTGCCTCGGCGCCGCGTTCGCGCAGATGGAGATGCGGGTGGCATTGCGGACGATTCTCCGCGCCCTGCGGCTGGGCCCGGCGGAGCGGCGTCCGGCGCGGATGGTGCGCCGCAACGTCACGCTGACGCCGGCGAACGGCGCGCGGGTAGTGGTCGCGGAGCGCCTATGATCTCGGCCGGCAAGGGGACGGTTCGAGGGAAGGGAGCGCAAGTGGGACGTTTGATCGGCATCGCCGCAGTGCTGGGAGCCCTGGTGGCCCCGGCCTCCGCTGGAGCGATCACCAACGGCTCGCCGGATGGCGAGGGGCACCCGAACGTCGGCGGGCTGGTCGCCGAGGAGGCTTATCCCGACGGCACGTGGATCTACTGCTCCGGCACGCTGATCTCCCCGACCGTGTTCCTGACCGCTGCACACTGCCAGGAGGGCGACCGCGTCCGCGTCACCTTCGACAGCGCCTACAAGGACGGCGACCGCGTCTACGCGGGCACCTTCCACGCCGACCCGCTCTACAACGGCTCGCAGAGCGATCCCCACGACATTGCCGTGGTCGTGCTGGACCGAGCACCGCGACTCACGCCCGCAAGGCTTCCGGCCGCCAACTCGCTCTCGAGCCTGCCGAACGACCAGCTCTTCACCTCGGTCGGGTACGGCGCATACGAGGTCACGAACTCGCCGGGCGGTCACCAGTACCTCTACGACGACGTCCGCATGGTCGCGACGGGAACCCTGAACTCGATCAACCCGGCATGGCTGCGGATCTCGATGAACCCGTCGACCGGAAACGGCGGCACGTGCTACGGCGACTCCGGCGGCCCGAACTTCCTCGGGCGGACGGATGTTGTGGCCGCGACGACGATCACCGGCGACGCGGTCTGCCGCTCGACGAACGTCGTTTACCGGCTCGACACGTCGTCGGCGCGGAGCTTCCTCGCGAGCTACGTGACGCTTCCCTAGTCGAGCTCGTCGAGCCGGGCGAGGAGGTCCGGCACGTGGGCGAGGTACGCGCTCGGGTCCATGACGTCGTCCCAATCAATGCCCGCCATCTCCTCCGCTACGCGTCCGAGGATCGCGGGGTCCGAGGCGATCCGCTCGGCGAGCAGGTCGCGGAACGGAGTGCCCGTGTCCCACGCCGCCTGCGCCGCCTCCTGTACGAGGCGGTAGGCGTCGTCGCGGGTCAGGCCCGCCTCGATCAGCGCCGTCAGCGTGCGCTGGCTGAACAGCGCGCCGTGCGTGAGCTCGAGGTTGGCACGCATCCGCTCCGCGTGCACCGTCATTCCCTCGACCAGCCGGGTGGCGAGGTGTTGCATGTAGTCGAGGAGGATCGTCGCGTCGGGAAGGACCACGCGCTCGGCGCCGGAGTGGGAGATGTCGCGCTCGTGCCAGAGGGCGACGTTTTCGAGCCCCGCCTGCGAGTAGCCGCGCAGCACACGTGCGAGGCCGCAGATGCGCTCCGCGGTGATCGGGTTTCGCTTGTGCGGCATCGCGGAGGAGCCCTTCTGGGCCCCTGAGGCGAACGGCTCCTCGACCTCGCGCACCTCGGTGCGCTGGAGGTTGCGGACCTCCTGGGCGAAGCGTTCGAGACCCGTGCCGGCGATCGCCACGGCCTGAAGGACCTCGGCGTGCCGGTCGCGGGGCACGACCTGCGTCGAGATCGGCTCGGCGCTGAGCCCGAGCCGGTCCATCACCGTCGTCTCGACCGCGGGAGGCGTCGAGGCGAAGGTGCCGACCGCTCCGGAGAGCTTTCCGGCCGCGGCCTGCTCGAAGGCGCGCTCGAGGCGCCGGAGATTGCGGTCGGCCTCGAAGGCGAAGCCCGCGAGCCTGAGGCCGAAGGTCGTCGGCTCGGCGTGGACGCCGTGCGTGCGGCCGACCGTGAGGGTCTCCGCGTGCTCGCGGGCCCTGGCGACGAGCGCGTCGCGATACGCGCGGGCGCCGGTGACGAGGATCTCGCCGGCCTCGCGGAGCTGGAGGGCGAGGGCGGTGTCGAGGACGTCGGAGGAGGTGAGGCCGTAATGGATCCAGCGTCCGTCGTCGCCGATCGAGGCAGCGACGACGTCCACGAACGCAGCCACGTCGTGGTTCGTGACCCGCTCGCGCTCCTTGACCGCCTCGACGGTGAACGCCGCGCGCCCGCGAGCCGCCTCGGCGGCCTCCGTCGGCACCCGCCCCTCCGTGGCCCATGCGTCGGTGGCCGCGAGCTCGACCTCGAGCCAGCCCCGCATGCGGCGCTCGTCCGTCCACACGGCGCCGATCTCCGGGCGGGTATAGCGGCCGATCACGCGCCGCTCAAGCGTTCAGGATCCGGATCGCGAGCAGTCCCGCGTTCTTGGCGCCATCGATAGCGACGCAGGCGACGGGGACCCCCGGCGGCATCTGCGCCGCGGAGAGCAGGGCGTCGAGCCCGCCGAGCGTCTTGCCGAGGATCGGCACGCCGATCACCGGGAGGTCGGTGTGCGCGGCCGCGACTCCGGGCAGTGCGGCGGACATCCCGGCGCCGGCGATGATCACCCTGAGGCCACGCATGCGCGCCGCGTGGCAGTACTCGCGCACCTTCTCGGGGTCGCGGTGGGCGCTCATCACGCGCACCTCGTAGCGGATGCCGGCCTCCTGGAGCGTTTGGCCGGCCGGCTGCATCTTCGGCTTGTCGTTCGGCGAGCCCATGATGATCCCGACGCGCGGCGCGTCGACCTCGATCTCCTCGAACGCCGCCTCGACCTCCGGCATCGGCTCGAGCTCGCGAGGTTGCTCCAGGCCGGTCTCGGTGCTCGGCTTCTGCATCTCCAACTGGGTCTTACCTCCCTGGGTTATCGGGCGACCGCGGTCACCGCCCGCGCCGCGATGTCGGTGCGCATCTGTTTGCCGTCGAAGTCGATCACGCGCGCGGCATCGTAGGCCCGCTCCCGGGCCTCGCCCGGAGTCGGGCCGAGCCCGGTGACGTTGAGCACCCGCCCGCCGGCGGTGACGATGCCCTCATCCGTCCGGGCGGTGCCCGCGTGCGTGACCTCGACGCCCTCGGGCGCCGCATCGAGGCCGGTGATCCGGTCGCCCTTCGACGAGCTCTGCGGATAGCCAGCCGATGCGAGGACCACGGTGACGGCCCAGTCGTCGGCGAAGTCCGCGGAGGCGCCGATGAGGCCGCCGGGCTCGCGCGCCGCGAGGCAGAGCTCGAGCAGGTCGCCTCGCAGGCGCGGCAGCACCGCCTGCGTCTCGGGATCGCCGAAGCGGCAGTTGAACTCGAGCACCTTCGGCCCTGCGTCCGTAAGCATCAGGCCCGCGTAGAGGACGCCGTGGTAGGCGGTACCGCCGCGCCGCATGAGCTCGGCGATCGGCCGGTGCACGAGGTCCGCGTATTCCTCGACGCGGTCCGCATCGAAACCAGGGACCGGCGAGTAGCTCCCCATGCCGCCGGTGTTCGGCCCCTCGTCGCCGTCGTAGATCCGCTTGTAGTCCTGCGCCGGCGCGAGCGGGAGGACGTTTTCGCCGTCGCAGAGGGCGAGCAGGGAGAGCTCCTCGCCCTCGAGGAATTCCTCCAGCACCACCTCGGTGGTGCCGAAGCGCCGCTCGACGAAGAACGTCTCCACCGCCTCGCGCGCCTCGGCCTCGTCAGCGCAGATGATCACGCCCTTGCCGGCCGCGAGGCCGTCGGCCTTGAGCACCGCCGGATAGGAGGCGCAGGCGAGGTGCTCGAGCGCCTCGTCGCGGCTCCTGAGCACGGCGTGCCCTGCAGTCGGCACCCCGGCATCGGCCATGAGCGCCTTGGCGTGCGCCTTCGAGCCCTCCAGTCGCGCCGCCTCGGCGCTCGGCCCGAACGCCGGGACGCCGGCGGCCTCGAGCGCGTCGACCAGCCCGGCGACAAGCGGGGCCTCCGGCCCGACGATGACCAGATCGCAGGCCTGCTCGCGCGCGGCGGCGACGATCTGGTCGACCTCGCCGCCGGTCTCGAGGATGTGCGCCTCCTGGGCGATCCCGGCGTTCCCGGGCGCGCACAGGATCTCCGGTGCTCGGGCCGAGCGGGCGAGGGCGCGGACGATCGCGTGCTCGCGGCCGCCGCCCCCGACGACCAGGACCCTCATCTGCCCCCCTTGGTCATAGAGACGAGGTGAACTCCTGGGCGTCGATCGCGGTCAGCGTCTCGTTCATGACCGTGCCGCGGGAGCCCATCTCGACCGACAGCTTGGCCATCGTCGTCTCGTCGGGCGCGTCGACCACGGTGACGAAGTCGTACTCACCGAGCGTCGCCCACTGGTTCACGACCCTGACTCCGAGCTGCTCGACCTCCCGGTTGACCTCGTGCACCCGCGTCGGATTGTCCTTGAGCGTCTTCACGCCGTCGGATGTGAGTCGCGTGAGCATGATGTAGGTCGGCATGGGTTCCTCCTCGTCTGATCGCCAGGCGCGGCGGCGGCGCGCGCAGGCCCCTTTCTTTCACGTCGCGCGGCGTCGCGCAAGTCCGCTCACGCGCCCGTTCGCGGATAATCGAGCCCGTGGCCGGACACAGGATCTTCGCCGCGCTCTATGACCGCCTGCTTGCCGGCACCGAGCGAGCCGGGCTCGCGGACCTCCGCCGCGACCTGATCGGCGAGGCGAGCGGCCGGACGCTCGAGCTCGGCGCGGGCACGGGCGCCAACGCCGTCCATTATCCCGACGCCGTCACCGAGCTCGTCCTCACGGAGCCGGACCCGCACATGGCACGGCGCATGCGCGAGAGGCTCACCGCCTCGCCGCCGGCGCGGCCGTACACGGTGGTCGAGTCCGGCGCGCAGGAGCTGCCGTTCGCGGACGACGCTTTCGACACCGTCGTCTCGACCCTCGTCCTGTGCACGGTTCCCGAGCCCGATAGCGCGCTCGCAGAGGTGGCGCGGGTGCTTCGTGGCGGCGGCCGGCTGCTACTTCTCGAGCACGTTCGCGACCCGGAGGAGGGCCGGCTCGCCGGATGGCAGGACCGCCTCGAGCGGCCGTGGGGATGGTTTGGCGGCGGTTGCCATCCGAACCGCGACACCCGGGCATCGCTCTTCGCCGCAGGCTTCGAGACGGACGGCCTCGTCCCGTTCCGGCTACCGAGCGTGCCGCCGCTCGTGAAGCCCGGGATCCGAGGGGAGGCCACGCTCGACGCGGGGTAGGTGAGGCGTATGCGCAGGCTCGTTCCGCTCGTTCTGCGGCCGTGGACGCTGCCGCTCATCGTCCTCGCCCTGATCGTGCCCAGCATCGCGGCGTTCTCCCTCGTCGGCCCGCAGCTCGGCGTCGCGGTCGGCGCGCTCACCGCCACCGTCCTGATCGGGATCGCCGCGCGGATGCGATTCGAGGAGGAGATCGAGGTGGCACCCTCCCCGGACGAGCGCTACCGGATGCTCGTGGTCTCGACCGGCCCGATCGAGAACCCCGCGATCGTCGAACGGGTGGCGGAGCTCGCCGAGGAGGGAACCTCGCTCACGGACGGCTCGCCGGCGACGCCGCAGCTGCTCGTTCTCGCGCCGGCGCAGCCCTCGCTCCTCGACCGCTGGGCGACGGATCTGCGCGCCGCCCGCGACCTGGCTCACCGGGCGCTGGTCATGTCGCTGGCGTCGTTCGCGGCCGCGGGGATCGATGCGACCGGCAAGGTCGGCGACGCCGACCCGGTGCAGGCGATCGAGGACGAGCTGCATACGTTCGCGGCGCGCGAGGTGGTGCTGGTCGATGGTCCCGGGATCGGCCACGAGCAGGTGGAGGAGGTCCGCCGCCGGCTCGACCGCCCGGTGCGCGAGATCGACTCCCGCGTCTAGCACGCCTCGATCAAGCGCGAGTAGTCCGCAACCGTGTTCTCCCAGCGCAGGCCCTCGCGGACGCGCTCGACGCCCGCCCTGAGCGCCGCGAGCTCCTGCGGATCGGTGGTTCGCTCGATCGCCGAGGCGAGGCCGCGCACGCTGGGCACGTACGCGGGGATTCCGGAGCTCGCCCGCCCCCGGCGCCGGCCCTTCACCAGCAGGCCGTTCTCGCCGTCGCGGATCACCTCGTTCATAGGCGGGCTGTCGTTCGTGATCACCGGCAGCCCGAGCGCCATCGACTCGTACAGATGAAGGCCGAGCCCCTCCCAGCGGCTCGGCGCGACGCAGACGTCGGCGGAGGCGAAGAGGCGCAGGTGGTCGTCGGTCGGTAGGTCCTCGAGGACGACTTCGACCCGCGGGTCGCGCCGCGCCGCGTGCTCGAGCAGCTCAGTGCTCCGTTCGACCTGGCCCTTGACCACGAGTGCGAGCTCCACGTTCGGGACGCGCCGGAACGACCTCAGGAGCTGCGCCAGCGGCTTGCGCTTGCTGAGGAAGCCCGCGGGATAAAAAAAGCGCCTCGCGCCGGCCTCATCGCGCGCGACCGCGCCATAGGGCAGCAGCTCCGGGTGGATCCCCCAGCGCACCCGGGGGCTCGAGATGCCCATCGAGGCGTAGCGCTCCTGCTCGCAGGCGGTGAGCGAGTAGATCGTCTGGAGCGCTCGCTTTGCCGGCTCGACGTCCGCCCTCGAGAACTGCTCCCAGAC
>DATHAL010000040.1:0-35782 GCA_035296705.1 Solirubrobacterales bacterium
CGAGTCGCTCGAGCAGGACATCCAGGAGGAGCTCGGCCATGCGCAGCAGTTCGCGGCGCGGATCAAGGAGCTCTACGGCGTCGTCCCCGGCTCGAGCGAATTCTCAGCGGAGCAGACCTACCTGCAGCCGCCGGATGAGCAGGTGGACATCGTGCACGTGATCAAGGGCGTGATCGAGGCCGAGAAGGGCGCGATCGAGCACTACAGCCGGATCATCGAGGAGACCGATCAGATCGACCCGGTGACTCAGGACATGGTGATCGACATCCTCCACGACGAGCAGGGGCACCTGCGGCTGTTCGAGGGGTTCCTGCGCGAGTACGAGGCCCTCGGCCTGGCCTGAGCGGCCGCGGCGATCAGCTCGAGCTGATCGTGGCGAGCGTCGTGCAGCGCTGCGCGTCGACCGGCCGCCCGAGTTCCTCCCAGGCTCGCGCGGCTTCGGCGAGCTGCCGCGCGCGCTCCTGCGGATCGGCGGCGGCCGCGCCGGCCGCCTCGAGGCTCGCCGCCCGGCCAACCGGATAGCGCAGCCGCTCCGCGAGGCCCGTGGCCTCCGCGGCGAGCTCGCGGGCCGGCTCGACCCGGCCCCAGAGGACGAGGTTCACCGCCCGCGCCGCCGTCGCCTCGATCGACTGGGCGACCAATCCGGCGCGCTCGCAGAGGTCGAGCGCGTGGGCGAGCGTCGCATCCGCGTCGGCGTGGTCGCCGTGGTCGCGCTGCGCCGCCGCCAGCCAGCGCAGCGAGTCGAACGCGACCTCGGAGCGCCCGACCTGCTCGGCGATCTCGCGGGAGCGCTCAAGCACGCCGATCGCGGCGTCCAGGTCGCGCTCGTGCCAGAGGATCGCGCCGCGTACGGCGTATGGGAAGCAGAGCTTGCCCGCCAGGCCCTCGCGTTCGACGAGCTCCTCAGACGCATTCGCGCAGCCGGCGGCCGTCTCCCAGTCGCCGGCGTAAACGCTGAGCTGGCCGAGGGCAGCGTGCACTTCGACCTGGGACGGCAGGTCTCCGATCTCGGTGGCGAGCTCGAGCGCCCGCCGGTACGCCTCCCGTGCGGCGCCATAGTCGGCCTCCGAGATCTCGTGGTGGTAACCGAGCGCGAACAGGGCTCGTACCGCCTCGGCGGGATCCGTCTCGCGGGCCAGCTCGACCGAGCGCTCGAGGTTCTCGCGGGCGCGCTCGGAGTCGCCGATGCGGCCGAAGACGCGCCCGAAGATGCCGTGGGCGCGGCTCGCGGCGCTCGCCTCGCCGAGGCGCTCGGCGAGCCGCAGCGCCTTCTCCGCGGCGTAGATCGCGAGCATGTTGTCGCCCGTGTGCATGTAGAGCGAGGCCGCCTCCTCATACAGGCGGACGAGCTCGATGCACGGCGGGCCGTCCTTGAGCAAGTCGATGCCGCGCTGGTAGTGCTCGATCGCGCCGTCGCGGTCGCCCTTCTGCCACAGCCCGGCACCGATCTTGCGGTGCAGATCGCCGACCCGGGCGAGGTCCTCCTCGCCGCGGTGAAACTCCATTGCCTCGCCCCAGGCGCCGTCGGCACGGTCGATCCGACCGAGCAGCAGCGCCACGTCGCCCAGCTTCTCGGCGATCCGTGCCCTGTCCGCCGGATCGAGCTCGCCGTCCAGCGACAAGGCCATCTCGTAGTGCCCCTGCGCCTCGCTGTTCGAGTAAAGCGCGGCGCTGGCGTCCCCGGCGGCCTCGAGCGCTCGGCGCCCCCGCAGGACGATCTCGCGCAGCTCCTCCGGCTCGAGGTCCGCGCCGCGGCCGAGCTCGGCGGCTCGCGCGTAGTGCTCGGCGACCAGCGCAATGACCCCCTCCGAGCGATCGGCGGCTCGCTCGGAGATGAACTCGCCGATCCGCGCGTGCAGGCCGGCGCGGACGGCCTTCGGCAGCGTCGAGTAGGCGACGTCGCGGATCAGAACGTGCTTGAAGGCGTACTCGCGCTCGCCCGCGAGGCGGCTTCCCGCCACCGGCACGATCAAGTCCTTCTCCTGGAGGCTCTCGAGCGTGGCGGCGAGGTCGATGCCGGGCTCGCCGGCGTCGCCGACCGAGCCCTCCCAGAAGGTCTGGCCGGCCACCGAGCCCGCTTGGAGCACGCGGCGCTCGGCGCGCGAGAGCGAGTCGAGCCGCGCCGCGAGCACGGAGTGGACGGTCTCCGGGAGCGCTTCGCTTTCGCGCGCTCCCCCCTCGACGATCCGGTTCACCATCTCCTCGGCGAACAACGGATTGCCGCCCGAGCGAAGCGCCACCTGCTCGGCGAGATCCGGGCCGACCGCGGCGGGAAGCAGCGAGCCCACCAGCTCGCGCGCGTCGGTTCGCGCCAGCGGCAGGAGCTCGATCGAGGTCGCGCCGACCATCCCGGACGCCCAGCCCGGCCGCCGGTCGACGAGCTCGTCGCGGGCCGTACAGACGATCAGGACCGGCCCGCGCGTCCAGCGCGCCAGGTAGTCGATCAGGTCGAGCGTGCCCTCGTCCGCCCAGTGGATGTCCTCGACCGCGAACAGCAGCGGCCCACGTGAGGTGGCGGATTCGAGCAGCAGCCGAACGGCGGAGAAGAGCCGATCGCGCATCTGCTGCGGTCCGTCGTCCTCGCCCGAGTCCGTGCCCGGGGGCGGCTCGATGCCGAGCGGGCGGCCGAGGGCCGCCGCGACCCGCTCCCACGACTCGCCCGATCCCGCCTCCAGGAGCAGCGCTCCGACTCCGCGCAAGAGCTTCGCCCACGCGGTCGCGCCGTCGTCGGTGTCGACGATCTCGAAGGCGCCGCGCACCACCTCGCCGAGCGCCCAGTACGCGACCCCGGCGCCGAACGAGGGGCAGCTGCCGAGCCGGACGTCCGGTGGATGCTCGAGCCCGCCCAGCCGATCGATGAGATCACGCAGAAGGCGCGACTTCCCGACCCCGGCCTGGCCGAGCAGGGTGACGAGGTGCGGGCGGCGCTCCTCGACGACCTGCTCGAACGCCGCGAGGAGCCGGTCCGACTCGGGGTCGCGGCCGATCAGCCGCGCCGTAGAGCGTGCGCCGCGCGGGGCGCGGCCGCGGACCACCGCCCGCACCGCCTCCCACGCCGGTACCGGCTCCGACTTCCCCTTGAGCTCGAGCGGCTCGAGCTCGACGTACTCGATCGCGGGCCGCGTCAGCCGGTGCGTGACCTCGCCGACGATCACGGTTCCCGGCTTCGCCGCCGCCTGCAGGCGCGCCGCGACGTTCACCGGGTCTCCGATCACGGTGTAGCGGTCGCCGACCCGCCCCGCCAGCACCTCGCCCGAGTTGATCCCGACTCGCAGCGCGAACTCGGCGCCGACGTCGGCGCCGATCCGCTCGTTGATCTCGCCCATCGCGGCCTGCATCGCGAGCCCGGCGCGCACGGCCCGCTCGGGGTCGTCCTCGTGAGTCACCGGCGCGCCGAAGACGCCCATCACGTTGTCGCCGATGTACTTGTCGATCGTCCCGCCGTAGCGCTCGATCTCCGCGCCGAGCCGCCTGAGCGCTCGATCGACGAGCGTCTTCGTGCGCTCCGGGTCGAGCCGCTCCGAGAGCGCCGTATAGCCGGAGAGGTCGGCGAAGATGATCGTCGCCTTGCGCCGCTCCTCCGGCGGCGGCTCGCTGCCGGGAGCCGGCGGCACGGCGCCGGAGAGCTCCGTACCGCACGCGATGCAGAACTTCGCCTCGGGCGGGTTCTCGGCGCCGCAGGCGGCGCAGCGCGTCGCGAGACCGGCGCCGCACGCCATGCAGAAGCGTGCCCCGGCCGGATTCTCGGTGCCGCACGACGGACACGTCATGGGCCGAGGATAAGTGCCTGGTGCCCGATCACCTACTCGATCGGGATGTCCTGCACGCGCGCGTCCCGTTCCGCCTCCGCGTCCGTCTCCGCCTCCGCGAGCCGCTCGAGGGCGTGGTCGATCAGCGTCCGCATGGTGAGGAGCGCCTCGCGCTGGACGCTCTGGAACTGGCCGCGGAGCTCGGGCGAGGAGGTCGAGCGAAGGACGTCCGCTCCGCGGCAGATCGGGCAGAGCTCGACGCAGTGAAGCCGCTCCTCAGACGACATCGACCGGCCTTGCCTCGGCGTCCTCGAACGTGACCTCGAGCGCACCGGCCTCGAGCCGGGCGCCGCTCGGGCGCTTTCGCGCGAGCCCGGTCGGAAGGATGATCGTCCGCTTCCGCGGCCCGACCGAGACGATCAGCTCAGAACCGACCTTCTTCAGGCCGAGTTCGCCGCGCTCTCCGAACGGGACGCGGATCGTGAGCTTCGTCTCCCCGTTTTGCGACTCGAGCTCGTGGGCGAGCTCGGTGTGAAGCACAGCTGCCGGCTCGACCGGCTCGCCATCGGAGACGAAGAGCTCCGCCGCGAGGCGGTCGAGCATCCGCGGGCCGACGACCTCCTGCTCGAAGTAGCGCGCGGTGAGCGCCGGCACCGGCGCGAAACCGTCTCGCACCTCGGCCAGCCGCTCGCCCTGGCGCTGCCGCCACGTGCCGAAGTAGCCGCCCTCGAGCTCGTCGGGGAACACGCGGTTGACGATCACGGCGTCGGTCAGGTAGCCGTAGAGGTTCAGGTAGGTGAAGGTCCGCTGGGCCTCCTTGATCACCATCCGGTCGGGGTTCATCACCAGCCGGATCGACGCGCGGTCGCGGTCGCGGAGGATCTCGTTCATCGCGATCAGGTTCCGTACGAGCCGCTGGACGTCCGCGAACACGTCGTCGTTCGGGAGCTCGACATCGAGGAACGTGCGCGCGAGCGGGCGCGCCGCCGCTACGACCCGGCGCTCCCACGGAAACACCTTTTCCAGCCACCACTGGGCGATGTCCGGGAAGGAGAGCAGCCGCAGCGTCTCGCCGGTCGGCGCGCAGTCGACGATCACCACGTCGAACTCGCCTGAGCCGTGGTGGCGCTTGATCTGGAGCAGGCTGAAGAGCTCGTCCGTCCCGGGCGGCACGGTGAGCTCCTCCGCGGCGATGTTCATCACGCCGCGGTCGGCAAGGAGGCTCCCGAGCCACCGCTGAACGGCGCCCCAGTTCGCCTCCATCTCGCGCTCGGCCTGCACCTCCTGCCCCCAGAGCCGCTCCGCGACCACGGTCGGGTCGGGGCCGAGCTCCGTCTCGAAGGAGTCGGAGAGACTGTGGGCCGGATCGGTCGAGAGGACCACGGTCCGGAGCCCGTCCGCCGCGCAGCGACGAGCGGTGGCGGCGGCGACGCTGGTCTTGCCGACACCTCCCTTGCCGGTGTAGAGGATGGTTCGCGGGCGCTTCATCGGACGCGCCCAGGGTATTCGCGTGATCTGCCGGCCGTCCGCTCCCAGGCGCTACGCTGGCCCGCGCTTGAAACCAATGCCAGAGGGAGTAACTCCATTTTGATTCGTTTGCGCACACTGGTCGCCGTCTGCGCGCTGGCGCTGCCGATCCCGGCAGCGATCGCCGGCTGCGGCGGCGACGAGGAGAGCGACGTCGATCCCCAGACGGTCCTCGATGAAACCTTCAACAACGACACCAAGGTCTCGAGCGGCAATCTCGACCTGAGCCTCAGCGCATCGGCGGGTGACCAGGGAAGCTTCGAGGCGAAGCTCTCCGGTCCGTTCCAGGGCGATCCCGACGACCCGAACGCGATCCCGCAGCTCGACTGGACCGGCACGCTGAGCGGCTCCGGCGCCGGCACGAGCCTGAGCTTCGACGGCTCGATGATAGTCACCGACGACAACGCCTACGTCGAGTACGGCGGCAACATCTACGAGGTCGGCTCCGAGCTCTTCAACCAGTTCAAGCAGGCGGCCGAGCAGGCGGCCCCGCAGAGCTCCGACTCGGGCGGCTCGTTCAGCGAGCAGTTCCAGCAGCGCTGCGAGGAGTCGGTCAAGGCGCAGGGCGGCGACCCGTCGGCGTGCGACATCGACTTCGAGAGCTGGCTCTCCGACCTCTCGAGCGAGGGGTCCGAGGACATCGACGGCACCGAGTCCGATCACCTCTCGGGCAGCCTCAACGTCGAGGCGATGCTCCAGGACCTGATCGAGATCGGCGGCTCGCTGCCGCAGGCGAGCGCGGCCGGCGTACCCAGCGATCAGCAGGTGCAGCAGATCGCCGACGCGGTCAGCCAGGCGAGCTTCGATCTCTACTCGACCACGGAGGATCACGTCCTCGACGGGCTCGACTTCAATCTCTCGATCGACCCGTCGCAGATCCCGCAGGCCGCGGCCTCGGGCGTGAGCAGCATCGACGTCGACTTCTCGCTGCGCATCGGCTCGATCAACGAGGACCAGACGGTCGAGGCGCCCTCGAACGCACAGCCGATCGACGACCTGCTGAGGCAGCTCGGTGTCGACGCGAGCGATCTCGGCGGGCTCGGGCTCGGCGCGACCGGCGGCTCGCCGGGCGGCGGTAGCGGCGACACCGACGCCTACCTCGAGTGCCTGAACCAGGCCTCGACGGCGGCGGAGATCAACCAGTGCTCGAGCCAGCTCTAGCTCCTTAAGGCGAATCCTGAGCTACGAGGGCCTCGGCGCGAGCCGGGGCCCTCGCTTCATCCGCCAATAGGCTTGCGCGACCCAATGACGGAGGGCTCGCAAAGAGGCGGGGCGGTCGGCTTCCTGCTCGGACCGCAGGGCTGGCCCTACCTGCTGACGCCGTTCATCCCGCTCGCGGTGCTGCTCGAGGTGGTCGGCGCGAGCTCAGGGCTGATCTTCGCGGTCGCGGCGCTCGGGATCATCCCCACGGCAGCGCTCATGGGCCTCGCGACCGAGGAGCTTGCCGCACGCTCGGGCCCCGGCATCGGCGGGCTTCTCAACGTCACTTTCGGCAACGCGCCGGAGCTGATCATCGCGCTGTTCGCGCTCGGCGAGGGCCTTCACGAGGTCGTCAAGGCGTCGATCGTCGGCTCGATCATCGGCAACGTCCTGCTCGTCCTCGGCGCCGCGATGCTGGTCGGCGGCTGGGGGCGAGACCAGCAGCGCTTTCAGGCTCAGGCGGCGACGATCCAAGCCTCGATGCTCTTCCTGGCCGCGGCGGCGCTCGTGATGCCTGCGATCTTCGAGCTCGTCGAGGGGCGCGGGCTGCCGAGCCCGTCGGCGGAGATCGTCGACTACGGCTCGGAGGTCGAGCACCTGTCGCTCGCTGTCGCCGTCGTCCTGATCGCCACCTACGTGTGCGGGCTGCTGTTCTCGCTTCGCACGCACCGTGACCTGTTCAACCCGCCCTATGCGGCCGAGGAGGAGGAGGGTTTCGGCTGGAGCGTGCGGCGCTCCGTCCTGATGCTGTTCATCGCCGGCATTGCCGTCGGCCTGATGTCGGAGATCCTCGTCGGCTCGATCGCCGAGGCGTCGGAGTCGATCGGGCTCTCGGAGTTCTTCATCGGCGTGATCGTGGTCGCGATCGTCGGCAACGCGGCCGAGCACTGGGTCGCCGTGCTGGTCGCGCGCAAGGACAAGATGGACCTCGCGGTCAACATCGCGATCGGATCGAGTGCCCAGATCGCCCTCTTCGTCGCCCCGGTGCTCGTGATCGCCTCGCTCGTGATCGGCCCCTCCACACTGCCGCTCGTCTTCAACGGCTTCGAGCTCGGCGCGGTCCTGCTCGCGATCCTGATCGCCAATGTCGCGACGCGCGACGGGATCTCGAACTGGTTCGAGGGCGTGCAGCTCCTCGGCCTCTACGCGATCCTCGGGATCGCCTTCTTCTTCGCGTAGGTGAGATGACCGGCTGATGGACGTCGTCTGGCTGCTCGCGAGCTTCGCCGTGATCCTCTCGGGCGCGCTCCTGTTCACGAACGCGATCGAGTGGTCGGGGCACCGGCTCGGGCTTGGCGAGGGCGCGACCGGAAGCCTCCTCGCCGCCGTCGGCACGGCGATGCCCGAGACCCTGATCCCGATCGTCGCGATCATCGGCGGTGGGGCGGGCGCCGACGACGTCGCGGTCGGGGCGATCATCGGCGCGCCGTTCCTGCTCGCGACGATCGCCATGGCGCTCATCGGAATCTCCGCGCTCGCCTTCTCCTCGCGCCGGGCGCAGGGGATCCGGCTCGAGGCCGACGTGTCGACGCTCGACCGCGACCTGCTCTTCTTCCTCGTCTTCTTCTCGGCGGCGATCGTGATCGGCGCCGGCCTGCCGCTCGGCGCGCGCATCGCGCTCGCCGTGGTCTTCGCGGCCGGCTACGGCGTCTACGTGCACGCGACCCTGCGCGGCGGCGGCGCCGTGCAGGCGGTCGAGACGATCGGGCCGCTCTATATGGACCGCGGAGCTGGTGAGCCGCGCGCCCGGGCGATCGTCCTGCAGCTCCTCGTCGGCCTCGGGGCGATGGTGGGCGGCGCCCATCTGTTCGTCGAGGAGCTGGTGACGGTCGCCGAGGACTTCGGGGTCGAGCCGCTCGTGCTCTCGCTGGTGCTGGCCCCACTCGCAACCGAGCTGCCGGAGAAGGCGAACAGCTTCTTCTGGGTCCGCGAGGGCAAGGACAGCCTGGCGCTCGGCAACGTCACCGGGGCAATGGTCTTCCAGTCGACGGTGCCGATCGTCGTCGGCCTCCTGTTCACCGACTGGGACCTCGACCGGTTCGCGATCGTGTCCGGGGCCCTCGGCGTCGCGGGCGGGCTGCTCGCCTACTGGGCGCTTCGGCTGCGCGACCGGTTCGAGCCGCTGGCGATCGTCCTCTGGATCGCGCTGTTCGCCGGCTTCATCGCCTACGTCGCGGTCGCCTGAGTGAGGTCGTCGAGCACGCCGAGCACGACCTCGTCGTGGGTCTTCGGCGACGCCTTCGGGATCACATAGGCGATCTTGCCCTCGGGGTCGACGATGAACGTCGCCCGCTGCGCGCCCCAGTACTTCTTGGCGTACATGCTCTTCTCGACCCAGACGCCGTAGCGCTCGGCCACCGCGTGGTCGGCGTCGGCGAGCAGGGTGAAGCCGAGCGAATGCTTGGTGTCGAACTTGGCGACCGCCTCGACCGGGTCGGGGGAGATGCCCAGTACACGCGCTCCGGCGCGCTCGTAGTCGGCGCGGTGATCGCGGATCCCGCAGGCCTGCGTCGTGCAGCCGGGCGTATCCGCCTTCGGATAGAAGTAGACGACCACGGTCCGGCCGCGCAGCTCGGAGAGCGTTACGGCCTCGCCGGTCTGGTCCGGCAGCGTGAAGTCCGGGGCCGTGTCGCCGCGGGTCAGCATCGCTTTCAATCTAGCCATCCCGACGCCTCGGCCGCCCAGCCGCCTCCGTGACGGGTCGGCATGAGCGACCAGCCGGCCTCGATCACGCGCTCGCGGATCCGCATGCCTGCGTCGTGCAGCCGGGCGCATCCTCGGGGCGTACTCAAACCGATGCGCGTTTTGTCCCGTATTACAGGGGGACAGCGAATCATCGAACGCTCTATAGGAGGTGACGTATGAGGAAGCTGATCGCGGCGGCGATCGTGACGGCTGCTCTGGCTGTGCCGGCCACTCCCGCCTTCGCCATACATGACCGCACCGGTATGCCGGGGGCTGTCTGCTCGAATCCGGCTTCCCAAGCAGTTGGCCATCCAGCGACGGGGCATGCGAACACCGCGTTCTCGAACACGGTGTTGGCCGAGCACAACCACGCTAGTCCCAACTGTCCCAACGCGATCGAGTAGACGGGTGCACGATCCGGGCGGGGTCGGCTTGTGAGTCCTCCCTCGCCCGGACTCACCCTCTCAGACCGGCGCTGCGGATCGAGCGGCTCTGACAACCTGCCCAGAACCCCCGTTCGGCTCGCTGGGAGGCCGGCGGCGTCAGTCCCAGAAGTTGTCCTGGCGCTCCGTTTCGCCGTCGCTGCGGGCCGAGATCGCGACGAGCTGAACCTCGCCGTCGGTGTCGTTGTGGAGCGAGCGATAGGAGTCGGCGTCGACCTTGATGGCCGTGAGGGGACCGACCTCGAGCACATCGTCGTCGATCTTGAAGGTGGCGGTGCCGGAGAGGACGAGATAGACCTCCTCGATCCCCGGGTGGCGGTGCCCGTAGCTGCCGCGCCCGCCGGTGCCAGCGGGCATCGAGCGCCACGAGAAGGAGATCTGCGTGCAGCCGAGCGCGTCGGTGTACCAGCGCTGCTCGCCGAACCCCGGCCACTTGGCCATGAAGTCCAGCGCCTGCTCGCGGTTTGCGACCGTGTAGCCGATCTCACTACTCCTCGGGCTCGACGTCCGGTTCGAGCTCTTCCTCGTCGTCGGGTGGCGGCTCGTCCTCGCCCGGCTCGAGCGCAGTCTCGGAGAGCGCGGCGCCGGGAGTGGCGTGGGCGTAGCTCTGAAAGCGCTCGAGCGTCGTGTCGAGAGCGTCGGAGTCGACCGGGACCTCGTCGGAGATCCGCACCCAGTCCGCACCCTCGAAGGCCTCCAGGTTGAAGACCTGCTGGTCGACCGACGCGGAATCGTCGACGACGACCACGACCTCCGTCTGGGGGTTGAAGTAGGTGCCCGGCCGGACGAGTAGGTCCTCGAGGTCGATCGCGGTGGGCTCGGTCTCGTCTGCCATCGCTCGCAGCCTAATCGACGCGAGCGACCGTCACTGACCGAGGTTCTCGAGCTCCCGAAGCTGGCGTTCGATCTCCGTCTCCACGTCGAGGGGGGCCTTGCCCTGGCGCATGCGGCGTTCGTTCCGGGCGACGACGAGCTGCCGCACCTCCTCGCGAAGGCCGGGATCGCTCGTGCTCGCGCCCCGGCTCGATTCGGCGTTCAGCCGCTCGAGCTCGGCGTCGACGTCGAGGGGCGTCTCACCGCGAGCGCTCTGGCGGTAGGCCTTGGCCTCCAGGAGCTGGCGGAGCTCCTCCTCGCGCACCGCATCGCCCTCGGCCTCGGCGCCGGAATCGCGCATGCCCTGGGGCAAGTCCGACTCGAACTCGACCCCCAGCGCGCCCTTGCCGATCTCGTCGTAGGCCCGGCGCGCGCCGAGAATGAACGCGATCACCGGGATCGGGATCGCGATCGCGATCACGATCAGGATCACGTCGCCGTTCGAAAGCGCGACGGACACCCCTTCAGGGTAATCGGCGCGGCCGCTGTTGTCGCGCCCATCCAGGCGATCGGGTACCCTTTCCGCTGGTTGACTGACTAGTCAATCGAAATCTCTTCAGCCTCGAAAAAGGAGCCCACAGCAGTGGTTGACTTCACCCTGACCGACGAGCAGAAGGACCTGCGCGAGCTGGCGCACAACTTCGCCGAGAAGGAGATCAGGCCGGTCGCCTGGGACTACGATCGCGACGGCACCTGGCCTCAGGAGATCGTCGAGAAGGCCTGGGAGGTGGGTCTGATGAACACCCACGTCGCCGAGGAGTACGGCGGCCCGGGCCTCGACTTCCTCTCCGGTGCCCTGATCGAGGAGGAGTTCGGCTGGGGCTGCTCCGGGATCGGCACCTCGCTGGCCGCCAACGGGCTCGCCATGACGCCGGTCGCGATCGGCGGTTCCGAGGAGGTCAAGAAGAAGTTCCTCGGGATGCTCACCGAGGAGCCGAAGCTGGCCTCATTCTGCCTCACCGAGCCGGATGCCGGCTCCGACGTCTCAGGGATGAAGACGACGGCGACGAAGCAGCGCGACAAGTACGTCATCAACGGGTCCAAGTGCTTCATCACCAACGGCCAGTACGCCGACTGGTACACGGTCTACGCGAAGACCGACAGGGACGCCGGCCACCGGGGGATCTCCGCCTTCGTCGTCCCCCGCGACGACACCATCGTGATCGACAAGAAGGAGGACAAGCTCGGTCAGCGGGCCTCGAACACCGCGACCGTGACCTTCAACGAGACCGAGGTCCCAGCGGAGTACCTGCTCGGCGAGGAGAACCACGGCTTCAAGGTCGCGATGATGACCCTCGACCGCACCCGCCCCGGCGTTGCCGCGATGGCGGTGGGCGTCGGGCGGGCCGCGTTCGAGTTCGCCGCCGAGTATTCGAAAGAGCGCGTCCAGTTCGGCGTCCCGATCGCGATGCACCAGGCCGTCGCGTTCATGATCGCCGACATGGCGACCAAGGTCGAGGCAGGCCGGCTGCTCACCTGGCAGTCCGCTGCGCTGCTCGATCGCGGCGTCCGCAACACGCTTGCCTGCTCGCACGCCAAGCGCTTCGCGGCCGACTCGGCGATGGAGATCACCGTCGACGCAGTCCAGGTCTACGGGGGCTACGGGTTCATCAAGGAGTACCCGGTCGAGAAGCTGATGCGCGACGCGAAGATCATGCAGCTCTATGAGGGCACCTCGCAGATCCAGCGCCTCGTGATCGCCAAGGAGGTCCTCATGGGCCGCAACGTCGAGGAGCCGCTGCCAGAAACAGTAGGCACCCAGAGCGACGCAGCGGCCAAGGAGTCGGAGACCGCCGCGGCCGCGGTCTGAGCTTTCAGACGTCCGGCGTCAGATCCCGAGTGAGGGCTGAGGCGCCGGATAGCTCAAGCGGCCCGCCTCGACGACCGCCTCGGGCGTGAGCGAATGCGGCTCGCGCCTGCCTCGGGGCAGCAGGTGGACGACGCTCCAGCCGCGCACTTGGAGCCAGTCGGCAATCAACCGCCGATGACAACGGCTCGGATGCGCCTCCGCACACATGACCGCCGTCCGCCGCGCCCGCGCGATCCGCTCGAGCACCTCGATGCCGGCCGCGAACTCCGGCGAGGACATGTGATCCGCATAGGCGCGAAACGAGGGGTTGCGCCATGCCGAGTTGTCCGGCGGGCCGGGAGCAGGCCCGGCCGCGCTCTCGCGCCGCCCGCCGAGCGACTCACCGAGCGCCTCGTAGTGGATGCAGGCCTCGCCCAGCGACCGCGCCAGCGCCTCCGTGCCGAACTGCGGATTGCGGCGCGAGCCCGGATAGCGGCGGACGTCGGCGACCAACTCGATCTCGGCGTCCCGGAGCAGGCCGACGAACTCCTCGATCGGGTGGGTCGAGTGACCCACGGTGAAGATCTCGCCCGCGTCGCGCACCGCCACTCATCTTGACGCGGACGCGACCGACGATGCGCCTTGAGTCGGTGGGCGCCGTCATCCACACGCGCCCTGGTCCGCCTGGCTCAGGGGTCGCGTCGTCGGCGCCCGTGATGACAGGACTCGACCGGCGCCACCGGCGCCGCCGGCCCGAACCGTGCCACTGGCTGCCTGCGAGTGCCTGGCAACCTCGTCGCCAGCTCACAAACGTCCCGAAGTGTCCCGAAGTGTCCAACGCGTCGTGCACGGGTGGGAGGGTCGTCACGGGCGGCGGGTATGAAATCGCCGGCAGCGATGAGGTCATCGCAACCATCCACGGGCAGAGGCGATACCAACTGACCGTGACCGCCGTGGAATCCGGCCAAATCACGGACATTTGGAGCCTGCAAGCCTTCGCGATCTGCGCCACGATCGCGCCGGAAGCGGCAACCATCCGCTCATAGACTCCGGGTCCACCCAGCCCCATGGATCACTCCCAGCACCAGCTTCGCCGGCCGCGGATCGGCGCGGTCATCGCGGTCGCCGCGCTCGTTGGCCTCCCCGTGTGGATCGCAGTCGGCGGCGCCGATGACTCGACTCCGGCCGCGCCCCCGGGCACGCCACCCGTCGCCACCTCCGAGGCCGACGAGACCTTGCTCACGGTCGGTACGTATCGGGTTGAGGACGCGTATGGCGTCGTCCAGCGCCAGGCCGAGCAGCCGGGATCACTGACCAGCCACACGCCGGACGGTGGCTTCGTGGTCACGAACGAGTCCAACCTGACCAGCGTCTACATCGCCTACCACGCCCAGGACCTCGAGCTCGAGGTCTACGACCCGGACCCGAAGCGCGCGTTCAAGCTCGCAACATCTGGGGAGATCGTCCCCGTCGGCTGAGTCCTGGCTGATCTTCCCGGCGCTGGTCGCCCTGCTGAGCGCCGGCTGCGGGTTGCTCGTCGAGCGGCTCGTCGGCTTCCGCCTGCCGGGAGCGCTGATCCCGGCGGGGGGGCTGGCGGTGATCATCGTCATCGGCCAGTTCCTGACCCTGGCCGACGCGACGGCGGAGCTGACCACGCCCGTGGCAGCGGTGCTTGCCGTCGCCGGCATCGGGCTGGGCTGGCGCGACGCCGTCGCACGCATCGACGCGTGGGCGCTCGGTCTCGCGCTCGCGGCGTTCGCCGCCTTTGCGGCGCCGATCGTCCTCTCGGGCGAGGCGACCTTCGCCGGCTACCTCAAGCTCGACGACACGTCCACCTGGATGGCGCTCACCGATCGGGTGATGGAGGCGGGGCGCAGCCTCGACGGGCTCGCGCCGTCGACCTACGAGGCGACGCTCGCGTTCAATCTCGGCGACGGCTATCCGATCGGGGTCTTCCTGCCGCTCGGCGTCGCGACGCTGCTCAGCGGGCAGGACGTCGCCTGGACGGTTCAGCCGTACATGGCGGCGCTGGGGGTCATGCTCGCGCTCGCGCTATGGCAGGTGGCGGAGCCGCTGGTCCGCTCGCGGCCGCTTAGGGCACTGGCGGCCTTCACCGGCTCGCAGGCCGCGCTGCTCTACGGCTACTACCTCTGGGGCGGGATCAAGGAGATGGCCGCGGCGGCCCTGATCGCCTCCGCGGTGCCGCTCGCCGTGCGCGCGGTCGAGCGCGGGCGGCGCGCACGGACCCTGGTTCCGCTCGCGTTGGTGAGCGCGGCCTTGATCGGCGTCTTAAGCGCGGGAGGGGCACTGTGGTTGCTGGTGCCGCTCGCCGCGGCGGTCGGCATGCTGATCCTCTCGGCGGGCGCGTGGACTGCTCTGCGGCGCGCCGCCGTGGGTGCCGCGCTCGTCGCCGTCCTGTCCCTGCCCGTGCTTGTGACCGGAGGCCTCCTGCCGCCGACCTCCTCTCCGCTGACCAGCGCCGAGGCGCGCGGCAACCTCCTGGAGCCGCTGGATCTGACTCGGCTCGGGGGGATCTGGCCTGCCGGCGACTTCCGCGTCGACCCTGCCGACCTCGCGCCGACGTACGCGCTGATCGCGGTGGCAATCGCCGCCGCCGGCGCAGTGCTTGTGTTCGCCTGGCAGCGGGGAGCCGCGGCAACGTCGCTCTATGTCGGCGGCTCGGTGCTCGCCGGCGTCCTGATTTTCGCGATCGGCTCGCCCTGGGTGGACGCCAAAGCGCTCGCAACGGCGTCCCCGGCGGTCCCCTTCGCGGCCGCGCTCGCCGGCGCTCTGCTCTGGGCGGGCGGGCGACGAATCGAGGGCGGCGTCCTGCTGGCCGTGATCGTCGGCGGGGTTCTCTGGTCGAACGCGCTCCAATATCGCGACGTCAACCTCGCTCCGCGCGATCAGCTCGCCGAGCTCGAGGAGATCGGGGAGATGATCGATGGTCAGGGCCCGACGCTAATGACGGAGTATCAGCCCTACGGCGTTCGCCACTTCCTCCGCGACGCGGACCCGGAGGCGGCCTCCGAGCTGCGCCGCCGGCAGGTGCCCCTGACGGAGGGCGGCACCCTGACGAAGGGCGAGTACGCGGACACCGACCGCTTCCAAATCGACGGGCTGACCGTCTACCGGACGCTGGTCCTGCGACGCGGGCCTGATCAGAGCCGTCCGCCGGCCCCCTACGGGCTCGCCTGGCGAGGCGAGTACTACGAGGTCTGGCAGCGCCCGGAGGGAGGGCCACAGAACATCACGCATATCGGCCTCGGCGAGGGCGTCAGGCCGACCGGCATTCCCGAGTGCGCCGAGGTGCGCGATGTCGCTGCGGGCACGGGCCCTGACGGCACGCTCGTCGCCGCGGAGCGGACACCGGTGGTGGTCGCTCCCCTCGAGAACGCGGACTATCCGGCCGCCTGGGGGGTGGTCGGCGATGGCGAGCAGGTAGTCCCGCGCGGTCCGGGCGATCTCACGACAGCGGTCACCGTCCCGCGCGCCGCGACCTACGAGGTCTGGCTGCTCGGCTCCGTGCGCCCGAGGGTCGAGCTTTTGGTCGACGGTCAGGTCGCCGGGACCGTTCGACACCAGCTCAACAATGCCGGGCTCTCCGTCCTGCTCGGCAGCGCGAGCCTCATCCCGGGCGAGCACGAGATCACCGTCCGTTTCCACGGGGCAGACCTCCATCCGGGAAGCGGCGGCGCCGCCCGGACGATCGGCCCGCTGGTCCTCAGCGACGACGATGCGGCTGACGTCGGGATCACCGTGGTGGCCGCTAATGACGCGGACCGGCGGTTCTGCGGGCGGAGCTGGGACTGGATCGAGGCCCTGGGCCCATGAGCTGGGCGCGCGGCCTGATCAGCCGGCGCCCGGAGCACGCTACCCGCGACGCAGTGGGTTCACCGCGATCATCGCGCCCACCGCGGTGAGCATGATCACCCCGAGCACTATGAGCTTCGCCCAGCCGTCGATCGCGATCGCCGTCGCGTAGATGCAGGCGGCGAGCAGGATGCTCGCGAGGATCGTGTACGCGATCACGAGGCGCTGGTCGCGTACGTGGACGCCGGTGGTGGGAACGCGCAGGTCGACGCGCTCGAGCTGCGTGCGTTGGTTGACGCTCATGTTGGACATCCGAACCCTCTCCTTGGACGCGGGGTGAATCTGAACCGAACCTATGGCGCCGCCTTCGCCGCGTCAGTGAGACTCGTCACGTTGATCACAAGAGCGCCGCCGGGGGCGCCCGCTATCGTCGCCAGGCGATGGCCGAACGAGGGCGGCGTTCGAAACCGGTCGGCGATGCCGTCGCCGAGGCGGCGCGCGCCGGACGCAAGCGAGGCTCCGAGCCGGTCCGTCCGCGCCCGCCGGGCCGCCCGATGGACGTGTTCGGCGGCGAGATCCGCCGCCGCGACATCTTCCCGCTCCTGGTCCTTCACCTGATCGAGCGCGAGCCGCAATACGGCAACCGGCTGATCGAGGAGATCGCGCGGATCACGGAGGGTGTCATCTCCGCGAACCCGAACACGATCTACCCGCTCCTGCGCACGCTGGAGGCCGACGGGATGATCAAGGGCGACTGGGAGCACCCGGACCGGCGCACCCGTCGCTACTACTCGATCACGGCGGCTGGGCGCAGGGAGCACAAGCGTCTGCGCGCCGAGCTCGAGCCGTTCCTCGACTCCGTGATCCGGTCGGTCAGCCTGATCAAGGACGAGATCTACGGCGGCTGATCACTCGTCGCCGTAGGCGCGCACCGTCAGCTCGCCGCCCCTGATCCTCAGCCGCGCGTGGGGCTGGCGCTCGACCTGCTTTTGCTTCGTGCGGACGACCAGGTTCGCGAACAGGGCCACGCGGGCGCCCGAGCGCCCGATCGGAGTACGCCGGATGCTCGCGACCCCGACCTTCGCGGTCCCGCACGGGCTCTTCACCGGCGTGCAGTTGGTGCCGCTCACCTGGCTCAGCGTGCCGCCGCGCGAGACCGTCCGGCGCACCAGCCGGCTCGGGCGCGTCGCGCCTGAAGAGCGGGCGAGCACGAGCTGAGCGCCGACCAGGGCGTTGTAGCCGAGGTGCTTGACGTCGCTTCGCAGCCGCGCGGCCACCGAGAGCTTGTCGCCCCGCTCGAGCCCGCCGATCCGCCGCGAGAGGATCACGTGTCGCTGGGCGTTGAGCGGCAGCGAGGCGCGGCGCGCACGTTCCGTCCTCAGCACACGCGGCCGGGGCGAGGGCGGGCGCAGCCGCAGGACGCTGACCTCGCCCTTGCCCTGGACGATCCGCCCGTTGGGCTTGTTGGCGCCGATCACGACGACCTCGCCGCCGCGCGCGGCGCGGCTGTGGGCCGAGACGACCACGTTGACGAAGCAGTGGCTCGGCGGGCAGGGCAGGCCGCGGCCGATCTCGGTCGCGTCCGTGGCGAACACGAGCGGGCAATGGTGCTGGCGCGCCGGCTGGTGCTGAAGGCAGGTGAGCTTGCGACGCGCGATCGTCACCGCGCCCCGCCCGCCGGGTCGCCGCGACCGGGCGAGCTCCACGCGGCCCTCGACCACGGGATTGAAGTGATACGGGCGCCCGGCGCAGCGCGGCAGCTCGCGGTAGCAGTCCATCGTCACCTGGACATCCGCGAACGCGGTGAGGCGGTCGCCAAGGCGGAGCTCCGGGACGCGGTTCGGGTTCATCGACATCACGACGCGCCCCTTGCCGGGCCCGTGGCGGGTGATCGGCACCGTCTCGCGCACCTCGGACGGATGCTTCGTGGTCGCGACCGCGACCCGGCTGAGCTCCTTGTCGTGGCTCGCGCGAGCGGCGCTCGAGGCGCTCAGCGCGAGCAGCGCGAGCGCGCAGAGGGCGGCGACCTTCCTGCACATCCGGTCGCGGAGGCTAGCTCGCATAGGCTGCGGGCGATGGCGACGCTGACGGAGTCGGTGCTCGTGGGGGCGACCCTGGGGGAGGTATGGGACGTCTACTTCGACTCGCGCCGGTGGGCCTCGTGGGTCGACGGGTTCGCCGCGGTCGAGCGCTCCGACGGCTATCCCCAGGACGGCGCGACCCTGGTCTGGCGCTCGAACCCGGCAGGACGCGGCACCGTCACCGAGCGGGTCGTCGAGCACTCACCGCGACGGCTTCACCGGATCGAGTTCACGGACCCGGAGTCAAACGGCGAGCTGAGGACGCGGTTCGCGGTCGAGGGAGAGGCGGTGCGGGTGGCGCTCGAGCTCGACTACCGGCTCGCCAGCGGCGGACCGTTCGCTTGGCTCGCCGACCGCCTCTTCGTCCGCTCGCAGGTGCGCGCGTCGCTTCGCCGGTCGCTCCTCGGCCTCAAGCGCGAGGCGGAGGAACCGGTCGGATAGGTACGCTGCGCCGCGCTCTTACCTAGAACACCACCGCGGAGGGCTCCAACCGAATGTTCGTCTTCAAGGCCGCCGTCGTCGGCGCCGGCACGATGGGCGGTGAGATCGCGCAGGCGATCGCTTCGTCCGACATCCCAGTCGTCCTCAAGGACATCGACCAGAAGTTCGTCGACCACGGCCTTTCCAAGGCACAGGAGGTGACGAAGGGCCAGCTCGACCGACTGGTCTCGAAGGAGAGGCTCACCGAGGAGCAGGCCTCGGCGAGGCTCGAGGAGGTCATGGGCCTGATCGAGGGCACGACCACGTACGAGTCGTTCGGCGACGTCGACTTCGTCATCGAGGCGGCCCCCGAGCGGATCGAGATCAAGCAGGCGGTCTTCGCCGAGCTCGACGAGGTCACGCCGGGCCATGCGATCCTCGCCTCGAACACCTCCTCGCTGTCGATCTCGGAGATGGCGGAGGCGACGCTCCGGCCGGAGAAGGTCGTCGGCTTTCACTTCTTTTACCCGGCCTCCGTGATGCCGCTGGTCGAGATCATCGAGGGCGACGACACCGACCCGGAGGTCACGCAGGCGGCGTTCAACTTCGCGCAGGCGATCAAAAAGCAGCCGATCACCTGCGGCGAGGTGCCCGGCTTCGTCGTCAACCGGATCCTCAACAGCGCGGTCGGCGAGATCTGGCGCGCCCAGGAGGAGGAGGGGCTGTCGATCAAGAAGATCGACGAGGCGGTGGCCGGCGCGAACGTCGCGCCAATGGGCCCCTTCTTCCTCGTCGACCTGCTCGGGCTCGACACCGTCCTCCACGTCGCCGAGCACCTGAACGAGTCCTACGGCGACTCCTTCTACGTCCACAGGGGGATGCAGAAGCTGGTCGCCGACGGCAAGCTCGGCGCCAAGTCCGGCGGCTCCGGCTTCTACGAAAACGGCGAGCCGCAGATCGAGGGCGACGCCGGCCCCGACGGTGATGCGCTCGCGGAGTTGATGAAGTTGAAGGCGATCGTCGAGGCCAGCCTGCTGCTCGAGGAGGGGGTCTCGACCGTTCGTGAGATCGACCTCGGGATGATGGCCGGTGCGGGGATGGACCCGCGCCGCGGGATCTTTCCCCCGTTCATGGGCGCCGACATGCTGGGCCTCGACGAGGTGCTGTCCAAGCTCGAGCGCGCCCAGGAGGAGCGCGGCGAGAGGTTCGCGCCGCCACGCATCCTGAAGCGGCTCGTCGCCCAGGGGCGGCTCGGGCAGAAGGCCGGGCAGGGCTTCTATGCCTATCCGCGGGCCGACGAGGGCGAGCAGACCGACACCGTGAAGCTCGAGACCCGCGGCGACGTCGCCATCGCCTGGCTGGCGAACCCGCCGATGAACGCGATCTCACCGCAGGTGATCGAGGACCTCGGCACGGTCTGGGAGAGGGTCACCGCCGGCGGCGAGATCCGCGCGCTCGTGGTGGCCTCCTCGAACCCGGTCGTGTTCTCGGCCGGCGCGGACATCAAGGCGTTCACGTCGATGGACGAGGCCGGCGGCCGCGAGCTGATCCACTCGGGCCACGCGCTGCTTCGCTCGATGGGGCTGAGCAGGGTATCGACGGTCGCCGCCGTCAACTCGCTCGCGTTCGGTGGCGGCTGCGAACTCGCGATGGCGTGCAACTTCCGGGTCGCGGCCGAGTCCGCGGTCTTTGGGCAGCCGGAGATCAGGCTCGGCATCATTCCCGGCTTCGGCGGCACCCAGCGGCTGCCGCGGCTGGTCGGGGACTTCAAGGCGCTCGAGATGAACCTGATCGGCGATGCCGTCTCCGCCGGGGAGGCCGAGGCCTTCGGGCTCGCCAACCGCGTGGTGCCCGACCACGAGCTGTTCGACACCGCCCTCGCGTGGGCGCGCAAGCTCGCGGGGCAGGCGCCGGTCGCGGTCGAACAGGTCAAGGCGGCCTCCGACGATCCCGACCTCGACCAGGGGATCGAGAAGGAGAAGGCCGGATTCGCGACCGCGTTTCAGAGCGAGGACGCGAAGGAGGGGATCGGCTCATTCCTCGGCAAGCGCACGCCGAAGTGGGAGGGAAGGTGAGGGGTACGAACCGGCACACCTCGCGGGCGGCGCAGCTGGCAGCGCTGATCCGCGACGCCGACCGCGTCGTCGCGCTGACGGGGGCCGGGATCTCGGTGCCATCGGGGATCCCGGACTTCCGCACCCCGGGGAAGGGGCTCTGGGAGAAGGTCAACCCGATGGAGGTTGCCCACATCGACGCCTTCCACCGCGACGCGAAGCGCTTCTGGAGCTTTTACCGGCCACGCTTCGCGGGCCTCTCGCACAAGGAGCCGAACGGCGCCCACCACGCCCTCGCCGAGCTCGAGGGGCGCGGAATGCTCGACGCCGTGGTCACGCAGAACATCGACCGCCTGCACAGCAAGGCCGGCTCGGAGCGCGTGATCGAGGTGCACGGCTCGATCGCGACCTCCAGCTGCACGTCCTGCAACGCGAGGTATCCGCTGGAGCGCGTCGGTGAGCTCTTCGACGACGGAGTCGCGACCTGCGCATGCTGCACGGGCAAGGTGAAGCCGGACGTGGTCCTGTTCGGGGAGCTGCTGCCGGAGCGGGCGATGTCCGAGGCGCAGGAGCTCTGCGCCGCCGCCGACCTCCTGCTCTGCGTCGGCTCGTCGCTCGAGGTGTACCCCGTCGCCGGGCTGCCTGAGCTGACGCTGAGCTCGGGCGGCAGGGTCGCGCTCGTCACTCAGGGGCCTACGCCCTATGACGGCGAGGCGGCGCTGAAGCTCGACGGCGACGTCGTCGACGAGCTCGAGTCGGTTCTCGCCGCGATCTAGCGCGGGCTCAGCCGAGCGCCCGCTTGCGCCGGATCACGCGCTCGCAGAGCGCCAGCGTCTCGGCGACCTGCTGCGCGCGGGCGTCCGCGAGCCCGCTGCGCAGCGCCTCGTTCGCCGCCTCGGCAGTGGCCCGGCGCCGCGCCTCGAGCGCCGCCAGGTCCTCCTCCTGGCCCGCGGCCCGGAACGCTTCGCGCTCGGCGAGGAGCGCTTCGAGCCCGACCCGGAGCTGAAGCGCGGCCTCGCGAACGCGGCCGGCGTCGAGGTCCGAGCGCGCCCGCAGGAGCAGCGCCTCACAGGCGGGCACGCGCTCGCGTCCGCCGAGCACGGCCGCAACCCGCTCCTGCGGCCGCAGGGCGTCGGCGCGACGCTGTCGGCGGCTCGAGTGCGGCACCTCGATCGCACTTTCGAACCGGCCCTCGGCGAGGCCTTGGCCGGAGCCGAACCCGACCTTGACGCCGAGCGCGGCCTCGGCGCTCACGTCCGGGAGCGATCCGTCCATGGCGGCGCTTCGGTGGGCGTGGATGGCGAGGTTGACGAGGACGAGCGCGTGCTCCAGCTCCGCATCGAGCGACTCCGGGTCGTCGCGCAGGGCCGCGAGCCAGCCCTGCGCCGCGTCGATGTCGCCGAGCGGCTCGGGGCGGATCACCGTCAGGGTGGTGACCGGCACCCTCGGCTCCTCGGGCTCGCCCTCGACCGGCCGCGGGCGGGGACGTCGCAGGCGGCGGCGTGCCGGGGGCGGCGCGCCGGCGGTGGCTACGACGAGGACGCGCTCAGGGTCGCGGGCGAGATAGCGGCCGTCCTCGAGGCCGGTCGCGCCGGCGAGCTCGAGCTGGACGAACGGGAAACGCTCGGCGATCGCTACTCGCCCAGGTGGGCGCTCGAGGAGCGGCGCTTCTTGTCGCCGCCCTTGTCCTTGTGCTTGCCGCCCGCCGGCAGCGCGTAGTCGGAGGGCTGCGTGGGGACGGTCGGATTGTCGATCTCGCCCAGGCGGTCGATCAGCCGCTCCCACTGCTCCGGCTTCAGGATCTCCTCGAACTGCTTCGAGACGCCGCCGCCCGCTGGGCCGTAGAGCGGCTGGTAGCCCACGTGGACGTGGTCGGCGTGGTCGGCCATCGCGAACGTGTTATCGGCGTCGAAGTAATCCATCAGCGAGATGATCTGGTGCGGTTTCATCGTCCCCTGGAGCTTCAGCAGGTCGCGCACGAGCGCGTCCGCGAGGCTGCCTGGCCCCTGATGGCCGAGGACCGGCATGCCGTTGATCTGCGCGATGTCGACGGCGTTACCCGACGAGTGCTCGGAGACGTTGCCCGAGGACGTCAGGAAGGAATGGCCGCACTTGAGTGACGTGATCGTGAGGTCGTATCCGCGCGAGGTCAGGTACTCGAGCGCCGCGAGGATGCGCCGGTCGATCTGGCCGCTGTGAATGTCGGTGCGCCCGCAGGAGTAGATCTCCAGCGCCGGATCGTTGAGCGCGCGCTGGATGAGCTGCTGCTTCGACATCAGCAGCACCTGGCTCGTCGTCGCTGTGCCCTCGAATGGGTTTTCGCCCGCGGCGCGATAGATCGCGGTCGCCTCGAGGAGCTTCCAGCCGTCGAGGATCGGCTTCGGGTCGACCTTGGGCGCGCCGCGACCGGCGGGCTGGATCGCGAAGTGGACGTGCGGCGCGAGGTCACTGGTCTTGCCGATGCGCCCGAGGACGGTCCCGGCGGTGACCTTGGAGCCGACCTTGAGCTCGTGCATCTCCATCGTCTTCGGGTCGAACTTGAGGACGTTGGCGAGGTAGCCCTTGAACGACTCGTAGGCGGGCATCCGCTGGGCGAGCAGCTCGTCGAGCTGGCCGGTGAGGTCCGCTCGGCCGGCGTTGTTCTTGCGCTCCGGGAAGGCGTAGAGGCGCCGGCGCGCGTCCTCGGTGTTCACCGGGGCGTCGGCCTCGGCCGCGCGGTCGGCCTCGTCGCCGCCGTCGCTCGACTTCGCCGCGGCCTTCTTCGACTCGGACTCCGGGCGCTGGACGCCGGCACTCGCGGCACGGTCGGGCTTCGGGTCGTCCGGCGTCACGAGCTTGAAGTCGTCGGAGGAGAGTCGGTCCTGCTTCGGCACGGGGTAGACCTCGGACACCTTGTCGAGCTCCGCGTAGGTGAAGCGGTTGCCGTAGGCGTCGCGCAGGACGATGTAGCGGCCGAGCTCCTTCGACTTGCCCGTCCGCGTGATGACGCCGTCGTTGACCGCGACCACCGGCGCCCCCTCTCGAGAGTAGATGTTGATCCCTCGACGTGTGGGTGAGGCTGAGATCACCTCGGCCACGTTGCCGGTCGCGCCCTTGCCGGGCTTCGCGCGCGCGAGCGCCCGCCGCTCGGAGATGTCGTCAGCGTAGCGAGCGTCGGCGGCAACCGGGAATCGCGCGCCCTCGGTGAGCCCGGTGAGCGAACCCACCAAGTCGTCGGGGAGCCGGCCGTACTGGCGGGCGTAGAGGACGACCTCGTCGACGTACCAGTCGGCGTGGTTGTAAGCGAAGATCGCGCCGCGCAGGTCCTCCTGGCCGCCGGCCGCCCTCAGGTAGCGGGCGGCGGCGCAGATCGCGTCCACTGGGTTGTACGGATCCTTGCGACCGTCCTCGTTCGCGTCGACGCCGTACATCTTCCAGGTCGCCGGCATGAACTGCATCCAGCCGAGCGCGCCGGCGGTGGAGACGTTGAGGTTGGTCCCGAACGCGGTCTCGATGCGGTTGATCGAGGCGAGGATCTGCCACGGGATCCCGTACTGGGTGCCGCAGGCCTGGTAGATCGGGAGCAGGAACGGCGGGATCGTGAACTGGTCGATGACGAAGTTCGGCACGCCGATCGGGGCGGGGCCGAAGTCGGCGATCGTGACGGCCGGGTTGGTGTCGGTGGGGACACCGTCGGGACGCCGATCGGCGTCCGGCTCCGTCGGCAGGCGGTGGCCGGAGCCCTCCTCGTCGTCCCCACCGTGGCGGCGATCGCCAGCGCCGGGCTTGGTCGACTCGACGGTGCCGGCGCCGGTGCCGCGGCCGCCGGAGCCGCTCGGGCCGCTAACGCCGCCCTCGGGCTTGACGGTGCCGCCCGCGTCGGTCGTCGTCGTGCTGGTGGCCTCGTCGGTCGTCGTGCTGCTGTCCGTGGACGTGGACGACGGCTGGGTGGTCGTCGACGGTAGCTGGGTGGTCGTCGACGGGGCTTCGGGGAGGCCGCCGGAGCCCGCCTCGACTGTGTCGAGCGCGCCGGAGCAATCCGGGTCGGCGAGATCGGCGAGCCCATCGCCGTCGTCGTCGGCCGCGTTCGCGCATTGCGTGACGGCCTGGACCTGGTCGGTGACGCCGGTCTGCACCTGGTCCACGCCGACGACGTCGCCCGCGCCCGCCGAGCCCGCTGCGAGGCAGCCACCGAGTACGGCTAGGCCGACGATGAGTAGAAGCTTCCGTGTCATTCCCAATGCACTGGACCGCGTCACCGAAGTGCGCAACGGCCCTGCCCAACGTCCGCGGCGGGTCTCTCCTCCTGGGCCGCCGACAACCTATCCATTGGACCAGGGTGTTGTAACAAACGGAGAAACCGTACCCGACCGGGGTGCGTTCATGCGCAAGTTCACCCGGCGAGCCTCGAGGCTGTGATCGGCATTCCGGCCGTCGAGCTTGAAGCGTGCAGGCGGTACGCTGGGCCGCCCTGAGCATATGGAAGCGTCGATTGACAAGAGCGGCATCCGGGCACGCGGCGAGGAGGCGGTCGGTGAGCTCGCCCAGGCGCTGCTCGAGAACCCACTTTTCAGTGCCGCGCTCGGCCGCGCGCTGGGCGCCGGCGAGCGCGCCGCCTCCGCGCAGCGCTCTGCCATGGGGGCGCTCAACGTAGCCTCCGGATCTGACGTCGAGCGGCTCGAGCAGCGGATTCGCTCGCTGTCCGGCCGGCTCGAGGAGGTTGAGGACAGGCTGGATGAGCTCGGGCTCGAGCTCGCGGCGCTCAGCCGGCGGCTGGAGTCGAGCCCGACCGAGACCTAGCGCCGGCCGGTGCGGGAGCGACGTCGAAGCTGACCGCGTCGTCCACGATCGGCGCCGGCTCGAGCGCGCCGGCCAGAGCCTCGAGCAGCACCGGGTCGGAGGCGGGGTTGGTCGACCCGAGCGCGCGGCTCGTGCCGTCGGCGCCGTGGCAGGCGCGCACGAGCACGACGGTCCCTGGTCCGAGCGCCGGATCGAGCGTCTCGCAGCGGCCGATCCGGATCGCGCGGCGGGCGCCGTGTGCGGCGAGCTCCCCGAGCACGGCCGCGGCGCTGGGGCCGCCGATCCCGCTTGCCTGGATCCCCAACGCGTCGCCGCGCTCGGTCTTCCCCACGTAGCCCCGGAGGCCGTGGCTGTGGTTCGCCATCAGCGGCTTGGTGAGGAGCTCCTGCGCGAGCGCGAGGGCCAGCGCGGGATCGGTCGGCAGGAGCAGGTCGGGACCGATCGCGGCGGTCGGTCGCAGGTAGGCGTTCACGGCCCGCGGATTATGCTGAGCCGGGCGATGAACGATGCCGCCGCCAACCATTCCGACTCCGAGCAGGCGGGCGCCGACAGCGGCGTCGCCGATGCGTTGCGCACCGCCGTAGAGCGCACGATGCGTGCCACGGCCGGATCGGCCGCGACGACGCGCGAGCGTGCCGCCGAGCTCGTCGACGACGTCGTCCGTCGCGGGCGCGAGGCCCAGGCCGAGCTCACGCGACGCGGCCAGGAGGCCGGAGCGGAGCTCGCGCGGCGCGGGCAGGAGGCGACGGGGGAGGTCGGCAAGCGCCTCGAGACGCTCGAGCGCCGGCTGGCGGAGCTCGAGGCGCGGCTGGGACCTGAAGGCGACGCGGACCCAGAGGCGGGCGTCCTCGGTCCAGAGACTAAGCCTAAAGCCGAGGGTTAGGTGAACGACGGCCGCCGCGTCGTGATCACCGGGACCGGCAGCGTCTGGGGCGCGGCGCTCGCGCGGCGACTCGAGCGCGACCCGGACATCTCCCACGTGGCCGGGCTCGACACCCGTCCGCCGCCGTTTGAGCTCGAGCGCACCGAGCTGATCGAGGCCGACATCCGCAGCCCCGTCCTCTCGCGGCTTCTTCCGACGCTCGAGCCGGACACGCTCGTCCACTGCGGTGTCCTCTGGTACCCGGAGCCGGGGCGCCCGCCCCGCGTCCTGCACGAGATCAACGTGATCGGGACACTCCAGCTCCTCGCCGCCTGCGAGCGAACCGAGTCGCTGCGGCGCATCGTCCTCCGTGGGTCGGCCGCGATCTACGCCTCCGAGGGGGCGGCGCCGTTCTTCTTCACCGAGGAGATGACCGAGGTGACGCCGCTTCGGACCCGTTTTCAGCGCGACGTCTCCGAGCTCGAGGAGTACTTCTCGAACTTCGCCAGCCGCCACCCGGAGCTCGTCTGCTGCGTGCTGCGTTGCCAGCCCGAGATCGGGCCACAGCTCGCAACGCCGCTCGTCCGCTACCTGACGCTACCGGTCGTCCCCGTCCAGCTCGGCTTCGACCCGCGGCTTCAGTTCCTGCACGCCGACGACGCGCACGGCGCCCTCGAGCGGGCCGTTCGCGAGCCGGTCCGCGGTCCGGTCAACGTCGCGCCGAGCGGTGCGATCTCGCTCAGCAGGATGCTCAGGATCCTGCACCGCCCCTCGTTTCCGATCCCGCACCCGCTCTTCGAGCCAACGCTCGAGCGGTTCGGCCGACGGCTGGGCGCCGCGGGATTGCTAGGGGACGCGGTCCGCCTGCTCCGCTACGGCCGCGGGATCGACAACCGCCGGCTGCGCGCCGAGCTCGGCTACGAGCCCGCGGTATGACGCGGTGGCGGCGATCCGCGACCTCGCCCGCAAGGACGGCGGGCGCAGCGTCTCCCCGGACCTCTCGGCCGGCGCGCTCGCGGGCCGGCTCACCGGGATGGGTCGTGACTGAGGGCGCCACGCTCGGGCCCGAGGCCCTCGCCGACTTCCTGCGCGACGTCCGTGGGGGCGTCGAGTCCGGCCTCGATCCGCTCGAGGCGGCGCGCGATGCGGCCGCTGGGCTCCCGCGCCGGCTCCGTGAGGCGGTGGAGATCAGCGTTCGCCGCCTCCAGGGTGAGTATCACGAGGACGAGTGGGGGTTCGACGAGCAGTTCGCAGAGGCCGTGTTCCCCCTCTTCGAGTTCCTCTACAGCGCCTGGTGGCGAGTTGCGGTCGAGGGCACCCGTAACGTGCCGGCCCACGGACGTGCGCTGCTGGTCGCCAACCACGCCGGCTCGCTGTTCCCGTTCGACGCCGCGATGATGACGATCGCGATCATGAAGGAGCACCCGCTGCCACGCTGGCCGCGATTCATGGTGCTCGACTGGGCCTTCGTGCTCCCGTTCGTGTCCTCGCTCATGCGCCGGTGCGGCGGCATCCCCGCGAGCCCGTCGAACGCCATCCGGCTGCTCGAGCAGAACGAGCTCGTGATGGCGTTTCCGGAGGGCGTCAAGGGAACGGGCAAGGCGTTCACCGAGCGCTACCGCGTGCAGCGCCTCGGTCGCGGCGGGTTCGTCGAGATCGCGTTGCGGGCGCAGGCCCCGATCGTCCCGGTGGCGGTGGTAGGGGCCGAGGAGATCTACCCGAAGCTCGGAGAGAGCCGCGCCCTGGCTCGCGCGGTCGGCGCCCCGTACGTGCCGATCACGCCGACCTTTCCGTGGCTCGGGCCACTGGGACTCCTGCCGCTGCCGTCGCGCTGGCGGATCGAGTTCTGCGACCCGGTCGAGCTCGGCGGATACGGCCCGGAGGCCGCCGAGGACCGCCGCGTCGTCTTCGACCTCGCCGAACAGGTGCGCGAGACGATTCAGGGGAAGCTCTACGAGAACCTCGCAAAGCGCCGTTCCACGTTCCTCTGATGCCGGAAGCCCCCCGACGCACTGCGGGGGCATAGACTCGCGCCCGGGATGGAGAGCGCGATTACGGTCGGGACGAGCGGGGAGCGGGAGGCGGCCCCCGGGGGCGGATCGAGCTTCCGCCGCGCCGTCCAGCTGGCGCTCGAGGCGGCGGACGCCGACGAGCGCGTCGGGCCGAAGATCAAGGCAACCGGGATCAGGATGCGATGGCGGTTCACCGACAGCGGGCTCGTCCTCGACCTCGCCGCGAGCGAGGACCCCGGCCGCAGCATCGACTGGTCCTTCGGCGGCGAGGCGGACTGGAAGCCGAAGCTCGAACTCGCGATGGACGAGGCGGTCGCGAACCGCTACCTCCAGGGGCAGGAGAGCCTGCCGATCGCGATCGCCCGCGGCAAGGTCAGCGTCCGCGCGGAGTCGGACTTCGCGCTGCGCTACCTGCCGGCGAGCCGGCTCCTGTGCGAGCCGTACAGTCGGGTCGTGCGGGAGCGCTTCCCGAGACTCGCCACCGACGGTTGACGAGCGGACCATCGCGGCGTAGCCTCCCAGTTCGAAGTTGGCAACAGGCCGAAGTGGGCATCGCGGCCCGCCGCCCTCCGGCGACTGGGGCATGCGCAAGGCGAAGCTCGCAAGGCGTCAAAGCGCCGATGGCCGACGAAGCGGGCCGTGAAGCCCGCAGGGCGACGGGGCCGCATGACCCCGTCGCTCCGCTTCTGGGGCCCGGATCACCAGCGACATGGCGATCACACAATCGCCGCCGGCCCCGTCATAGGATCGATCGGTGCCAGAGGACGCGATCTCCCTCAACGAGGCGGCGCGCATCTCGGGGGTCTCGGCAGCGACGCTGACGCGGTGGGCCGAGGCGAAGGTGATCCCGGTGAAGCGCGGCCGCTGGACCACCGCCGCCGCCGCGCAGGCTCGGGTCGTGGCGCGGATGCGCGAGCGCGGCCACTCCCTCGCCGAGCTGCGGCGCGCCGTCCGCGACGGGCGGCTCGCCTTCGGCTACGTCGAGGACCTCCTGCCGGGCGCCGCCGAGCAGGTGATCCCGCGTGGCGAGGCGGCCGCGCGCTCAGGCCTGGAGGAGGAGCTGATCGAGCGGATCATGACCCTGCTCGGGACGCCGACGGGGCTCCAGGGCGTGCTCAACGAGCAGGACGCGCAGGCCGTCGAGCAGATGGCGGCGGTGCTCGGCGCCGGCTTCCCGCTCGTCGCTCTGCTCCAGCTGGTGCGCGTCTACGCGCAGTCGATCCGCAAGATCGCCGAGGCCGAGGTGCGGCTCTTTCACCTCTACGTCCACGAGCCGCTGATTCGCCAGGGGGTCGACGCGCTCGAGATGGCGGAGGAGATGGAGGGTCTGGCGCGCGAGCTCCTGCCGCTGACCTCGCCGCTCATGGAGTACATCCACCAGCGCTACCTGCGCTTTTACATCGAGCAGGACGTGGTCGGCCACATGGAGACCGACTTCGGCGGCATGCGCCAGATGGGCCGTGTCCACATGACGTTCTGCTTCGTCGATCTCACCGGCTTTACCCGCTACACCGAGGAGGAGGGCGACGAGGAGGCGCTCGACCTGGTCGAGCGCTTCATCGAGACGGTCGAGGCGACGCTGCCGGCGGAGGCACTGATCGTGAAGACGATCGGCGACGAGGTGATGATCGTCTCGCCGGACCCGGTGACGCTGACCGAGTGGGCGGTCGGTTTCCTGACGTTGTTTCAGGAGCGCCCGCAGCCCCGCGTCGGGATCCACTACGGGCGCGCCGTCTACCGCGACGGCGACTACTTCGGGACCGAGGTGAACCTCACACACCGGGTGGTGGCGCGGGCGCTGGGCGGCGAGGTGATGGTGACCACCGCGGTCGCCGACGCGATCGGCGAGTCGGCGTACCTCGACTTCAACCCGATCGGCCGGGTCGAGCTCAAGGGGTTCGGAGAGCCGGTCGAGCTGTTCATCGCCCGGGCCCGACCCGGCGATTCGGTGTAAACGCCCGGGAATCCGCCCCTCGCGCTCGTAACATCCCGCTCGTGACAAAGGAAGAGGCGCTGGTCGAGCTCGCGCGGGTGCTGCGGATGAGCGGACAGGTGAACGGGAGCACCTCCGCCGTAGTCATGGTCTCCGGCGGCCCGGACTCGACCGCGGCGGCCGCGGCGATGGCGCGAACGCTCGGCGCCGAGGCCGTCCACGCCCTCCACGTCAACTACGGCCTCCGCGACGGCGCCGCCGAGGGTGAGGCGGCCTGCCGGCGACTCTGCGCCGCGCTTCGCATCGACCTCCACGTCGAGCGCCCGAACGAGCTCGGCCCCGGCAACCTCCAGGCGGCCGCGCGGCGGGTCCGCTACGAGGCGGCGGAGCGCCTTCGGGACCGCACCGGCTCGGACGTCGTCGTCACCGGCCACACCCGGACCGATCTCGCCGAGACCTTCCTCTATCGTCTCGCGAGCTCACCGGGATCGCGAGCGCTGCTCGGGCTCGCACCGCGAAACGGGCGAGTGGTGCGGCCCCTGCTGGCCCTGGACCGCGAGCGGATCCGGGAGCTGGTCGAGGCCACCGGCCTTCCCTTCGCCGACGACGAGACCAACGAGGATCCGAGCTTCGCCCGGAACCGGATCCGCGCCGAGCTCCTGCCGGTGCTCCGCGAGGTGAACCCCGAGGCGCTGCGCAACCTCGCCGAGACGCGAGCAGAGCTCTTCGAGGAGGCGGAGCTCCTCGACCGCGTGGTGCTCGAGGCGCTGGCGCAGGCCGGAGCCGACGCAGGCGCCGTCGCCGTCCGCGCGAGCGCGATCGCCGACTGGGAGCCCGGCCTGCGCCGGCTCGCCCTCCGCGCGCTCGCCGAGCGCGCCGCCGGCCGCACGGTGCCCCTCGGTCGCGCCCGGATGGCGGAGATCGAGCGGCTCGCGGCGAGCCCCGAGGGCGGCGCCGTGCAGCTCGGCGGCGGCCTCGTGGCCGTCTGCGAGTCCGGGTTCGTGAGCTTCCGCGCCGCGACCGCGGACGCGGCCCCCGAGCCGACGGTGCTGCGGCTCCCGGGCCGGGTCCAGCTCGGCGGCTGGGAAGTGCGAGCCGAGCTTCACCCCGGCCCCGTCGAGCCGGCCGGCCCCGACCTCGCGACGCTCGACGCCGGCGCGCTCGAGGGCCGGATCGAGGTCCGCACCTGGCGCGAGGGCGACCGCATCCGGCCGCTCGGGATGCAGGGGACGAAGACGCTCGGCGACCTGTTCACCGACTGCCACGTCCCCCGGTCTCTGCGCGCCTCGCTGCCGCTGGTGACGGTTGACGGCGAGATCGCCTGGGTCGTGGGCGTCGCCGTGTCCGAGGACTTTCGCCTCGACCCGAGCGCCGAGCAGGTCGCGGTGCTCACGGCTCGAGCCCTGGAATAGCCTTCCCACGTGGACGACCCCGCGATCGGCGAGACGCTGGTCGAAGCCGATGACCTGCAGCGGCGCGTGCGCGAGCTCGGCGCCGAGATCAGCAGCGACTACGCCCGCAGGGACCTGGTGATGATCGGCGTCCTGAAGGGCGCGGTGCTCTTCATCGCCGACCTGATGCGGGAGCTCACGATCCCGTGTGAGGTCGACTTCATGGCCGTGTCGAGCTACGGCTCGGCGACGGACTCCTCGGGTGTCGTCCGGATCCTCAAGGACCTCGACGCCTCGATCGACGGACGCGACGTGCTCCTGGTCGAGGACATCGTCGACTCCGGCCTCACGCTTCATTACCTGCTCAAGAACCTCGGGGCTCGAGAGCCCCGTTCGCTCGAGGTCTGCGCGCTGCTGACCAAGCCCGAGCGGCGCCGGGTCGATCTCCCGATCCGCTATGTCGGCTTCGAGATCCCCAACCGGTTCGCGATCGGCTACGGCCTCGACCACGGCCAGCGCTACCGCAACCTGCGCTATGTCGCCGCGTTGCAGGAGTAACTGACCCCTCTGACAGCCGGATCGCCCCTGGTACGCTGATCCAGGCTCCAGCGGGGCGGAGAAACCCGCATGTTCACCCTATGAGACGGTTCTTCAGAAGCGCGGCGTTCCCGATCCTGATCGTGATCGTCCTGGCGTTCTTCGCCCAGCGGCTGATCAGCGCGCCCGAGCCCCGCGACGCGCCCGACTTCGGCGAGTTCCGCCAGGCGCTCGAGAACCACCCCGAGCAGATCGAGTCGGTCACGTTCCAGCAGAAGACCGAGACGGTCAAGGTCGTCGAGACGAGCGGCGACGAGTACACCACCGGCTATCCCTCGGAGCTCGAGGGCACGCTCGTCAACGCCGCCAACGACAACCACGTCGACACCGAGGTCGAGGGCACGGGCGGCTCGAGCTTCCTCTCGATCCTCACCTACATCCTCCCGTTCGTCCTCTTCTTCGGGTTCTGGCTGTTTTTGATGAACCAGATGCAGGGCGGCGGCTCGCGCGTTATGAGCTTCGGCAAGTCGCGCGCGAAGCGGATGTCGGTCGACGCCCCGAAGATCACCTTCCGCGACGTCGCCGGGGCGGACGAGGCGGTCCAGGAGCTCCACGAGATCAAGGAGTTCCTCGAGAACCCGAAGAAGTTCCAGGCGCTCGGCGCCCGGATCCCGAAGGGCGTCCTCCTCTACGGCCCGCCCGGCACGGGTAAGACGCTGCTCGCGCGGGCGGTGGCCGGCGAGGCCGGCGTGCCGTTCTTCTCGATCTCGGGCTCAGACTTCGTCGAGATGTTCGTCGGCGTCGGCGCGAGCCGCGTCCGCGACCTCTTCGAGCAAGCGAAGCAGAACTCCCCCTGCATCATCTTCATGGACGAGATCGATGCCGTCGGCCGCCACCGCGGCGCCGGCATGGGTGGCGGCCACGACGAGCGCGAGCAGACGCTCAACCAGCTGCTCGTCGAGATGGACGGCTTCGAGATGAAGGACAACATCATCCTCATCGCGGCAACCAACCGGCCCGACATCCTCGACCCGGCGCTGCTCCGCCCGGGGCGCTTCGACCGCCAGATCGTCGTCGACCGTCCCGACCGGCGCGGGCGCAAGAAGATCCTCGAGGTGCATACCCGCGGCAAGCCGCTCGCCAAGGAGATCGACCTCGACGCGCTCGCCGGTCAGACGCCCGGCTTCACCGGCGCCGACCTCGCGAACCTGATCAACGAGGCGGCCCTCCTCACCGCGCGCTCGGGCAAGCGCGAGATCACGATGAAGGAGCTCGAGGAGGGGATCATGCGCGTGATCGCCGGGCCCGAGAAGAAGACGCGGGTGATGTCGGAGAAGGAGCGGCTGATCACGGCCTTTCACGAGATGGGCCACGCGATCGTCGGCCACGTGCTGCCGAACTGCGACCCCGTCCACAAGGTCTCGATCATCGGCCGCGGCCAGGCGCTCGGCTACACGATCTCGCTGCCCGGCGAGGACAAGTTCCTGACCACGCGCGCCGAGCTCGGCGACACCATGGCGATGACCCTCGGCGGGCGGGCGGCGGAGGAGATCGTGTTCGGCGAGATCACCACGGGCGCCTCGAACGACCTCGAGAAGGTCACGGAAACTGCCAAGCAGATGGTGATGCGCTACGGGATGTCGGAGCGGCTCGGCCCGCGGGTCTTCGGCCACGATCGCTCGATGCCGTTCCTCGGCCGCGAGTTCTCCTCCGAGCCCGACTACTCCGATGAGATCGCGCGCGAGATCGACGACGAGGTGCGCCGGATCGTCGAGGAGGCCCACCAGACAGCGAAGGACATTCTCGTCGAGCACCGCGGCCAGCTCGACCGGATCTCGAACATCCTGCTGGAGCGCGAGACGATCGACGCCGAGCAGTTCGTGAAGCTGCTCGAGGGCGCTCCCGAGGAGCAGGCCTTCCCGCCCGAGGAGCCCGAGCAGCCCCCGGCGCCCGAGCCCGCGCCGGAGCGCGCCCCAGGCCGCGAGGCGCCTCGCCCGCTTCCGCGTCCGCGTCCCGGCTTCGCCGGCGGCTCGGCCGAGATGCGCGCCGACGACCGCGGCTGAGCGACCCGCTCAGGGCCTCCGAGTCCCTGCGCGAGTTGCGGGAAATCACGGTTTCTAGGCGCGTCCCGTGGATGTAGATTCGGCCATGTTTCGTCAATTGCCTGATCAGGCATTTCCACAGGGAAAGGACCCGTATGAAGCAGCGAGCAGGGGGAACTCGCCGGCGTGTCGCGATGATCGTCGCGGCCGTCGCGCTTTTCGGCGTCGTTTTCGCGTCGGTCGCCGGCGCGAACAACCTCGACCGGCGCACCGCGACCAACGCGGCGAAGTTCGTTGCGAAGAAGGACTGCCGCAACACCAGCGGCTGCCAGGACTTCTTCGTCCGCGGGCTGCACCGGGTGACCCGCCACAAGGCGGTCGGCAAGATCCACGTGATCAGCGTCAAGAACGGCCAGACGTTCGACTGCACCCGTCAGGTCGTGATCAAGCTCGATCACTTCACGGGCGACATCACCTACGCGGTCTCGAACCGCCGGTGCAACGTCGTCGGCTGACCTCGGACAAGTTCGGCTGCCGTTCGAGGGGCGGGCTGCGGCCCGCCTCTCGCCATTTCCGGGGGCCATCCTGAGCATGGCGCGAGTGATGGGGGTCGTGAACGTGACCCCCGATTCCTTCTCCGACGGCGGCCTGTTCCTCGACCCCGAGCGCGCGATCGGGCACGGTCGCGAGCTGGCGGCAGCGGGCGCCGCGATCCTCGACATCGGCGGGGAGTCGACCCGCCCCGGCGCCGAGGCCGTGCCGGCCGCGGAGGAGGTGGCGCGCACGGAGCCGGTCGTGCGGGCGCTCTGCGGGCCAGACGGGCCCGGCATCGAGGTCTCGATCGACACGTCGAAGGCTCCCGTCGCCACGGCGGCGCTCGACGCCGGGGCGACCATCGTCAACGACGTGACCGCGCTGCGCGGCGATCCCGAGTTGGCGGGGCTCTGCGCTGACCGCCGCTGCGACATCGTGCTCATGCACATGCTCGGGGACCCGCGCACGATGCAGGACGACCCGACCTACGACGACGTGGTCGACGACGTGAGGGCGTTCCTCGCCGGGCGAATCGAGGTGGCGGTGGCGGCCGGGATCGCCGAGGAGCGGATCTGGGTCGATCCCGGGATCGGGTTTGGCAAGACCGTCGATCACAACCTCGAGCTCCTGCGTGGGCTCGCCCGGATCGCCGCGCTCGGCCGGCCGGTCGTGGTCGGCACCTCCCGCAAGCGCTTCCTCGGCTCGCTCACCGGACGCGAGGTGGGGGAGAGGCTCGGCGCGACGATCGCCTCCAACGTGCTCGCCCTCAAGGCCGGCGCCGACGTCTTCCGCGTTCACGACGTGCGCGAAGTCCGCGAGGCGCTCGCGGTCGGCGAGGTGATCCTGGGACGCCGGGATTGGCGCCGGGAGCCTGCCGTCGGCTAGGTTCCGGCCGTGGAGGACCACTCGAACAACCACGAATCGGCCGTGGAGGTCGAGCTCTCAGGGCTCTCGATCTACACCCACCACGGTGTCAGCGACGCCGAGCAGGAGATCGGCCAGCGCCTCGTGATCAACGTCTCCTTCGACGTGCCCGACTGCGACGCCGTGCTCACCGA